>NZ_JBEYYJ010000027.1:0-144559 GCF_040645475.1 Streptomyces sp. NPDC046759 | reverse complement strand
AACGCTCGGCTGGGAAACCCCAGCCGAGCGCCTGCATAAACTGCTCGCGGCCTGATCAACACGACCACGTGTTGCGACGACCCCTAGAAACCGCCAGGGAGGTACGGGGCCCTTTCCGGCATACGGCTACCGCCCCAGAGCGGCGAGCTCCTTGGCCGCCTCGGTCAGGTCCTTGGCGGTGTCGATGGCCCGCCAGTAGGCGCCCTGCGGGATCGGGAAGCCGAAGAGCTTCCGCTCCCGGGCGAGCCCGGGGAACGTCGTGCGCTCGTGGTCGCCCCGCTCCGGCAGCAACTCGGCGAACTCGGGCGAGAAGACGTACACACCGGCGTTGATCTCGAACGTCGAGGGCGGGGCCTCGATGAAGTCGGTGATGTGCCCGAACCCGTCGGTCTTCACCGCGCCCCACGGGATCCGCGGCCGGGCCAGGGACAGGGTCGCGACGGCATCCCGTTCGGTGTGGAAGTCGGCCATGTCCCGCAGCGAGAAACGGGTCCAGATGTCGCCGTTGGTGGCGTACCAGGGCCGGTCGGGATGGGGGAGATGCGCGGCGGCGTACTTGAGGCCGCCGCCGCGGCCGAGGGGCTCGGTCTCCACGACGGTGGTGACCGAGACGGGCAGGTCGGCGGAGTCCAGCCACTTCTGCAGGACGTCGGCGAGGTGGCCGCAGGAGACCACCACGTCGGTCACGCCTTCCTCGGCGAGCCAGGTCAGCTGATGGCCGATGATCGGAGTGCCCGTGCCAGGGATCTCGACCATCGGCTTGGGCCGGTCGTCGGTGTAGGGACGCAACCGGGAGCCCTGGCCACCGGCCAGGACCACGGCTTGAGTGGGGCGCGACGCGGCGTTGGGATGGGTCATGACCGCACTGTACGTGGCGCCCGACCCGCGCCGCCCGGCGGCGGCGCGGTCCTCGGGGACCCCTTACCGGGGACCGTCAGCTGTGCGCGGCGAGCACACCCGAGGCGAACGACGTGTCGCACACCGGTCGGGCGTAGGACTGGGCGCGCGAGGCGCCGTAGATGCGCACCGCGGCCTGGCCCAGGGTGCGGGCGATGGCGGAGCAGTGCCGGGCCAGCGAAGGGTGTCCGTTGACGGCCTGCTGGAGGTGGGTGAGGACGACCGCCGGATTCTTGTCCTGCAGCTCGCCGACCAGCTGGTCGCGGAGCACGTCCTGCGGGGCGCGGGAGACCGTCTTGGTGGAGACCTTCGCCGGGGAGACGTCCGAGGCGGCCAGCAGCGAGCTGGAGGGGCTCCCGGTCCAGTTGACCCGGGTGACCGCGAGGGTTCCGGAGAGCACCAGGACGACGGGCAGGACGAGGGCGAGAGTGCGGCCGATCCGGCGGGCAGGGCCGCCCCGGTGGCCGCGTCGCGTCTGTGGCGTGGTGGAGTGCTTCACGCGTGTGAGAGTAGCGCGGGGTAATGATTTGGCGACATTTAGTCACCCCTTCGGGGGACGGAGAGGCGACTTTTTCTGGGTAGGGGGTTGACCTGCCCCACCCGGAATGGTCGCGGGGCCGGGGTATTTCCGGGGCTATGCCCGATACGGAAAGGGCCCCGCGGTGCTCCGCGGGGCCCTTTCCGTCAACCTCGGTACAAACCCGCTGGTCAGTCGGAGAGGCGCTCACCCGTCGAGGTCGAGAACACGTGGGTCTCGCCCGGCCGCGGCACGACGTGCAGCGTGGAGCCCTTCTCCGGCACCTGGCGCCCGTTGACGCGGACGACCAGGTCCTTGACCTCGCCGCCGACCTCGGCGGTGCCGTACACGTAGCCGTCGGCGCCCAGCTCCTCGACCACGTTCACGGACACGGCGAGACCGGCCGGGGCGTCCGCGCTCTCCTTGGTCAGGGAGGCGGCCGCGCCGCCGCCCAGCTCGACCACGTCGAAGTGCTCGGGACGGACACCCACGGTCACCGTGCGGTCGCCCTTGTCGGAGGCGGCCTTCAGGGCGTCGCGGTTGACCGGGACGACGCTGTTGCCGAACTTCACGCCGCCGTCGGTGATCGGGACCTCGACCAGGTTCATGGCGGGGGAGCCGATGAAGCCGGCGACGAAGAGGTTCGCGGGCCTGTCGTACATGTTGCGCGGCGAGTCGACCTGCTGCAGGAGGCCGTCCTTGAGGACCGCCACGCGGTCGCCCATCGTCATGGCCTCGACCTGGTCGTGGGTGACGTAGACGGTGGTGATGCCCAGGCGGCGCTGCAGGGACGCGATCTGCGTACGGGTCGAGACCCGGAGCTTGGCGTCCAGGTTGGACAGCGGCTCGTCCATGAGGAAGACCTGCGGCTCACGCACGATGGCGCGGCCCATGGCGACACGCTGGCGCTGACCGCCGGAGAGCGCCTTCGGCTTGCGGTCCAGGTACTCGGTGAGGTCGAGGATCTTCGCGGCCTCCTCGACCTTCTGCCGGATCTCCGCCTTGTTGACGCCGGCGATCTTGAGCGCGAAGCCCATGTTGTCGGCGACCGTCATGTGCGGGTAGAGCGCGTAGTTCTGGAACACCATGGCGATGTCCCGGTCCTTGGGCGGCAGGTGGGTGACGTCGCGGTCACCGATGCGGATGGCGCCGGCGTTGACGTCCTCCAGGCCCGCGAGCATCCGCAGCGAGGTGGACTTTCCGCAACCCGACGGGCCGACCAGGACGAGGAACTCGCCGTCCTCGATCGCGATGTCGAGCGAGTCGACGGCGGGCTTGGTGGAACCCGGGTAGATCCGGGTCGCCTTGTCGAACGTGACAGTGGCCATGGTGAATGGGCCCCCTTCTACCGGCAGGAACGTGCCGGACGATCCGTTGTAGGAAGGTGGTTGGTGTAGTCCACACGAGTGAACTGGCTCAGGACGGTACCTGGCGTTCACGCAGTCTGTCAGTACCTCGAGGACTGTGAACTTCGCGGAAATTTTCGACAGGACGCGCCGCGGACCTGGGTACACTGCACGAGCACCCGCGTGCACGCCTCCTTAGCTCAGCTGGTCAGAGCGCCGCTCTTGTAAAGCGAAGGTCGTCGGTTCGAATCCGACAGGGGGCTCTCACTCTGAACAGCACGAACACCCCGGCCGGTGATCGGTCCGGGGCGTTCGACATCCACGGGTGACATCAACGCGGGCAGTCACTCACGGTCGACACGGCGCCTGAGCAGGCGATCCATGGAGTGGTGAAGACGTACGACGACGGGGACAGCTCGACTCCCTTGACCCGTGCAGCCTCGGTCTGCCGCAGCCGGTGCCAGCGGAGCGCAGCAAGGCAGATGAGGGGGAGGGGCACCGGACACGCCCAGCCGCTCTTGGTGGTGTTCTCGTAGAGCTCCCCGCCCACGCGCTGCACCTGCTTGCTGACCCGCAACACTCGATGCTCAAGGTCCACGTCCGACCAGCGGAGCCCGAGGATCTCGCCGCGCCGCAGGCCCATGGAGACCGCCAGGACGAAGGCGGCGTAGAGCGGATCGCGGCGCGCCTCCTCGAGGAACCTCAGCGTTTCGTCCAGCGTCCACGGGGAGAGCTCGCGACGGGGAACGCGAGAAGGTGTCCGGCCAGTGAGGCTCTAACCACGCTTCAGCGGCAGCTACGACCGCTGGAACATTTCCGCCCGGAGACGGCGGTAGTCAGCTACCGCGTCGAGAACAGCGTCGAAGTAGTCTTCCCGGAAGCCGGGGCGTTGCCAGTCAGCCGGCGCGAGTTTGAGGCCTCATATGGTTCACAGCTGGCGCACCGGGCCCAGGCTCGGTTCCTCGTTTTGACTGCCTGGTGACCTTGTCGTACGTTTAAGGCAAAAGCCATTTATGCCGGTTTCTTGCCGCTGATGGTGACCGCCGCAGGCACATGCGGTGGATGGGCGCCGGAGCTACGCGCAGGCTCCGAGCGCGGGCGGGCGGCCCGTGGAGGCCGCCGTGAAAACCAGAGACCCTCCGGAGAGGGGCGAATCATGCGCGCGCACACCACACGTATGAAGAGAGTGGCCGTCACAATTTGCTCGGCGCCGATCCTGGCCATCGCGGCCGGGGCTGGAGCCGCCCACGCGGCCGCCACCACCGCTGCCCCGCAGCACGTCGTCACCTACCACCACGACGGCGGTGGCTGGGGATGGGGCCACCACCATGGCGGCGGTGGCTGGGGCTGGGGCTGGGGCGGCGGCTGGGGATGGGGCTGGGGCGGCTGGGGCTGGGGCGGCGGCTGGGGGTGGGGCTGGTACTGAGCCTCAGCAGTGAGCGACATCCCCTGACATAGACAAGCGAAGGTTGTATCCGGGTGCTCGAACCCCACGGGCACCCGGATCCATGTGCCGGCCCGCGGGAGGGGCGGGCTGGCGAGTGCTCCCGAGACGTTCGTCTCTGTCTCGGTGCACCTGGCTTTCGACGTCAGGGCGTCACCCGCGTGATCCGTGCGGTGACCAGCCTGCCAAACTGACGTGTACTCAGCCCGGTGAGCTGGTATCCGCGGCGGCTCAGGTGTCCGAGCTCGTGGCCGTTGCGGTACACCGGAGGGCCGCCACGGCCACGACAACCCACATCAGGATCTGGACCGCGTTGGTCTCCGCCGGTAAAGCGAAGGTCGTCGGTTCGAATCCGACAGGGGGCTCTCATTCTGAACGGCACGAACGCCCCGGCCGGTGATCGGTCCGGGGCGGCATTGGCTGTGCTCCGAGATCTGCATCGTCTACACCGGACCTCGGTGGACGAGCGACCGAGGCGCAGGGTGCCGGCAAGCCGCCCCGGCCAATCACCGCCGCGTGCAGCGGCAATGTCAACTGCGCGGCATCGTCTGCCATGACGACGGGGGACGTGTCGCCGGCTTCGGCATGCCCGCCCCGGGAACCTCCGCACGACCACGCTCATGGGCGCGATTGGTCTCCGCCGGCCCTCGCCAAACACCATACGCACGAGTAACGTGCGTTCACCCCCCACTCCCTGCCGTCCGCACGGACCTGAGCCATGCAAGGAGAGTCGGGATGACAGACCCGTTCTCGTCCCCGGAGTACCCGGAGTATCCGCGCCCCCCGGCACCGCCGTACGGGGCCGCCTTCCCGTCGTCGCCCTCCTACGTCGCGCAGCTGTGGCAGCAGTCGGAGTCCACCGGCCGGGGCGCGCCGCGCCCCCCGGCACCGAGCGCGCACGGTGAGCTGCGCCTGCTGCGCGGCGCCTACCGCCGGCAGCGCCGCGTCGCGACGTTCACGGCGCTCGGGTACTTCACGCTCTTCCTCGTGCTGTCCGCGTTCGCTCCCTCGCTGATGACAGGTGTGATTTCGGGCGGCCTGACGTCGGGACTGCTGCTCGGGCTGTTGCAGATACCTGTGACGTGCCTGGCCATCGCGCTGTACGAGCACACGGCGCGCCGGAGGGTCGACCCGATCGCGGACCGGATCCGTGAGCAGGCCGCGGCGGACGCGGGGCGGGGGGCGACGCGGTGACCGGCTTCAGCAGTTCCACGCACGCGATGTCCCTGGTGGCGTTCACGGCGGTGGCCACGATCATCCTGCTGCTGTGCGTGATGACGGGGCCCGACCGGGACGACCTCGACGAGTTCTACACGGGCTACGGGTCGCTGTCCGCGATGCGCAACGGCCTCGCCATCGCCGGCGACTACATCTCCGCCGCCACGGTGCTGTCCACCGGCGGGGTCATCGCGATCTACGGCTACGACGGTGTCGTCCTGGCGCTGAGCACGGCCCTGTCCCTGATGCTGCTGATGTTCCTGCTGGCGGAGCCCCTGCGCAACGCCGGACGGTTCACCATGGGCGACGTCCTCGCGCGGCGCATGCCCGGGCGGGCCGTGCGCGGGGCCGCCTGCGCCGCGACGATCACGGCGCTGGTGCCCATGATGCTGCTCCAACTCGCCGGAACCGGCGATCTGCTCGCGTTCATCCTCGGCTTCTCCAGCGACTCCCTGAAGACCGCGTGCACCCTCGGCATCGGCGCCCTGATGATCAGCTACGCGGCGATCGGCGGCATGAAGGGCACGGCACTCGTCCAGATCCTGAAGATCGTGATGCTGCTGGGCTCCGGCGCGATCGTGGCCGTCCTGGTGCTGCGGCAGTTCGACTGGGACACGGGCAAGCTGTTCGCCGCGGCGGCGGGACGGAGCGGAGTGGGGCCGGCCTTCCTGCGTTCCGGTCTGGAGTTCGCCGGCGGTTCCTACCCCCGGCTCGACATGATCAGCGCCCAGCTGACCGTCGTCCTCGGAGGCGCCTGCCTGCCGCACATCACCATGCGCATGTACACGGCGCGCAGCGCGCGTCAGGTGCGCCGGTCGATGTCCTGGGCCGTGCCGTGCGTCGCCCTCTTCACGTTGATCATCACCATCGTCGGCTTCGGCGCGACGGCACTGATCGGCCGTGCCACCATCGCGGGTGCCGACCCGACGGGCAGGACGGCCTACCTGCTCGGGTCGCGGGCCGCCCTCGGGCCCGATGTGTCGACGGCCGAGACCTTCCTGTTCACCATGGTCGCGACGGCGCTCTTCCTCACCCTGCTCGCCTCGGTCGCCGGGATGATCCTGGCCTGCGCCAACACCCTCGCGCACGACCTGTTCGCGAGCCGCGCGAAGCCGACCTCGGCCCGCCGCGAGATGACCCTCGCCCGACTGTCCGCCCTCGCCGTGGGCGCGCCGACGATCTTTCTGGCGATCCTCGTCCAGCACCACAACCTGCAGCCGCTGGCCCTGCTGTCGGCCTCCCTCGGCGCGTCCGCGCTGGCACCGGCGCTGGTCTACAGCCTCTTCTGGCGCCGCTACACCCGCATGGGGCTGCTGTTCACCCTCATCGGCGGCTCGGTGGCCACCATCGTCCTCATGACGGGCACCAACCTCGTCTCCGGCTCCTCCTTCGCCGCCTTCCCGAACGCCGACTTCAACTGGTTCCCCTTCACCACCCCCGGGCTGGTGTCCGTCCCGCTGGGCTTCGGCCTCGGCTGGCTGGGCACGGTGCTCTCCGGGCGGCAGAAGGCGGCGGAGCAGCGCCGCCAGTACGAGGCGGTCGAGGGCTGGATCCTGGCGGGGGCGGCACGCCGGGGGAACTGAGTCCCTCCCGGTCGCGGGGCGGTGCCGGGGCCGGTGCCGGGGCCGGCCCGTCCGCTCAGTGCCGCCCCGCCACCCGGTCCGCCACCTTCGCCAGCCGCGAGGACTCCGTCCCCGGACGGAGACGTTCGCGCTGGTCGGCGGTGCGGTAGGTGGCGTACATGCCGTGGACGCCGAGCCAGCGGAAGGGCTCCGGCTCCCACTTGCGGACCTTGTGGTTCACCCAGGGCAGGTCGGTCAGCTCGGTGCGGCCGCCCTGGCCGGAGTCCTGCTGGACCAGGTCGCGCAGGGTGCGGGCGGCCAGGTTGGTGGTGGCGACGCCGGAGCCGACGTAGCCGCCGGCCCAGCCGAGGCCGGTGGACCGGTCGAGCGTCACCGTGGCGCACCAGTCGCGCGGCACCCCCAGCACACCCGACCAGGCGTGCGCCACCCGCACCCCGGCCAGGGACGGGAAGAAGCGGGTCAGGATCTCGTGCAGGGCCTCGACGGTCGCCCGCTGGGTACGGCCGTCGTTGTCCGTCCTCGAGCCGAACCGGTACGGCACCCCGCGTCCGCCGAGCGCGATCCGGCCGTCGGCGGTGCGCTGGGCGTACATGTAGGCGTGCGCCATGTCGCCCAGGGTTTCGCGGCCGTTCCAGCCGATGGACGCCCACTGCTCCTCGGTCAGCGGCTCGGTGGCGATCATCGACGAGTTCATGGGGAGCCAGGTGCGCCGCTGGCCCTTCAGGGACGCCGTGAAGCCCTCGGTGCAGCGCAGGACGTAGGGGGCGCGGACGGTGCCGTAGGGGGTCACGGCGTGCTTGGGGCGGATCTCGGTGACCGGCGTCGACTCGTGGATGGTGACGCCGAGGGCCTCCACCACGGCCGCGAGGCCCTTGACGAGCTTCACGGGGTGGAGGCGGGCGCCGTGCGGGGTCCAGGTGGAGCCCACGGCGTCCGCGATCCGGATCCGCTCGGCGGTCTCCCGGGCGCCGTACAGTTCGCGGTCCTTCTCGCCGTACGACAGCTCGTGCTGGTGGAAGGCCTTCAGGCGGGCCAACTGGGCCGGGGTCGTGGCCACTTCCAGCACGCCGCCCCGGTGCACGTCGGCGTCGACGCCCTCGGCCTCGGCGACGGCGATCACCTCGGCGACCGTGTCGTTCATGGCCTTCTGCAGGCGTACGGCGGCCTCGTGGCCGTGCAGCCGGGCGTACCGGTCGCGGCCGGCGATGCCGTTGTACAGCCAGCCGCCGTTGCGGCCGGAGGCGCCGTAGCCGCAGAACTTCTGCTCCAGCACGGTGATGCGGAGGAAGGGGGCGGCCTTCTTCAGGTAGTAGGCCGTCCACAGGCCGGTGTAGCCGCCGCCGATGATCGCGACGTCGGCGGTCGCGTCCCCGGGCAGCGGCTCGCGGACCGCCGGGAGACCGTCGTCCGCGTACCAGTAGGAGATCCCGCCGTTGACGGCACTGCTTGCCGAGCTGTTCATGGCCGGGACGTTAATCCCTGAGACCGGTCAGTGTCTCCTTCGGATTCCATGCTTTTCCGCGGCCCCGGCTCAGCGGATAGCAGGCCAGTCCGATCAGCAGGGAGACGAAGTGGCCGAGTCCGGTGAACGTCCGGCCCTGCGTCAGCGACAGCCCGAAGACGGACAGCACCACGATCAGGTACACGTACCGCCAGGGCACCGCGATCCGGTAGGTGAGCACGCCGACCATCCCGGCCAGCGCGTAACTCACGCCGATGTCGAGTGTGTTGACCGCCGCGTGCGGGGCGATGCCGTCGCGGATCGCCTTCAGCAGGGCCCCTTCGCTGATCAGCGTGGCCAGGACGTGCGCCAGCGCGCACACGGCCAGCCAGCGGGCCGTGCCGAGCCAGCGTTCGGCGGGCGCGTGGAAGACGGTGTACAGCACGACGTAGGGGAGCCAGCGGCCGCTGTCGATCCACATGGCGCTGGCCACCAGCACGCGCACGGGGTTGCGTGACAGCTCGTGGATGTTGGTCGACCGCTGGCGCAGGAAGTGCTGCTCGAACTCCGGCGACATCTGGTGCAGCGCGACGGTCGTGACGAACAGGACCGCCAGCCACACGTACGTGCCGGGAGCACTGCGGATGAAGGCCCACACGCCGCCGAGTCCCCGGTTGAATCCCATGAGCCGATTCACGCACGCCGGTATCGTCCGGTCCGTGATTGACATCCCCGGCGATCTCGCGGAAGCCCAGGAGAGGTACAACGGCGCGGCGGGCCGGGCGTTCGTCGCCGGGCTGCCGGATCTGGTGGCGGCCTTCCTGGACCGCTGGGGGCTGCGGCTGGACGGGCCGTCGATGAACGGCGTCAGCGCCCTGGTGCTGCCGGTGGTCCGGGCGGGCGGCGGACGTGCCGTCCTCAAGCTGCAGCTGCCGGACGAGGAGAGCGAGGGCGAGCCGGTCGCGCTGCGGGTGTGGGACGGCGACGGCGCCGTACGGCTGCTGGACCACGATCCGGGGACGGGCACCATGCTGCTGGAGCGGCTGGACGAGTCCCGGATGCTGTCCGCCGTGGCCGACACCCGCGAGGCCGCCTTGGTCGTGGCCCGGCTGCTGGCGCATCTGACGTCGTTCCCGGCGCCGCCGGGGATGCGCAGGCTCGGCGACATCGCCGCGGCGATGCTGGAGCGGACCCCGCCGGCGCTGGAGCGGATCTGCGACCTTCGGGTCCGCCGGCTGGTCGCCGACTGCGCGGCCGCCGTGCGCGAGGTCGTCGCCGAGCCCGGCGACCGGCTGCTGCACTGGGATCTGCACTTCGACAACGTCCTCGCCGCCGACCGCGCCGACTGGCTGGCCATCGACCCCAAGCCGCTCGCGGGCGACCCCGGCTTCGAGCTGTGGCCGGCGCTGGACAACCGTTTCGAGGCGGCCGAGGTCGGCCGGCGCTTCGATGCGATGACCGATGTCCTCGGCCTGGACCGGGAGCGGGCCCGCGCCTGGACGCTGGGACGGCTGTTGCAGAACGTGCTGTGGGACGTGGCGGCCGGCCGGGTGATCGAGGAGCGGCAGCTGGAGATCGGCCGCCGGCTCCGCGCCGGGTGAGCCGGACCGGAACAGCCCGGGTGCCGGGAGCGGGCCGCGCGCGGTTAGCCTCCCCTCATGATTCGTGCCGCGGTGCCCGCCGACATCCCCGTCATCCATGCCCTGATCCGTGAGCTGGCCGAGTACGAGAAGGCGCTCGAGGAGGCGCGGGCGAGCGAGGAGCAGTTGCGGGAGGCGCTGTTCGGCAAGCGGCCCGCGGCGTTCGCGCATGTGGCGGTGGACGACGACAGCGGTGAGGTCGCCGGGTTCGCGCTGTGGTTCCTGAATTTCTCGACCTGGCGCGGGGTGCACGGGATCTACCTGGAGGATCTGTACGTGCGCCCGGCCGCACGCGGGGGCGGGCACGGGCGGGCACTGCTGGCCGAGCTCGCGCGGATCTGCGTGGAGCGTGGGTACGGACGGCTGGAGTGGTCGGTGCTGGACTGGAACCGGCCCGCGATCGGGTTCTACGAGGCGCTCGGTGCGCGTCCGCAGGACGAGTGGACGGTGTACCGGCTGACGGACGAGGCGCTGGCGGCGCTGGGGTCGGATCACTGATCGGGGCACCGGGCCCGTCCTCTTCGGCCAGGTCGGGGGGATTGTCAGTGGTGGGGTGCAGCATGGGGGGCATGGTGAGGAGAGCGACGGGCGGCCGTGCGGCGGGCCGGGCGGCGGTGCGGGGCGCGCGACGGCCGGAGCTGCGGCTGCCGCCCCTCGAGCCGTGGCGCGGGGGCGAGCTGGCACCGGACGGGGACTACGACGGGCTGGAGTTCCGGGACGCCGACCTGAGCGGGCAGGACGGCGTGGGCGCCCGGTTCATGGACTGCGCGCTGACGGGCTGCGCGGTGGACGGGACAGCGCTGGGCCGGGCCAGGGTCCTGGACTCGGTCCTGACCGGGCTGCGCGGGGTGGGCACGCATCTGGCCGAGTCCACCTTCCGGGACGTCGAGCTGATCGACGCCCGGCTGGGCGGCACGCAGGTGCACGGCGCCGTCCTGGAGCGGGTCGTGGTCCGCGGCGGCAAGATCGACTACTTGAACCTGCGCGAGGCCCGCCTCAAGGACGTCGTCTTCGAGTCCTGCGTCCTGGTCGAGCCGGACTTCGCGGGCGCGGTCCTGGAGCGGGTGGAGTTCGTGGACTGCGTGCTGAGGGAGGCCGACTTCGGCAGCGTCACACTGCAGGACGTGGACCTGCGCGGGGCAGCTCCGCTGGAGATCGTGCGGGGGCTGGACCGGCTGTCGGGGGCGGTGATCAGCACGGGGCAACTGCTCGACCTGGCTCCGGTGCTGGCAGCAGAGCTGGGGATCCGGGTGGAGTAGGCCTTACGGCAGCTACGGCAGTTACGGCGGCCGTGGCAGCTAGGGCGGTGGCAGCTACGGCACCCGGGGAAAGCGGGCCTGCAGGGTCCAGACGGCCGGGTTCTCCGCCAGCTCCTCATGGAGGTCGGTCAGATCGGCGATCAGGTCGTGCAGGAAGTCACGGGCCTCGCGGCGCAGTTCGGCGTGCGAGAAGGACAGCGGGGCCTGCTCGGCGGGCACCCAGTCGGCGGTGATGTCGACCCAGCCGAAGCGGCGCTCGAAGAGCATCCGGTCGGTGGACTCGGTGAAGTCCAGCTCGGCTCGCTGCGGCCGGGCGGCGCGGGAGCCCAGCGGGTCCCGGTCCAGCCGCTCGGCGATGTCGCACAGCGCCCACGCGAAGTCCAGCACCGGCACCCATCCCCAGGCCGTGGACAGCTCCTGGTCCGTCCCGGTGTCCGCGAGATACACGTCACCGCAGAACAGGTCGTGCCGCAGCGCCCGGACGTCCGCGCGTCGGTAGTCGGTCTGCGGGGGGTCCGGGAACCGGTTGGAGAGGGCGTAGCCGATGTCGAGCACGGCAGGAATGGTGTCACGCCTCGGCACAAGCCCCCGACACCCGGGTCACACGGACCCCGGCACTTAAGATCACTGACATGTCCAGATCCGTGCGCCTGGTACCAGCCGTCGCCACCCTGCTGGTCCTCGCCCTCACCGCCGCCGCGTGCGACGGCGGTGTGCACGGCACCCCCGGAGGCTCCGGCGTACGCGACCCGTACTTCCCGAAAGCCGGCAACGGCGGCTACGACGTCGGGCACTACGACCTCACCCTGGACTACACCCCCGCCACCCGCCGTCTCACCGGCACGGCCGTCATCACCGCCCGTGCCACGCAGAACCTGTCCGCCTTCGACCTGGACCTGGCCGGGCTGCAGGTGGACGCGGTCGCCGTCGAGGGCAGGAAGGCCCGCTTCAACCGGGCCGGCCAGGAACTCACCGTCCGCCCGCACGACGACCTGAGCCGGGGCGAGACCTTCCGCACCACCGTCCACTACTCGGGCAAGCCGCGCACCCTCACCGACCCCGACGGCTCCGAGGAGGGCTGGCTGCCCACCGCCGACGGGGCCCTCGGCCTCGGCGAACCCGTCGGCTCCATGGCCTGGTTCCCCGGCAGCGATCACCCCTCCGACAAGGCGTCCTACGACATCACCGTCACCGTTCCCAAGGGCCTGCAGGCCGTCTCCAACGGCGAGTTGACGGACCAGTCCACCAAGGGCGGCCGGACGACCTGGCACTGGCACACCGCGCAGCCCATGGCGAGCTACCTGGCCACGGTCGCCGTCGGCCACTTCGACCTCACCCGCAGCACCGGCCCGCACGGACTGCCGATCCTCACCGCCGTCGACCCCACCCAGGAGAAGGCGGCCGAAGAGGTGCTCGCGAAGCTCCCCGGCATCATCAAGTGGGAGGAGTACAACTTCGGGCCCTACCCCTTCTCCTCCGCCGGAGCGATCGTCGCCCGCCCCGACGACGCCGGTTACGCCCTGGAGACCCAGAACCGGCCCTTCTTCCCGGGCGCGCCCGAGACCGGCACCCTCGTGCACGAACTCGCCCACCAGTGGTACGGCGACTCGGTCACCCCCGTGTCCTGGCAGGACATGTGGCTCAACGAGGGCTTCGCGACCTATGCGCAGTGGCTGTACGGGGAGGACCACGGAGGCAAGAGCGCCCAGCAGACCTTCATGGAGCTCTACGACGGCGACAACGAGGCCATCTGGGCCTATCCGCCGGCGAAGCCGTCGAGCGCCGCCCACATCTCCGACAGCCCCGTCTACGAGCGCGGCGCGATGGTCCTGCAGAAGATCCGGCAGAAGGTGGGCGACGACACGTTCTACGCCATCATCCAGGGCTGGGCGGCGGCACACCGCCACGGCAGCGCGAGCACCGCCGACTTCACCGCGTACGTGGAGAGGAAGGCACCGCACAAGGACTTCACCGAGATCTGGAAGGACTGGCTGTACGGCGACGGCAAGCCGGCCCACCCGTGACGGGCCGCACGACGCTCAGTCTCCCCGCCCCAGTGCCGTCCGCATCGCCGCCCGCGCCGCCCACACGGCCTGCGCGTGCCTGAGGCGGTGTTCCTGGAACCCCGGTGTGTCCAGGGCCGGATCACCCGCCGCGAACACCTCCAGCAGAGCCCGCAGGGAGGCGTAGACGTCCTCGGCGACCGTGGACATCTCCGGCGGGGCGCAGATCAGCACGGTCTCCCGGACCTCGTCGCAGCCCGAGGCGCGGAACGCCTCCCGCACGGCGGCGTCCCTGTGGTCGGCGGGCCCGTCCCGGTGGGCGGAGGCGGCCGCGTACATGCCCTCATAAGCCAGCCGGTACTTGGTCAGGCAGGTGACGTAGACGTCCCGGCGCTCGCGCCGGTCCCGCTCACCCGTCTCCCGCCGCCACCGCACCCGGTCGGCGAGCAGCGTCGAGCCGACCCCGACGACGGCGCCGAGTCCCGTCCCGGCCAGTGTCGTCCACTCCACCGCCCGCTCAGCCTTCCCACGCGTCCAGCAGTGCCGCCAGCCCGGGTGGCCACACCGGTTCGGGTGCCTCGGTCAGTTCCTGACGCGTCCACCACCGCCAGGCGAGGATGCCGTCGGCCGTGTGCGCCGCGGCGATCTCGGGACCGGCCGGGTTCCTGCGCGGGCCTCGGGTGACGTAGACGTGCTCGTGCTGGCGGACCGGAGTGCCGGTGTGGGTGAAGTCGTGTTCCCAGGTGCACAACAGCGGTCCCGGCTCCAGGTCGGACCAGCCGGTCTCCTCGGCGAGCTCACGCAGGGCGCCCTCGCGCGGGGACTCGCCGGCCTCCAGGCCACCGCCGGGCAGGGCCCAGTGGACGCCGACCTCCACGTTGTCGTACCGCAGGAGAAGCACCGCGCCCTCCGGGTCGACGACGGCGGTCCGGGCCGCGCTCCGCGGCGTGCGCGCCCCGTCGCCCAGTACCTTGCGCAGCACGGCGCAGGGGCGGCCGTGGGCCCGGTCGGGTCGGTGGTCGACGATCTCGTAGCCGAGGGTGGTCCAGAAGGCCAGGGCCCTGGGGTTGTTCTCCAGGACGGCGAGCCGTACGGCGCTGCGGCCCTGGGCGCGGAAACGGTGCTCGAGGAGGCCCGCGAACGTACGGCCGTGGCCCTTGCCGTGCTCGGCCGCGTCCACCATCAGCAGGCCGATCCACGGGTCCGGGTCGGCGGGCTGGGGGTGGTGGGCCAGCGTGCCCGCGACTGCGAGCAGGCGTCCCTCCTCGGTGCGGGCGAGCAGCACCTCGGCGCCCGGCACGGCCATGTCCTCGGCCAGCGCGGCCGCGACCTGCTCGGGACGTATGGCGTCCGGGTCGGGGAAGTCGCCGCTGAGCCGGTGGAACTCGCGGTTGGACGCGTAGAGCGCGGTCAGCTCGGCCAGCAGCGGGGGCGGCAGGTCCCGGCCGGGGGACAGCGGTTCGAGGATCACAGAGGCAAGCTATCCCCGAGGAGCCGGGGCCCACCTCCGGTTTTCCTCCCGCCCAGAACCACGGGAGCCCCGGCGGCGGGCGGCCGGGCCGGGGCTTCCTGCGGACACGCGCGTCCGTCAGACGTTCACGCCGAAGTCCTGGGCGATGCCGACCAGCCCGGAGGCGTAACCCTGGCCCACCGCGCGGAACTTCCACTCGGCGCCGTTGCGGTACAGCTCGCCGAAGACCATGGCCGTCTCGGTGGCGGCGTCCTCCGAGAGGTCGTAGCGGGCGATCTCGGAGCCGCCGGCCTGGTTGACGATGCGGATGTAGGCGTTGCGGACCTGGCCGAAGTTCTGGCCGCGGTTCTCGGCGTCGTAGATGGAGACCGGGAAGACGATTTTGTCGACGTCGGCCGGGAGCGCGGCCAGGTTGACGTTGATCGCCTCGTCGTCGCCCGCGCCCTCGCCGGTGCGGTTGTCACCGGTGTGGACGATGGAGTTGTCCGGGGTCTGCTTGTTGTTGAAGAAGACGAAGTGCGCGTCCGAGTAGACCTTGCCCTGGGGGTTGACCGCGATGGCGGAGGCGTCCAGGTCGAAGTCCGTGCCGGTCGTGGTGCGGACGTCCCAGCCGAGGCCCACGGTGACGGCGGTCAGGCCCGGAGCCTCCTTGGTGAGCGAGACGTTGCCACCCTTGGACAGGCTTACTGCCATGTCGGGAGTCCCTTCCTTGGATTTCTGTGTGTCGGTGCCGATGAAGCTACCGTCACCGGGAAGAACGTCGAGGGGGGTCCCGGTGGTTCCGGATGCCTTTACCCTTTTTACCGAGTGCGGGGGCCGCGGCTTTACCGAGTGCGGGGGCCGCGGCCGGAAATCGGGATGACGAGACGGGGCGGTACCGGGAACATGGACGGCATGTCCGGTCCTTCCCTGGGGTCCGGGGGCGGCGCCTCCGGAGAACTCCGTATCCGTGGCTCCGTCTCGCTTCCCGAGGCCGAGCTGATGTGGCGTTTCTCCAGGTCCTCCGGGCCCGGCGGGCAGCATGTCAACACCACCGACTCGCAGGTGGAGCTGCGCTTCGACCTCGCCCGCACCGAGGCGCTGCCGCCGGTGTGGAAGGAGCGGGCACTGCAGCGGCTCGCGGGCCGGCTCGTCGACGGCGTGGTGTCCGTGCGGGCCTCCCAGCACCGCTCCCAGTGGCGCAACCGCGAGGCCGCCGCCGTACGCCTCGCCGCCCTGCTCGCGGAGGCGAGCGCGCCCCCGCCCAAGCCGCGCAAGCCGACCCGGATCCCGCGCGGCATCAACGAGCGCCGGCTGCGGGAGAAGAAGCAGCGCGCGCAGACGAAGCGGGGCCGTTCGGGCCGGGACTGGGCCTGAGCCGTCACATTCGGCGCCCGGGGTTCGTCAGTGGGGCAGAGGACCACCGACGACGAAGAGGCCGGGCACCCCGATGAGCGACCAGGAGCACCAGCACCACGACGACGACCTTCTCGCCGAGCGGTCCGAAGCGTACCGGGGGCATCTGCGGGCCGTCGCCTACCGGATGCCGGGCTCGGCCGCGGAGGCCGAGGACGCGGTGCAGGAGGCGTGGTTCCGGCTGAGCCGGTCCGACACCAGGGAGGTGGGCAACCTCGGGGGCTGGCCGACCACCGTCGTCGGCCGGGTCCGCCTCGACATGCTGCGCTCCCGGCGCTCCCGGGGCGAGGAGCCTGGACACCTGGCACCCGCGCGCCTCCGCCGAACCGGACCCGGCACAGGACGCGTTGCTCGCGGACTCGGTCGGGGCGGCGCTGCTGGTCGTCCTCTACACCCTGTCGCCGGCCGAGCGGCTGGCGTTCGTGCTGCACGATCTGTCCGGGGTGCCGTTCGAGGAGGTCGGCGGCGTCCTCGGGCGCAACCCGGCCGCGGCGCGGCAGCTGGCCGGCAGGGCACGCCGGCGGGTGCGGGGCGCGGACACGCCCGAGACCGGTCTGGTCCGGCAGCGGGAGTCGTCGACGCCTTTCTGGAAGGCCCTGAGGAAGCCGACCGGGCGGTCGTCGTCCACGAACAGCCGGGCCGGGCGACGCCGGCGGGGTGCACGCACGCCTCGGCCGGCGACGTCACGACCGGTCCGACCGCGTGTTCCCGGCGCTCCAGCCAGGCGATGTCCGCTCAGCCCAACTGCCGGTAGCGGCCGCGGAAGTACAGCAGTGGTCCGCCCTCCGCGCTCGGGACGTGTGCGGTCAGGACGCGGCCGATGACCAGGGTGTGGTCGCCGGCCGCCACCCGCTGCTCGGTGCGGCACTCCAGCGTGGCCAGCGCACCGCCCACCAGCGGGGCGCCGGTGACCTCGCCGCGGACGTAGGGGATGTCCTCGAAGAGCAGGCGGTCGCTGATGCGGCCCTTCATGGCGAAGCGGCCCGCGATGTGCCGCTGGCTCTCGGTGAGGACCGACACCGCCCACAGCGGCTGCTCGTCGAGCAGGTCGTCCATGCGGGAGCCCTCGCGCAGGCTCACCAGGACGAGCGGCGGGTCGAGGGAGACGGACAGGAAGGCGGTGGCGGTCATGCCGACGTCCTCCATGCCGGGCGCGCTCGGGTCGTCCGGGTCCAGCGGCGGTTCCTGCGCGGTGACCAGGACCACCCCGGCGGCCAGTCGGGACATCGCGGCCCGGAACTCGTCGTTGCTCACCCCCTCAGCATGCCCGGAAGCGGCGACGGCGGTGGGGGAGGGAGGCTTCAGCACGCCGGAAACGCTAATCTCCGCACGGCGCGGGCCGCATCGGGCCCTGGCCCGAGACGGGTCCTAGGACCAGGGGCCGACCGCCCGGAGACGCCGGGGCACGCTTTGTGCATAAACCCACACATCCTGTGGTCATCAAACGCATGAGAAAGCGCAGAAACTCCACTCAATTGTTCACGTTTGCCTGTGACTTGAGTCACAAGGGCCGGGAATTGTTGACCCTGTGTACCGAGTGGGCAGCGCGCTGTGATTCAGTGGCGGGGAAACCGGAACGCACCGTAAGAGGCACCCTAAGAAGCGCCGAAGACAACCCTTGATTCGCTGCGAGGTCTCGGGGGGAGGGCGAGCATGGAGACCGAGTCGGAGCCGTATGTCCGTCTTGCGTCCCTGCGGCAGCTGCACCAGGTCATGGCCGACATGAACACGGCACGCAGCCTGGCGGACACACTGCAGACCGTCGCCGACGGCGCCGTGCAAGCTCTCGGGTACGAGATGGCGGCAGTGAACCTGGTACGCCCCGACGGCGACCTCGTCGTCGCCGCGTTCGCCGGGAACTCCGCCGCCGAGGCGCTGATCACCGGCCGGGTCGGCTCCCGCGAGTCCTGGGAGCGGCGGCTGACCATGGGCGAGCACTGGGGCGACCTCATCTTCATACCGCACACCGAGGGCTGGGTGCTGGACGACGACGACGTCCCGCAGTGGTTCACGGACGGGCCCGCGCCCCGTTTCGAGGACGAGTGGCACCCCTCGGACCGCCTCTTCGCCCCCATGTACACCCCGGGCGTGCAGGGCGGCTCCTCCGGCGAGCTGCTCGGGGTCATCTCCGTCGACCGGCCGCGCAACGGCCGGCGTCCCGGGGCCTGGGGCCGCGAGGCCCTGCAGATGTACGCCTTCCAGGCCGCCATCGCGATCAGCAACGCCCGCCTGCGCGCCAACATGCAGCGCGCCCTGGTCCGCCTGGAGCGCGAGCAGCAGGCCCTGCGGGCGAGCGAGGAAAGCTTCAGGCAGGCCTTCGAGTACGCGCCGTCCGGCATGGCCATCGCCGAGATGGGCGGCGACCAGCACGGCCGCATACTGCGCACCAACGACGCCCTGTGCCGCCTGCTGGGCCGCCCCGCCTCCGCGATGCGCCGCTACTCCTTCTCCGACCTCGTCCACCCCGAGGACATCGGCACCCTGCTGCGGACCTCGGCGGAGGGCGGCCGTGCGGAACTCCGCCTGGGCCGCCGCGACGGCACCTATGTCTGGGTGTCGCTGCGCAACTCCGTCGTCGCCGACGCCGCCGACGGCCCCCGCTTCCTGCTCACCCACGTCGAGGACATAGAGGAACGCAAGCGCCGCGAGCTGCAGCTCGCCCACCGTGCCTCCCACGACTCGCTCACCGGCCTGCCGAACTCCGCCGAGCTGCGCTCACGGCTGTCCGCCCGGCTGTGCCGGCGTCCGGCCCACGCCGGCGGTCTGGAGTCCCTGGACGCGGCCTACGGCCACCCGGCCTTCGACGCCGTCGCCGGCCACGGCTTCGACTTCCGTCCGGGCGCGGAGGGCTTCGACGCCTACGACCACCACGTGCACACCGTCGCCCCCGAGGACGACCGCGACGACGGCACCAAGGGTCTCGCCGTGCTCTTCTGCGACCTCGACGGCTTCAAGTCGATCAACGACCGGTTCGGGCACAACGCGGGCGACGCGGTCCTCATCGAGGTCGCGCGGCGCCTCTCGCGCGGCGTCCGCGACGGCGACACGGTGGCCCGGCTCGGTGGCGACGAGTTCGTGATCCTCGCCGACGGCCTCGGCCGGGCCGACGCCCAGGACCTCGCCGTACGGCTGCGCAACGAGATCATCCAGCCGATCCGCGCCGAGGGCCGGGCCGTCCGGGTGGGCGCGAGCTTCGGCATCGGATGGGCACACTGCGGCATGACTGCGGACGAAGTGTTGAAGTCTGCGGACGAGCGGATGTACGTAGAGAAACGATCTCGTCCCAAACAGCACCGACGCGCCGGGTGATCCCCAGGTCAGCGAGCTGATGCGGTCCGAGTCACCCGTTTGGCACAGTCAGAGCGGGTAGGCTCGCCTTTCCAGACCTGTACCCATCCACCCGCACCTGCTGAGGAGACCAAGGGATGACGCCCGGCGAAAACGGCCCGAGCACGCCCGAGGACGACGACCCGTTCGGCTATCTGTACGCCGACGGCCAGGCCAGAGGCGCCCAGCCGCCGTCCGGCGGTTACGGCTACCCGAACTCGGTCAGCAGAGTGCGTACGGTCGGTGAGCGCCAGTACGGCCAGCAGCCGCAGTACGGCCAGCCGACCATTCCGCAGCAGCAGGGTGCCTACGGCCAGCCGAACGCGCACTACCAGGCCCCCGAGACCGTCCCCGGCGGCGCCCCGCCGGCCGCCCGTCCGCCGGCCCAGCCCGGGCCCGGCCGCCGCGGCCCGAACACCAAGGGCCTGCTGATCGGTGCGATCGCGGTGGTCGCCGCGGTCGTCATAGGCATCGGCGTCGCGATGATCAACGGCAACTCGGACGACGGCAAGAAGAACCAGTCCGCCACGACCCCGACCCAGTCCCAGAGCCAGGGACCGAGCCCGTCGGGGAGCAACTCGGCGGCGGCCGGCGAACTGCCGAAGGTCGATGCCGCGAACAGCTCCGTGAAGCTCTCGGGCGGTGCGACCGTGGCGTCGGACGTCAAGGGCGCGCAGTCCTCGGACGGCCGCTATGTGACAGGCCTGAACCAGCAGGGTGCCGCGATCACGTGGACGTTCGACGGCATCCCCGAGGCCGGCAAGTACTCGGTGTACGTCGGCTACAGCGTCCCGGGCAAGGACGGCAGCGCCACGCTCACGGTCAACGGCACGCCGTCCACCACGCCCGTCAAGCTGAAGAACTGGGCGAATGCCGCCGGCGGCGACTACGAGAAGGGCTGGACGAAGACCTACAACTACGTCCAGCTCAACAAGGGCACCAACACCGTTTCCCTCTCCTGCGGACAGGGCAACCAGTGCGACGCCCTCATCGACCGGCTCTGGCTGGTGAAGGGATGGGTCGGCAGCTGATCGGCCCCCGATCCCGGACCGGCCGGGGAGTTGCTCGGCCGTACGGGTGGTTGGTCCGGTGAGCGGTTTTTCGGAACGATCGCCGGGACAACTTGGCGGTGACGTTGTCCCAGACGAGGTGGAAACCATGCGTACATCACGTAGAGCCTTGGCCGTCGCGATCGCCGCCCCTGTCCTGTTCGCCCTGCTCGGAACGGCCGGTGCGTCCGCGGCCGTTCCGCACAAGCCCACCCCCAGCGCTGAGGGGCCCATCGCTCAGCTCAAGCCGAGGGCTGACGGCACGAGAACGGGCCGCGAGGCCAAAACCTCCGCCGAGGAAGAGTCGAGCGCGGAGGAGGACGGACTCCTCAGCACCATCGCAGAGGAACTCCTGGGTCGCGTTTCTCCCTCGAAAGAGAGTGAAGGGAAGTAGGCGTCCTACGCGGCGCTGATTCCCTCGCCCACCGACACCCGGCTCAGCAATTGCTCGTACGCCGTCCGGTCGAACTCGCCCGCCGCCGGAGCCATCACGGTCGCCGCGGACAAGGCGACCGCGCGCGCCAGGCGGTCCGGCCACGATAGGTGCTCGACCAGGCCCGACAGGAGGCCGGCCACCGCCGAGTCGCCCGCGCCGGTCGGGTTGCCGTGGAGGGGGGCGGGCGGGGCGGCCTGCCAGCTGCCTTCCGGGGAGACCGCGAGGAGGCCTTGCGCGCCCAGGGAGGCGACGACCGTCTGGGCCCCGCGTCGGCGTGCGTCCTGGGTGGCGCGCGACGGCTCGTGGGAGCCGGTGAGTTCGGCCAGTTCGTCGGCGTTGGGTTTGATCAGCTCGGGGCGGGCCGCGACGCCTCGGCGCAGCGGCTCGCCGCTGGTGTCCAGCAGTACGGGGACGCCGTGGGCGCGGGCGGCCCGGACGAGATGCGCGTAGGCGCCGACCGGCACGCCGGGCGGGAGGCTGCCGCACAGGGCCACGGCACGGACGCCGTCCAGCAGTTCCTCGTAACGGTCCAGGAAGGTGCCCCACTCGGCGGGCGCTGTCTGCGGGCCCGGCTCGTTCAGCTGGGTCGTGTCGCCGGAGAGTTCGTCCACCACGGCTATCGTGCGCCGACTCGCCCCCGCGACCGGCACCAGCGCGTCCGTCAGCCCGGCGATCCCGGCCAGCCCGTCACGTATCGCCCGGCCGGTGCCGCCGCCCACGAATCCCGTGACCGTCACCTCGTGCCCGAGCGCGGCCAGCACCCGGGCCACGTTCACACCCTTGCCGCCGGGCCGTTCGACGACCTCCGAGACCCGGTGCGAGGCGTGCGGCCGCAGCGACCGCACGCGATAGGTGAGGTCGAGAGCGGTGTTCAGCGTGACCGTGAGGATCACCCGGGCCGACCTCCCTCGAAGTCCTGTCGCCTGTCATCGGTTTCCGGGGCCTCGATCATGCCAAAGAGACGGCGGCCGGCCCAGTCACGAGTCGGCCGCCGTCGCGGGAAAAGACGGACAGATCAGTCCAGTTGGGGCGGTACGGCCACCCATTCGCCCTGCCGCATCACGCCCTTGACGTCGAAGTCCGCGTCCAGCAGGACCAGATCGGCGTCCTTGCCCGGCTCCAGGGAGCCGACGCGGTCGGAAAGACCGAGGAGACGGGCGGGGTTGACCGACAGGGCCTGTACGGCGTCCTCGACCGACAGCCGATCGACGGTCACCGCCCGCTTGAACGCGCGGTCCAGGGTGAGCGTGGAGCCCGCGATCGAGCCGCCCTCCACCAGCCGGGCCACCCCCTCGCTGACCTCGACCTCCAGCGGGCCGAGCATGTAGCGGCCGTCGCCGACGCCGGCCGCGTCCATCGCGTCGGTGATGAAGGCGACCCGGTGCGCCCCCGCGTGGTGGAAGGCCAGTTCCAGCGCGGCCGGGTGGAGGTGCGTGCCGTCGTTGATCAGCTCGACCGTGACCCGCTCGTCCTCCAGCAGGGCGGCGATCGGACCCGGCGCACGGTGGTTCAGGGCCGGCATCGCGTTGAACAGGTGGGTGGCGACGGTGGCGCCCGCGCCGATGGCCTCGGCCGTCTGCTCGTAGGTGGCGTCGGTGTGCCCGATCGCCGCGATCACGCCGTGCTCGGCCAGCAGCCGCACGGAGTCGATGCCGCCCGGCAGTTCGGCCGCCAGCGTGACCATCCTCGCCTTGCCGCGCGCCGCGTCGAGCAGCTTGCGGACCTCGGCCGGGTCCGGGTCGCGCAGCAGTTCCTCGGAGTGCGCGCCCTTGCGGCACGGCGAGATGAACGGCCCCTCGAAGTGGATGCCGGCGATGTCCCCCTGCTCGGCCAGCTCGCTCAGCAGCCCGGCCTGGCGGACCAGCACGTCCATCTCGTCCGTGACGGTGGAGGCGACGAGGGTGGTGGTGCCGTGCAGCCGGTGGGTGTGGACGGCCCTGAGCACGTCCTCGGCGCTGCCGGAGAAGGAGGCTCCGCCGCCGCCGTGGTTGTGGATGTCCACGAAGCCGGGGACCAGCCAGTGGCCGGTCACGTCGATCACATCGGCGTCCCCGGGAGCGCCGGCCGTGATCTTCGTGCCGTCGACGGCCACGCGCCCGTCGTCCACGACCCCGGTGGGCAGCACCACCCGAGCACCTGCGAGAACCAAGCTGGGAGCCATCAGGCGGTTACCTCCGGGGGGTCGGTGGGGTCGGTGGGGTCGGGGGCGGTGCGGACGGGGCCGGCGGTGCCGAGGAGATCGCGGGCCAGCAGGCCCGCGCCCAGGCAGCCGGCGGTGTCGCCGAGGGCTGCGGGGACGATGGCCGGCAGCTTCTGGAAGGTGACCCGCTGCCGGACGGCGTCCCGCAGGGGCTGGAACAACACTTCTCCCGCCTCGGCGAGTCCGCCACCGATGATCAGGGTGCGCGGGTCCAGCAGGGTGAGCGCGGTGACCAGGCCGTCGGCGAGCGCGTCGACCGCCTCCTGCCAGACTCGGACGGCGTTCGGGTCGCCGGACGCGACGGCCTCGGCGCAGTCGGCGGCGTCCGCGTCCGGGTCCCCGCAGGCCGTCGCCCAGGCCTCGCTCACGGCGGACGCGGAGGCGTACCGCTCCAGGCAGCCGTGCTGTCCGCAGGGGCAGGGAGTGCCGCCGGGCCGCACGACGACGTGGCCGATCTCGCCCGCGAAGCCGTGCGCGCCCGCCTCCACCCGGCCGTCGATGCCGATGGCGCCCGCGATCCCGGTGCCGAGCGGCACGAACAGGAACCGGTCCGCCCCCCTGCCCGCGCCGATCCGGCCCTCGGCGAGGCCGCCGGTGCGCACGTCGTGGCCGAGGGCGACGGGGATGCCGAGCCGCTCGGTGAGCAGCGCGCGCAGCGGCACGTCACGCCAGCCGAGGTTGGCGGCGTAGGAGGCGATGCCCCGCTCCTCGTCGACGATGCCCGGGACCGCGATGCCTGCGGCGACGGCCGGTGCCCCGTGGTGCTCGGCGCCGTACGCGTGCAGCTCGGCGGCGAAGTCGAGGATCGCCCCGACCACCGCGTCCGGTCCGCGCTCGCGTCCGGTGGCGCGGCGGGCGCGGTGGAGCAGCCCGCCGTCGTCGCCGACGAGGGCGGCCTTCATCCCGGTACCGCCCACGTCCAGGGCGATGACATGTCTCACCACGGCCCCTAGTGTGACCCTCGCACCCGCGAGAGGTCTAGTCCACTCACGTGGTGTAGACCTTATGTGTCCATATATTGAACGGTCAGACAGCAGGGTTGGGGCTTTGAGGGTGCGTCGGCGTACGGCAGGAACGATCGCGATGGTGTCCGCACTGGGCATGACGACGGTTCTGGGCGGCTGCGGGAGTACGGGCTCCTCCGACGTGACACTGAGACTCGTCGCCGCCGACTACGGCGACTCCGCCGCCGACAGCTCCCAGAAGTACTGGGACTCCCTGGTCAAGGAGTACGAGTCCCAGCACCCCGGCGTGAAGATCGACGTCAGCGTCTACTCCTGGAACGACGTCGACCGCAAGGTCAAGGACATGGTCGACGCCGGCAAGGCCCCGGACATGGCCCAGATCGGCGCCTACGCCGACTACGCGGCCGCCGGAAAGCTCTACCCGGCCTCCGATCTGCTCTCCATCCGCACGCAGGCCGACTTCCTCTCCCCGCTCTCCGAGGCCGGGCAGTGGAACCACACGCAGTACGGCATCCCGTTCGCGGCCTCCACGCGCGTGCTCTTCTACAACAAGACCCTGTTCGCCAAGGCCGGCCTCACCCCGCCCACCACCTGGGACGAGCTGGCCGCCGACGCCAAGGCGCTCAAGGACAAGGGAGTGAAGTACCCCGTCGCGCTGCCGCTCGGCCCCGAGGAGGCCCAGGCCGAGACCATGCAGTGGCTGCTGAGCGGCAGCAGCGGCAGCGACGGCGGCAACGGCTACACCGACGACATCGGCACCTACACCATCGACTCCGCGCAGAACGTCCAGACCTTCACCTGGCTCAAGGACGACCTGGTCGGCAAGGGTCTGACCGGCCCCGTCGCACCCGGCAGGCTGAACCGCGCGACCGCCTTCGCCGCCTTCGCCGACGGCCAGGTGGGCATGGTCGACGGGCATCCCACGCTGATCCAGCAGGCCCAGAAGAAGGGCGTGCAGTTCGGCATGGTGCCGATGCCGGGGCGCACCGGCGTGGCCAGGGCCTCGATGGGGGTGGCCGACTGGATGATGGCGTTCAAGCAGGGCGGGCACCGCGACCGGATAGGCGACTTCCTCGACTTCGTCTACAGCGAGAAGAACGTCCTCGGCTTCTCCCGCGAGTACGGCCTGCTGCCGGTCACCGCGTCCGCCTCCAACGCCATGAGCGCGTCGGACTCCGCGTCCGACAAGGCCCTGCACCCCTTCCTGGACCAGTTGCCCACCTCGGAGCTGTACCCCGTCGGCAAGACCTCCTGGGCGTCGGTCAGCGCGGCCGTGAAGCAGAACATCGGCCAGGCGGTCGCCCCCGGCGGCGACCCGGCCGGCGTCCTGACCCGCCTCCAGGCGACGGCGGCAGCGGCCGACAGCAACAGCAAGAACTGAGCCCTCTGTCGGTGCCCGGCGCTACGGTGGCTGCCATGGAACTCGGCCACCGCGAACAAGCCGTCCTCGCGCTCGAGCGCCGGGGCTTTCCCGGCCCCGGCGCCAAGGAACGGGCGATCCGCGAGGAGCTGGGCCTGTCCCCGGTCCGCTACTACCAGCTGCTGAACGCGTTGCTGGACGACGAGCGGGCTCTGGCCCTGGATCCCGTGACCGTGAACCGGCTCCGCCGGGTCCGGGAGTCCCGGCGCTCGGAGCGCTGAGGAGTGGACGGGGCCCTTCGCGGATAGTGTCGCCGTATGGGCACCCATACGACGGACTCGACCCACCCGATGGACCCCCTGCCGACCCCGCAGACCCGGCCCGGCCGGGACGGACTCACCGCTCTGCTCGCGCAGCCGCGCACCGCGCTCGTCGGTCTGGACTTCGACGGCACCCTGGCCCCCATCGTCGCCGACCCCGAGCAGGCCCGCGCCCACCCCGAGGCCCTGTCGGCCCTCGCCGCCCTCGCCCCGAAGGTGGCCTCCGTCGCCGTGATCACCGGCCGGCCCGCCGGGGTCGCGGTGCGCTACGGCGGCTTCTCCGGCGTGCCGGGCCTGGAGCACCTGACCGTCCTCGGCCACTACGGTGCCGAACGCTGGGACGGTGCCACCGGCACCGTCACCGCTCCGGCCCCGCACCCCGGCGTCGCGGCGGTCCGCGCCGAACTGCCGGGCGTGCTGGACCGCGCCGGCGCCTGGCACGGCACCTGGATCGAGGAGAAGGGCCGGGCGGTCGCGGTGCACACCCGCCGCGCCGACGACCCGCAGGCCGCGTTCGAGGCCCTGCGCGGCCCCCTCACCGACCTCGCCACCCGCCACGGCCTGATCGTCGAACCCGGCCGCATGGTCCTGGAGCTGCGCCCGCCGGGCATGGACAAGGGAGTGGCGCTCGCCGACCACGTCCGCAAGACGGGCGCCGGGACCGTCCTCTACGCCGGCGACGACCTGGGCGACCTCCCCGCCTTCGCCGCCGTCGAAAAGCTCCGCTCCGACGGCATCCCCGGCCTGCTGGTCTGCAGCGGCAGCACGGAGGTCACCGAACTGGCGGAGCGGGCGGACGTGGTGGTCGACGGCCCGGCCGGCGTCGTCCACCTGCTGCGGGCGCTGGCGGCCCGGCTGCCGTAGCTACCGCTGCAGTGCCTCCAGCTGATCGAGGAACCAGCGGGCGGGCGGCAGCGCGGTGGCCGCCGCGGCCAGCCGCTTGGAGCGCTCCGCCCGCTCGGCCGCCGGCATGCTCAACGCAGCGTGCAGGGCCTCGGCCGTACCCCCGATGTCGTACGGGTTCACCACGAGCGCGTCGGTGCCCAGCTCCTCGTACGCCCCCGCCTCCCGGGACAGCACCAGCGCGCAGCCCTCGTCGGAGACGACCGGCACCTCCTTGGCGACCAGGTTCATGCCGTCCCGGATGGGATTGACCAGCGCCACGTCGGCGAGCCGGTACGCGGCCAGGGAGCGGGCGAAGTCGTCCTTGACGTGCAGCACGACCGGGGTCCAGCCGGGCGTCCCGTACCGCGCGTTGATCCCGTCGGCCACCCGCTGCACCTCGGCGGTGTAGTCGCGGTACACGGCGAGGTCCTGCCGCGACGGATAGGCGAACGCGACGTGCACCACCTGCTCCCGCCACTCGGGGTGGTCGTCGAGCAGCTGCCGGTACGCCAGCAGTCCGCGCACGATGTTCTTCGAGAGCTCGGTGCGGTCCACGCGCACGACGGCGCGGCGGCCCTCGCCGATCTCCTCCCGCAGCGTCGCCATCCGCTGGTCCACGTCCGGCTCGTGGGCCCGCTTGCGCAGGAAGTCCGCGTCCGCGCCGAGCCCGTGCACCCCGATCCGCGTGTCCGTGGCGGCCTCCGGTCCCAGCACCGCATGACAGCACGCCCTGAACGCGTCCGCCCACCGGTGGGTCAGGAACGCCGCCCGGTCCGCGCCGAGGATGCCGTTCAGCAGGGCGGCCGCGATGTCGTCGGGGAGCAGCCGGAAGTAGTCCGGCGGCGCCCACGGGGTGTGGGAGAAGTGGCCGATCCGCAGGTCGGGGCGTAGCTCACGGAGCATCCCGGGGACCAGGCACAGGTGGTAGTCCTGCACCAGCACCGCCGCCCCCTGGGCCGCCGCCTCGGCCAGCGCCTCGGCGAACGCCCGGTTGTAGGCCTCGTAGGACGCCCACTGCCGCCGGAACTCCGTGTCGAAGACGGGCTCCAGCGGGGTCTGGTACAGCATGTGGTGGACGAACCAGAGCACCGAGTTGGCGATGCCGTTGTAGGCGTCCGTGTGCACCGCCGCGTCGATGTCGAGCATCCGCACCCGCTGCCCGCCGGTGTCCTCGGCCGGCAGCACCCCGCCGTCCGCCCGCCGTACGGCCTCCCGGTCGCCGTCGCCGAGCGCCGCGCACACCCACAGCGAGTCCGCGTCCGACCCGATGGCCGACAGGCCCGAGACCAGCCCGCCGCCGCCCCGCTTGGCGCGCAGCGAGCCGGGCCCGCCGGTCCCCTCGTCGGCGTACACCGTGTACGAAACCGGGCCGCGGTTGGACGCGACCAGCACCTGAGCTCTCTGAACAGCACCGTGCGTGGAAGCCATGGTCCTCAACCTAGCCCGGCCCGGAAACGCTCAAACGTACGGCCACGTCCGGCACGCCGCCGTATACGACCGGTTCACGCCACCTTCCGCTCGGCGTACTCCGCGATGTCCACCATGGGCGGCCGCTCCTCGGTGTCCACCGAGTAGGTGCGCGGCTCGAAGCCCTCCTCGCCCCGCTCGAACTGGGTCAGCGCCGGCCGGATCAGATGCCCCCGGGCCAGCCGGAGCTGGGCGGTGCGGTAGATCGCCGCCGCCATCCGGCCCAGCGCCTGCCCGTCCTGGTGCCGGTGCTTGCGCACGCCCACGTCCACCTGCGCCAGCGCGTCCAGTCCGACCAGGTGCAGGGCGTCGACCAGCATGCCCAGCTCCACGCCGTACCCGACCGGGAACGGCAGCTGTTCCAGCAGCGAGCGCCGGGCCGCGTACTCGCCGCCCAGCGGCTGCACGAATCCGGCCAGCTGCGGCCAGTGCATGTTCAGCAGCGGACGGGCCATCAGCTCGGTGACCCGGCCGCCCTGGCCGGCCGCCCCCGCCAGCGGGCGGTCGTACATCGCCTTGACCAGGTCCACGTCCGGTTCGGTGAGCAGCGGGCCGACGATCCCGGAGACGAAGTCGGAGGAGAACTCCCTGAGGTCGGCGTCGATGAAGCAGACGATGTCGCCGCCGGTCACCAGCAGCGAGCGCCACAGCACCTCACCTTTTCCGGGAACGGCGGGAAGCCTGGGCAGGATCTCGTCCCGGTGAACGACCCGCGCGCCCGCGGCGGCGGCGACCGCCGAGGTGCGGTCGGTGGAGCCGGAGTCGACGACCACGATCTCGTCGACGAGCGGGACCTGCTCGACGAGGTCCTGACGGATGACCGCGACGATGTCACCGACCGTCTCCTCCTCGTTGAGCGCGGGCAGCACGACGCTGATCGTCTGGCCCGTGCGCTGTTTGGCGGCGAGTATGCGGTGGAGCGGGCGATCGGCCACGGACCAGGAGCGGGTGGCCAGCCAGCGCTCGACTTCTTCCAGCACGGTCTGCGGCTCCTCACTGTTCGTGATCACATGGGTCGACTGTGTGATCCATCTCGCGGTTCGGACGACTATCTCAACTGTCCTGGCCTTCGGTTACAGTCTTGAACAACGCCGATGACCATCGCATGTCGGGGGTCCGCGCGCGTTCACAACCGCATACCGCTCATCCAGAGGGGCAGAGGGACACGGCCCGATGAAGCCCCGGCAACCCTCCAGCCGGTACTCGTCTTCGCAGCGAGGCTCCCGGCTAGGGAAGGTGCCAAATCCGTCTCACGGCGAGATGCGTCGTGAGGAAGATGAGGAGAAAGGGCCTCGCCTCCATGGCTGTGCAGACAGTTGCAAACTCCAGCAGTTCCACCGTCGACCTCGGTCCCGCCGCGGCCCTGAGCTGTCGCGAGTGCGGTCACCGCGTCCCGCTCGGCCCGGTCTTCGCCTGCGAGGAGTGTTTCGGCCCGCTGGAGATCGCCTACGACTTCTCCGCCCACGACACCGAGGAACTGCGCCGCCGCATCGAGGCCGGCCCCGCGAACATCTGGCGCTACGCGCCGCTGCTGCCCGTCCCGGCCGACGTGGCCGACAAGCCGAACCTGAACCCGGGCTGGACCAAACTCGTCAAGGCGGACAACCTCGCCGCCGAACTCGGCGTCACCGGCGGCCTGTTCGTCAAGGACGACTCCGGCAACCCGACGCACTCCTTCAAGGACCGCGTGGTCGCGCAGGCCCTGGAGGCCGCCCGCGCCTTCGGCTTCACCACCCTGTCCTGCTCCTCCACCGGCAACCTCGCCGGTGCCGTCGGCGCCGCCGCGGCCCGCGCCGGCTTCCGCTCCTGCGTGTTCATCCCGCACGACCTGGAGCAGGGCAAGGTCGTCATGGCCGCGGTCTACGGCGGCGAGCTCGTCGGCATCGAGGGCAACTACGACGACGTGAACCGCTTCTGCTCCGAGCTGATCGGCGACCCGGCCGGCGAGGGCTGGGGCTTCGTCAACGTCAACCTGCGGCCGTACTACGCGGAGGGGTCCAAGACCCTGGCGTACGAGATCTGCGAGCAGCTCGGCTGGCGGCTGCCCGACCAGATCGTGGTCCCGATCGCCTCCGGTTCCCAGCTCACCAAGATCGACAAGGGTCTGCAGGAGCTGATCAAGCTGGGTCTGGTCGAGGACAGGCCGTACAAGATCTTCGGCGCGCAGGCCGAGGGCTGCTCGCCGGTGTCCACCGCCTTCAAGGCCGGGCACGACGTGGTCCGCCCGCAGAAGCCGAACACCATCGCCAAGTCCCTGGCGATCGGCAACCCGGCCGACGGCCCCTACGTGCTGGACATCGCGCGCCGCACCGGCGGTGCCGTGGAGGACGTGACGGACGAGCAGGTCGTGGACGCCATCAAGCTGCTGGCCCGTACCGAGGGCATCTTCGCGGAGACGGCGGGCGGGGTGACCGTCGGCGTCACCCGCAAGCTGCTCGAGGACGGCGTCCTGGACCCGGCGAAGACCACGGTGGTCCTCAACACCGGCGACGGCCTGAAGACCCTCGACGCGGTGGCCGGCACCGGTCTCACCGCCACCATCCGCCCGACCCTGGACTCCTTCCGAGAGGCTGGCCTCGCATGAGCGTGACCGTTCGCATCCCCACCATCCTGCGCACCTACACCGGGGGCCGGGCCGAGGTGACCGCCGAGGGCGGCACCCTCGCCGAGGTCATCGAGGACCTGGAGAAGAACCACACCGGCATCGCCGCCCGCGTCCTGGACGACCAGGGCAAGCTGCGCCGTTTCGTGAACGTCTACGTCAACGACGACGACGTCCGCTTCGAGCAGGGCCTGGAAACGGCGACCCCCGACGGCGCCGGCGTCTCCATCATTCCGGCGGTCGCCGGCGGCTGATCGTTACGGCGGTCGATCGTTACCTTGGGTAACTTCAGTTACTCATTGTTCATTGAATTGCCTCCTCCGTGAGAGAAGCGGAGGAGGCAATTCTGCGTGATTGAGCACGGTAGAGTTGGGGAACGCGTCCCCGGTCGGACCGGTCGGGGGCCCTGTATTCATGCCGCAGGCCCGACAAGAAGTAGCCAAAGTGCCCGGGTCGAATGCGGCATTTGTGGCTTTTATGGGGCCCGACTTGCCCCGAATTCCTATGAATTCTCGCTACATTCCGGACCGTTCCCGTCCAGAATTCTCGTCCGATTGACCTGTTGCAGACGGCAGTTGGACAGATACATTCAGCCGCGGTCGACGCGTTACGGCGCACGCCCCCGTCGATGGGGGGTGAGGTCTGACCCGGGTCCGCGAAGTGTGGATCTGTGCAAGGGCCAGTAATAGGGGAGTTAGGCATGGCTCAGGGCACCGTCAAGTGGTTCAACGCGGAGAAGGGGTACGGCTTCATCGCGGTCGACGGTGGTGCGGATGTTTTCGTCCACTACAGCGCGATCCAGATGGACGGATACCGCACCCTGGAAGAGGGGCAGCGGGTCGACTTCGAGATCTCGCAGGGCCAGAAGGGCCCGCAGGCGGACATGGTCCGGCTGGCGACCAGCTGAAGCACGCGTCGACTGACAGCGACGTTCTTCTGTTTCATCGTCGAAGGGCCCGCACCTCCCGGGGTGCGGGCCCTTCGTCCTGCCCGGCGCGCCCCTGTTCGCGCGCGGCTGAGCGCGCCCTGCGGCACCCCCGGGGCGCTTGCACTCGGAGGTGCCGAGTGCTAATCATTGGCGTTAGCACTCTGAAGGTGAGAGTGACAAAGAAGGACCGGGTCGGTGAGGCCCGCAGGCCACGTGGGGCAAGGAACCACAGGCCGGCGAGCCGTCCGTCGCGGGCGCGGGCGCGGTCCGAAGGAATCACCCCCAGTCCTGGAGGGACCACTTCACATGGCCAAGATCATCGCGTTCGACGAGGAGGCGCGGCGCGGCCTCGAGCGCGGCATGAACCAGCTCGCGGACGCCGTCAAGGTGACGCTCGGCCCCAAGGGTCGCAACGTCGTCCTCGAGAAGAAGTGGGGCGCCCCCACGATCACCAACGATGGCGTCTCCATCGCCAAGGAGATCGAGCTCGAGGACCCGTACGAGAAGATCGGCGCCGAGCTGGTCAAGGAAGTCGCCAAGAAGACGGACGACGTCGCCGGTGACGGTACGACCACCGCGACCGTGCTCGCCCAGGCCCTGGTCAAGGAAGGCCTGCGCAACGTCGCCGCCGGGGCCAACCCGATGGCCCTCAAGCGCGGTATCGAGAAGGCCGTCGAGGCCGTCTCCGCCGCCCTGCTGGAGCAGGCGAAGGACGTCGAGACCAAGGAGCAGATCGCCTCCACCGCGTCCATCTCCGCCGCCGACACCCAGATCGGCGAGCTCATCGCCGAGGCCATGGACAAGGTCGGCAAGGAAGGCGTCATCACCGTCGAGGAGAGCAACACCTTCGGTCTGGAGCTCGAGCTCACCGAGGGCATGCGCTTCGACAAGGGCTACATCTCCGCCTACTTCGCGACCGACATGGAGCGCATGGAGGCGTCGCTCGAGGACCCGTACATCCTCATCGCCAACTCCAAGATCTCCTCGGTCAAGGACCTGCTCCCGCTCCTCGAGAAGGTCATGCAGTCGGGCAAGCCGCTGCTGATCATCGCCGAGGACGTCGAGGGCGAGGCCCTGTCGACCCTGGTCGTCAACAAGATCCGCGGCACCTTCAAGTCCGTCGCCGTCAAGGCCCCGGGCTTCGGTGACCGCCGCAAGGCCATGCTCGGCGACATCGCCATCCTCACGGGCGGCGAGGTCATCTCCGAGGAGGTCGGCCTCAAGCTGGAGAACGCGACCCTGGACCTCCTGGGCCGCGCCCGCAAGGTCGTCATCACCAAGGACGAGACCACCATCGTCGACGGTGCCGGCTCCTCGGAGCAGGTCAACGGCCGCGTGAACCAGATCCGCGCCGAGATCGAGAACAGCGACTCGGACTACGACCGCGAGAAGCTGCAGGAGCGCCTGGCGAAGCTCGCCGGCGGTGTCGCGGTCATCAAGGCCGGTGCCGCCACCGAGGTGGAGCTCAAGGAGCGCAAGCACCGCATCGAGGACGCCGTCCGCAACGCGAAGGCGGCCGTCGAGGAGGGCATCGTCGCCGGTGGTGGCGTGGCCCTGCTGCAGGCCTCCCAGGTCTTCGAGAAGCTGGAGCTCGAGGGTGACGAGGCGACCGGCGCCAACGCCGTGCGCATCGCGCTCGAGGCCCCGCTGAAGCAGATCGCCGTCAACGCCGGCCTCGAGGGCGGTGTCGTGGTGGAGAAGGTGCGCAACCTGACCCCGGGCCACGGCCTGAATGCCGCGACCGGCGAGTACGTCGACCTGGTCGCCGAGGGCATCATCGACCCGGCGAAGGTGACCCGTTCCGCTCTGCAGAACGCCGCCTCCATCGCCGCGCTGTTCCTCACCACCGAGGCCGTCATCGCCGACAAGCCGGAGAAGGCCGCCGCGCCCGCCGGCGGTGGCATGCCGGGCGGTGACATGGACTTCTGATCGACCTGACGGTTGATCGCCTGTCCTTGGGACCGAGGGCGGCACGTCCAGCTTCTGGCTGGGGGTGCCGCCCTCGGGCGTTTTCATCGGGCTCGGTCGGCGTAGTCCTTCAGCTTTTCGGTGTCGAGGGTGATGCCCACCGGAGGCGGCAGCTCGACGGTCGCTCCCCAGGGGCGGGTGGAGCACTCCGGCGCGAGGAAGCCGTCCGTGATGGCACGGCCTTTGCGGTAGGCCTCGGCCCTGACGCCTCGCTCGGGCGCGAGGCCGGCATGGCCTTTACGACTACCTTTCCGTTGACGTACTCGAGCCGCACGGTTTCGGGCGCGGCCTCGGCCAGCTCCTCGCACTCCTCCTCTCCATCGTGCCCCTGAGTGGTCATGCCGGACCGTGGAGGCCGTCATGCGGGTGCTCTTTCTCGACGTTTGAGGGACATCGCAGCGCGGATCTCGGCTGCGTGGACTTGGACTGCTGAAGCGGGCAGGGGGGCGTTGGAGCGCGTCGGCGCCCGCCCGCCCCGGCATCCCGCGCACACGCCCCCCGGCAGTGCCTCCGGTCGCCCCGGCACCCCGCATTCCGAGCACTCCAGGACTCGGCGGGGCGCCGGGCGGGGGACCGGTTCGGATGGGAGTTTGTCGATGAGGCGGCGGCGGACCAAGGCGGCCGGGTGGTGGACCGGCGTCGGCAGTCCCTCCGTCAGCGCGCGGAGAACGGCCTCGTCGGTGGCCCCCCGTGCGAACCACTCCGTCAGGAGCGGGGCGAGCGCGGCGCAGTCGGCGGCGGAGAGGGACAGGACGGGAGCCGTTCGGCCGAGGGCCGCGAGGAGGATGTGGGCGCGGGAGCGGGTGGGGCCGGGCCGTTCGGGCGGGTGCGGGTTCTCCGGTACGGCGCCGCGCGTGAACGCCGCCCACCAGGCGTCGTCGCGTGCGGTTCGGGACCACCACGATCGGGTGATCCAGCGCGAGCCCCCGTCTTCCGTCTCCAGCCGCTCCCTCCCTCGCCGCAAGTGCCCCGCCGCCTGGATGCGGTTGAGGGCCGTACGCAGTGCGCACTGGCCGTAGGGGAGCTGCTTGGCCAGCGTTTTCACGGAGATGTCGGCGCCGTCGGGGAGGCGGTCGACGTACGCGGCGATGGCGGCTTCACGGGGCGGGAGGTGCCCGAAGTCATGCTTGGTGCGGCGGTGTTGGTCCGGAGCGGAGCGCTTGCCGTAGCCCGGGTTGGCCATCGGGTGAAAGGAGGCGTGCGCGGGCGGGAGGGCAGGACTAAACTTGGCTTCAGCCACGGGATCGCCCTTTTCGATCTCGTCGGTCAAGCCCCCGCAGGTGTTGGCGCACCTGGCGGGGGCTGTTCGTTATGCGGGGACGCTAGAGGATCGTCACCATGCGTGGCAAGTTGAGTGCGGGGCGTCAACTGGCGGGGTGGGTGGGCGGGTTGAGACCCCACCCATTCCGTGCAAAGAGGGCTCGGGGCTCAAGGCTTGAGGTTCGCGACGAACGCCGACCAGGCCTCCGGCCGGAAGATGAGCTTCGGGCCGTCGGGGTTCTTCGAGTCCCGGACGGGAGCGAGGGTGGGGAAGTCGTGGGTGACTTCCAGGCAGTCGTTGCCGCCTTGGCTGTAGCTCGACTTGCGCCAGGTGGCCGTGCTCAGGTCAGGGGTGTTCCTCATGTGCGTAATCCTGCGCCAACGCCTCGATCAGGGCCAGGGACTTCTCTTGCGAGAGTGCGGATGCCACGAGGAGGTCGAACACGAACCTCAGTTGGGCGACGGTGGGCGGGTCGTCCTCCAGACGCCCGTTGCGCACTCCCTCGAAGTAGACCAGGGGAGGGGCGTCTGCGAATTCCATCAGCTTCAGCGCCCCCTGCATCGCCGTGTGCGCACCGGCGCCGAACGGCAGCACCTGCACGATGACCCGACTGCGGCGGGACAGATCGGCGACGCGGTGCAGGGCCTCAGCCATCACCGCCCGGCCGCCGGTCTCCCGGCGCAACGCCGCCTCGTCAAGCACCGTCCACAACAAGGGCTTTGTTGGGTGATCCAGCAGACGGATCCGATCCATCCTGCCTTCCACCCACTCTTCGATGGTCTCATCCGGCGCCGTCGGATCGTAGGCACGGTTCACGGCCCGGGCGTACGCGGGCGTCTGCAGCAGCCCTGGGATGAGAAGTGGCGTGTACTGCCTGATCGCCGTTGCATGAGCCTCGGCCTCCGCCACCATCTCGAAGTGCTCCTCGAACTTCGACTTGGCCGCCGCCCCGCAGTTCCGGCGGAAGAAGCCGTCCGTCTCCAGCACTTCATCCAGCATCCGCGCATACTCCGGCTGCATCCGCCGCGTCCCCGCCTCCAGCTGCCCGATGAACGACCCGCTCACGAACAGCCGCTGGCCCAGTTGCTCCTGGCTCAGCCCCGTCCGCTCCCGGGCGTGCCGTAACTCGGCACCCAGCAGGGCGCGGGGCGACGACGACGGGTCGAGGTCCTTCGGTCCGGCCATGGCAACTCCCTGTCACACAGATGGGCTTGTTGGGACGCCGTATCTGGCCAGGCTAGGGCGCCGACGGCCACGCTGTGTGGTGAACGGGAACACTCTGCGTGGAGGGATTGGAGCAATGGAGGCGAAGGAAACGGCCGCGGGCGAACGACCCGCCCGTACGCCCGAGTACGCCGTCGATACGCGCAGCGGACGGCTCGGTGAGGTGATGGGGCAGGTGGGCGGCCGGGTGCAGCTGCGCCCCATCGGGGGAGGGCGGGAGTGGGACTGTCCGCCCGGATCGGTCGAGCCGGCGCCGCCGGACGAGGTGCTGCGGGAGCGGGTGCGGCGACTGAACCGGGAGAGCGTGAGCGGCGTCACGTGAAGGACTTTCCGGAGGCGGAATGTGGGGCAGCGCATAGGCGGTTACTTAAGGAGCTGCAACAATGCGTGCTCACATACCGACCGGTTAACATCGCCACTCACGAGGAGCCCCCCACGTGACCGTCACGCCCGCTGCCGCCTCCCGCGCGGCCCAGGTCCTGTCCCGCCCGATCGCGCTCAACGGCCTCACCGTCCCGAACCGGATAGTGATGGCGCCGATGACCCGGATGTTCTCCCCGGGCGGCGTCCCCGGCGAGGACGTGCGCTCGTATTACGCCCGCCGCGCCGCCGCCGGTGTCGGACTGATCGTCACCGAGGGCACCTATGTGGGCCACGAGTCGGCCGGCAACAGCTCGCGCGTGCCCCGGTTCCACGGCGAGGAGCAGCTTGCGGGATGGGCGAAGGTCGCCGAGGACGTGCACGCGGCGGGCGGCACCATCGTGCCCCAGCTGTGGCACATCGGCATGGTCCGCGAGCAGGGTCAGAACCCCTTCCCGGACGCGCCCGCCGTCGGCCCCTCCGGCCTGGTCACCGCGGGCGCCGAGCCCACCGGCAAGGCCATGACCCAGAAGGACCTGGACGACGTCGTCGCCGCGTTCGCGCAGGCCGCCGCGGACGCCGAGCGCATCGGCTTCGACGGCGTGGAGATCCACGGCGCCCACGGCTACCTCGTCGACCAGTTCCTGTGGGCGGGCACCAACACCCGCACGGACGCGTACGGCGGCGACCCGGTGGCCCGCACGAAGTTCGCCGCGGAGATCGTCGCCGCGGTCCGCGAGCGGGTGTCCGCCGAGTTCCCGGTGATCTTCCGCTACTCGCAGTGGAAGCAGCAGGACTACACCGCCCGGCTCGCCGAGACCCCGGAGGAGCTGGAAGCCATCCTCACCCCGCTCGCCGCGGCCGGCGTCGACGTCTTCCACGCCTCCACCCGCCGCTACTGGCTGCCGGAGTTCGACGGCTCGGACCTGAACCTGGCCGGCTGGACGAAGAAGCTCACGGGCAAGCAGGTCATCACCGTCGGCTCGGTCGGCCTCGACGGCGACTTCGTCGGCGCCTTCCAGGGCGAGGGCTCCCCGGTCAAGGCCATCGACAACCTCCTCGACCGCCTGGAGGCCGAGGAGTTCGACATGGTCGCCGTCGGCCGCGCGCTGCTCCAGGACCCCGAGTGGGCCGCCAAGGTGCTCGCCGACCGTTTCGACCAGCTGAAGCCGTACGACGCGGCCGCGCTGAAGACGCTCAGCTGACCCCGCGAGCGGGGAAGAGGGGGGACTACAGGTTGCCCAGCGGCTCGATGTCCACGCGCACCGGTGTCCCCCACACCCGCAGCACCTCGTAGTCGGTGAACTCGTGCACGAGCCGGTACGCCATCGCCGGCCGGGATCCGCGCCGCTGGGCGGCGAGGTACGCCTCCGCCTCGCGCCGGTCCCGCCGGGGCGTGCCGCACAGCTGCCACTCCTGCCCGTTCCACGCCTCGGGCAGCCAGCGTTGCTGGGGCTGGGGCCGGTCGCCGCGCACGCCGTAGCGGGAGGGGGCCCGGTCCGGGGCCTCGGTGGCCGGGGGTCTGCCCTGGTATTCGGACCGCCGGGCGGCCCGGCGCCGGGTCTCGCACAGCAGGCAGCGGTCCGGGGCGCTCTCGTCGACCGGTCCGTTCGGGTGCTCGGCGCAGCGGGTGGTGGGCGCGTTCGTGCCGACCGTCTCGTCCAGCAGGTCGAGGGCGCGCCGTAGATCGGCCTTCACCTCGTGCAGCCGGGCGTCCGGGGTGTCGGCGGTCAGCACCTCCCCGTGCTCCCCGAGCAGCCGCAGCGCCCGGCCGAGGGCGGCGATCTGGGCGTGGTTCATGGTGCGACGGTAGCGCCCCGGGGGCGGCGGGGACACATGCCGACCGCCCTCGGAGGCCACGGGCCCCGAAGGCACGTGTCAGCCGGGACAGCCGCGGGCTCAGCGGGATGACGAGCCCAGTGATCGACGCCCTTCGACGCTTCGGCGCCGCTCATCCCGGGGACCACAACGCCCACCATCATCCTTGGCTCACCCTCGTCTGGCGTACCCCCTGCGGCCCGTCGGACCGCTGAGGGACCGGAGGGCGGCCGTCAGCCGCGGAGGCGGTCGAGGGCGCTCTCCGCCCCGCAGGCGGGTGCGGCGGCGAGGGTGCCGGCGGCCGTCGACAGGGGGGAGACGGGAGCAAGCGCGGGCAGTACGGCGAGGTTCTCGGCGCACCTCACGGCGGCGTCGTCAAAGCCGCGGCCGTCGGCGTGGGCTGGGGCGGCCAGCGCCGCGGCGGAGGCCGTGAGGGCGGCGGTGACCAGGAGCTTCTTCATCATGACCGGGGGAACGACCGGTCCGGGCGGTACGTCACGCGGGTGCGCCCACCCGGGGACGGCGGGGAAAGCCGAAGAGGTAGGTCGCCAGGAAGCCGACGAGGTAGCCGGTGAGCAGACCGCCCCCGTAGATCGCTGCCGCCACCCCCGCGCCCCTGTTCCCCGTCAGCAGCGGGAACAGCGCCCAGCCCGAAGGCCCGATCGCCGTCGCCCCCACCCGGGTGCCGAGCGTCGCGAAGAAGCCGACGAACGCCCCGCCCGCCGCCCCGCCCGCGCAGGCCGTCAGGAACGGCCGGCCGAGGGGGAGGGAGACGCCGTAGATCAGCGGTTCACCGACGCCCAGCAGCCCGGCCGGGAGCGCCGAACGGATCGTCGTGCGCAGCGGAACGTGGGAGGCGTCGTGGCGCAGGCGGACGTAGACCGCGAGCGCCGCGCCGACCTGGCCCGCACCCGCCATGGCCAGCAGGGGGAGCAGAACGGTGTAGCCCTGCTGCTCGATGAGGGTGGTGTGGATCGGGATGAGGGCCTGGTGCAGGCCCAGCATGACCAGCGGCAGGAACAGCCCGCCGAGGACCAGTCCGGCCACGGCTCCGGCGGTGGCCAGCAGCCAGTTCGCCGCCGTGCCGATCGCCGTCGCCACCGCGCCGGCGGTGTACATCAGGCCGTACAGCGTCACCAGACCCGAGACGAGGACGGTGACCGTCGGGGTGAGGAGCACGTCCAGCGCGCCCGGCACCCGGCCCCGGACCCACTTCTCCACCCGGGTCGCGAGCCACGCCGCCGCGAGCGCGCCGAGCACCCCGCCCTGTCCGGGCGCCAGGTGTGTGCCGAACACCGTCACCTTCGCCACGCCCGGATACACGACCACGGCCGCTACCGCACCACCCAGCACGGGTGTGCCGCCGAACTCGCGTGCCGTGTTGTACCCGACGAACACCGCGATCAGCGCCAGGAAGGCGGAGGCGATCGCGGACAGGGCCGGGGTCAGCGCGGGCAGCCGACCGGTGTTCAGCAGCACGCCGTTGAGCCCGGCCAGGACGCCGCAGCCGATCAGGGCGGGGATGAGCGGGACGAAGACGCCCGCGATCCGGCGCAGGGCGGTCCTGAAGGCGGTGACCGGGCCCGCGGACCGGGCACCGGGCTCCCCCGAAGGCGCGCCGGCCGGCTCCGGCCGGGCGGTGGTGCGGACCCGCGCCGCCCCCGCGGCCGCCGCCACGTCCGCCTCCACCGCGGCCGTGACCTCGTCGACCACTCCGGGCCCCAGCACGATCTGCCAGGCGGGCCCGTCGGACACCACCCCGAGCACACCCGGCAGCGCCCGCAGCCCCTCCTCGTCCGCCGCCGCCGGGTCGGCGAGGACCACCCGGAGGCGGGTCACGCAGTGGGTCACGGAGGTGACGTTGGCCGGGCCGCCGACCAGGGTGAGGACGGCGGTCGCGGTGGAGACGGGGTCGTTGCGCACGCCCCGAGCGTGCGGGTCAGCGGGCCGCGTGCGCCAGCGCGGCACGCAGATGGCCGCCGGACTCCTCCAGAAGGCGGGCGGCCGTCGGGCCGTCGACATCGGCGAGGAGGGTGAGGATCGCGTTCTTCACCTCGCCGCCGGACTCGATGAGGGCCTTCTCGATCTCCTCGTCCGAAGCGCCCGTGGCCAGGGAGACGATCCGGCGGGAACGGGCCCGTAGCTTGTCGTTCGACGCCCGGACGTCGACCATCAGGTTCCCGTAGGTCTTGCCGAGCCGGATCATCGTGATGGTCGAAAGCATGTTCAGGACCAGCTTCTGGGCCGTGCCCGCCTTCAGCCGGGTGGACCCCGTGATCAGCTCCGGCCCCACGACCACCTCGATGCCGTGCTCGGCGGCGGCCGCGAGCGCGCTGTGCTCGTTGCAGGCCACGCCGACGGTCAGCGCGCCCAGCGCGCGGGCGTGCTCCACGGCGCCGATCGCGTAGGGGGTGCGGCCGGAGGCGGAGACGCCCACCACCGTGTCGTCGGGGGCGAGCCGCAGCGCGTCCAGGTCCCGGCGGGCGAGCTCTGCGGAGTCCTCCGCGCCCTCGACGGAGGTCACCATCGCCTCCGGCCCGCCCGCGATCAGGCCGACCACCTGCGCGCGGTCGGTGTTGAAGGTGGGCGGGCACTCCGAGGCGTCCAGGACACCGAGCCGGCCGGCCGTCCCGGCACCCGCGTAGATGAGCCGGCCGCCACGCGTCATGCGCTCGGCGATGGCGTCGATGGCGGCGGCGATCCGGGGCAACTGGGTGGCGACGGCAGCGGGCACCCCGGCGTCCTCGCCGTTCATGAGGCGGGCGATGTCGAGGGTGGGCAGGCGGTCGATGTCGGCGAGCTCGGGACGGAAGGCCTCGGTGGTCAGGGAGGCCAGCTGACGGCGCAGGTCATGGGAGGTCATGGGGAGCGGCTCTCTCAGGTTCGGGTGCCTGTTCGCGTGTTGTTGCTCACCTGGGGCTGGTGCGATGCCGATGAGCCAGCGCCTCGTACGACGCGGCCAGTGCGGGCGCCGCCGTCTCGTACGTCCGCTGGGCCACTCCCACGAACAAACAGTCCACCACGAGCAGTTGACTGGTACGCGAGGACATCGCGGCCGGCCGCAGCTCGCTCTCCCGTGAGGTGGACGTGGTCAGTACGTGGTCGGCGTACTGGGTGACCGGCGAGTCCGGCCGGCCGGTGATGGCCACCGTGGTGGCCCCGCGCTCGAACGCGACCCGCAGCGGCTCGATGACGTCCCCCGTCGAGCCGGAGTGGGTGATCGCGATCGCCACGTCGCCCGAGCGGAGCTGCACCGCGTTGGTCACCGCGAGGTGCGGATCGCTGTGGGCGTGGGCTATGAGGCCTATGCGGAGCAGCTTCTGCGTGAGGTCCTGGGCGACCAGCCCGGACGCCCCTATGCCGTACACGTCCGTACGCCGCGCGCCGGCCAGGGCGCCCACGGCCGCGCCGAGCTGGACGGTGTCGAGTCCGGCGGCCGTGTCGGCGAGGGTCTGCTGTTCCTCGTAGGCGAGTTTGGCGACGACGTCGGCGATCGGGTCGTCCACCGCGATGTCGGTCGTGATCGCGGGCGCGCGGCCCGACTGCTGCTGCGCGGCGAGCCCGGCGAGGGCCAGACGCAGATCGCGGTAGCCGGGATAGCCGAGGAGCCGCGCGGTGCGCACGACCGTGGCCTCGCTGGTGCCGGTGAGCTCGGCGAGGCCGGTGACCGTCAGGGCGGCGCAGCCGGCCGGGTCGCTCGCGACCGCCTCGGCGACCCGCTGCATGGACCGGGTCATGGAGGGGGCGAGGGTGCGCACCTTTGCGGCGAGGGAGCCGCCCGGAGTTCCGAAAATTTCCTTCACGTCCTGGGTCACGAATGAAAGATATTTTCGGTTCGGCCCCGCGGTCAAGAGTGCGCACAATGGGTTGTATGGAGCCCATCAGTCCCCTTGAGCAGGTCCTGCATGCCGCCCGAGCGCTCGTGCTCGCCGACCTGGTCGCCGGCGATGTCGCGGAGGCGGACGTGGTCTCGCTGGTCGAGGACTCCGTCGCGGAGCGGCGCTGGTGGGTCGAGCAGTGGCCGGACGGCGTCACCTATGTGGCCGGGCTGGTCGCCCAGGACGTACAGGACGCGCTGCTGGACCGGTACGGCCGGTGGCCGCTGTGCCCGGTGTGCGGCACCGGTGACCCGCACGCGCTGGACGTCGAACCCGAACTGGGCCCCGACCCGCACTGGGTGTGCCACAAGGCGGGCGTGAAGGTCGCGGCCGTGGGTTCGCTGGGCTCGGCCACCGGCGGACTGCCCTCGTCGTGACGCTGTACATCGACCCGCCCGCCTGGCCCGGACACGGACGCATGTGGTCGCACCTGGTCAGCGACGTGTCGTACGACGAACTCCACGCGTTCGCCGCGACGCTGGGCGTTCCGCGGCGCGCCTTCGAGCGGGACCACTACGATCTTCCGTCGCACCGGTACGCGGACGCGGTGGCCGCCGGAGCGGTGGAGACCAGCAGCCGCGAAGTGGTGCGGCTGCTGCGGGAATCGGGGCTGCGCAGACCCAAGGGGCTCGGTCAGCGACGCAGCTCGTAGGCCAGCTCCGCGTCGTCCTCACCGCCCGCCGGGACGAACCCGGCCCGGGTGACCACCGCCTGCGAGGCGGTGTTGTCCCGCTCGACGGTCGCGAACAGGGAGCTGACGTCTTCCCTGGCCAGCGCCCACTTCGCCAGCGCGCGCAGGGCCTCGGTGGCGTACCCCTGGCCGCGGGCGCCCTCGACGAGGTCGTAGCCGATCTCCACCCGGCCGTCCTCGTCCGGGACGCTGTGGAAGCCCATGCCGCCGATCGCGCGGCCGTCCTCGTGCCGTACGAGCACGAAGACCCCGAACTCCGGCCGGTGGACGCCGGTTTCGTACGCCTTCATCAGGAAGGAGGCGGCCTCCCTGGTGCCCTCGTACGGACCACCGTCGAGCCAGGTGAAGCCGCCGTCGCCGCCCAGGCGCAGATCGTGGGCGGCCGTCGGGCGGACACCGGTCAGGGTGAGGCGCTCGGCGGGGATGACGAGGTTGTTGTACCAGCGCCATTCGGTGACCGGGGCGCGGCCGGGCAGCGTCCCGCGGCCGGTGGCCCACAGCAGGGTCGGCCACGGGGCCGGGCCGGGCTGGACGTGCGGGAAGAGGCAGGCCAGGAGCGACTCGACGAGCTCGGCCGGAGGCTCGTAGGCGATCCCCAGCCCCTCGGCCATGTCATGGGTGTGCAGCAGCACCTCGGCGATGCCCATCGCGGCGAAGCCCTCGGCGTCGGCGCTGCGGAAGGGGTAGGGGTGGAAGCCGCGGACGCCGGGCGGTGCGGTGCGTACGGCTGCGGCGAGCAGGGCACCGGTCGTCTCGACGACGTGCAGCAGGCCCGCGTTGCCGGTGCCCTCGTCGAGGGTGAGTTCGAACGGGAGGTAGGCGTCCTGCGCCCGTCCGGCCAGGTTGGCGGCGTAGGCGACGAGGTCGTCGGCGACGTGGACGGCGGTGGTGTGGCAGTCCCACTCCAGCCCCCCGGCCCGTACGGCCCTCCAGTCCCGGTCGACGGCCGTGCGCAGTGCCGCCGTGCAGCCTGCCACGGCCGCGGTGACATCGTCCCCGTTTATGGCTCGCATGAGGCGAACCCTAGGCGGCCGGCGCCCTCAGGTCGACAGCATTTCCAGCTCGGAGGCGAGGTTGTAGCGGGCGGTGGTCTCCCAGTGCTCGCGGCCGTACGGTGTGCGGAACAGCCGTGGGAGTTCCAGGAGTTGGCGCAGAACCGCCGAACGCCCCTCCCGGAAGGCGTCGTTCGGCACGAAGTGGTACTCCTCGCGGACCTCGGCGGTGTAGGCGGCGTACGCCGACGGGGCCGCGGCCAGGATCGCGAGATCCGCGTCGCACAGCACCTGGCCGTCGCGGTCGTCGTCGGCCGGGTCGTGCGTGACGGTGAGCCGGACCAGCCGGGCCACCTCGGCCGTCGTGTCCTGCGCGACCCCGGCCTCCGGGAGCGCGCGTTCGGCCAGGCGGGCGGACCGCTCCTCGTTCGTCGACCGCTCGGGCAGATAGACGGCGTCGTGGAACCAGGCTGCCAGACGTACGACATCCGGGTCGTCCGCGTACGTCTCGAGCGCGTCGATGCGGTCGAGGACCGCTGCCAGATGCTCGACGGTGTGGTACCGGCGCTGTGGCTCCTGCCAGCGGCGCAGCAGGGCATCGGCGTACCGGTACGGGTCGGGGTGGCAGGAGTCCTGCCGTGTCGCGAGCAGGGCACGCACCCAGCGGGAACGCAGGTCGTCGAGATCGGCCATGCCGTCATTCTCACGCCGGGCGACCCGATGCACCTAGCGTGGCGCCCATGACTGACGTACAGGAAGTACGAGACCCCGAACTCCCCGGCCGGCTGCTCGCCGTCGAGCGGGACGCCCTGATACCGCTGCTGCGGTCGAGGCCGGACGCGGACTTCGCGCTGCCGGCCGTGGCGTGTCCGGGGTGGTCGGTGCGCGACGTGCTGGCGCACTGCTCGGCCGCGCTGATGCGGGTGGTGGAGAGCCGGTTCGAGAAGGGCGTGTTCTCGCCCGAGTCCAACGACCGGGACGTCGCGGAGCGGGCCGAGTGGTCGAACGCGCAGGTCCTGGACGAGCTGGAGCGCGGGATGACCGAAGCGGGCCCGGTGATCGCCAGGGCCGGCGGGGTGCTCGACATGATCGCGCTCGGTGAGTGGGTGCACGCCGGGGACGTACGGGAGGCCTTCGGCGCACCGGGGGCGTACGCGGGAGCCGGGCTGCCGGACGCGCTGACGCTGCTGGTCCGGATCACCAGGGAGAAGGAGCACCTGTCCCTGCACGCCGACCTCGACGACGTGGACGAGCCGCTGCGGCTCGGGGCGGCGGTGGCGGCGGGCCCGCCCGCGCGCTACATCGGCGACGCGCCCACCCTCGTACGGCTGTACGCGGGGCGGCCGGTGAACGAAGGCGGGTACGAGCTGGCCGGCGCGCGGGAGGGGGAACTCAACATCTTCGGGTGAAGGCCGCTCCGGCACAGGCGTAGTCTTGGAATTGGACTAGACCTGTACCGGGCGGCCGTACGGGCCGACCCGTGCCCGAAGAACGCCGAGGAATGGGGTGCCATGAGCAAGCGTGCAGTCCTGGAGGTGATCGCGCTCGACGTAGAGGACGCGGTCGCCGCCCAGGCCGGAGGCGCGGACCGCCTGGAGCTGGTCACCGACATGGCGGCCGACGGGCTCAGCCCCGCGCCCGCCACCGTCGCCCGGATCCGTGCCGCCGTCGACATCGACCTGCGCGTCATGCTCCGCCTCGCGGACGGGTTCGCCGCCGGTGACGTCCCGCGGCTCGTGGGGGTGGCCGCAGAGCTGCGGGAGGCGGGCGCCGACCAGTTCGTCCTCGGGTTCCTCGACACGGACGGCGGGGCGGACCTGTCGGCGGTGGAGCGGGTGGTCGACGCGCTGGACGGCTGCGCCTGGACCTTCCACCGGGCGATCGACCGCGCCGCCGACCGCGACGCCCTCCGCAAGCAGCTCGCCGACCTGCCCGGCCTCGACACCTTCCTCACCGCGGGCGCCGCCGGCGGGGTGGACGACGGGCTGCCGACACTGATCGCGGAGGCGGGACGCAACGGGGAGCCGGGGTACGGGCAGCAGGTGCTGGTCGGCGGCGGCCTGCGCCTGGACCATGTCCCGCGGCTGCGGACCGCCGGCATCGACGCCTTCCACATCGGTGGTGCGGCCCGCCCCGCGGGCTGGGCGGGGGCGGTTTCCGAGGGAGCCGTGCGGGAGTGGCGGACGGCACTGGACGCGGGGTAGCGCGGCGGGCCCACGGGCCGTACGCCGGTGCGGCGCCGTCGTGGCCGGTCGCGCGGTTCCCCGGGCCCCTCGGGGAGCTGCGGTGCCGTCGGTGTCGTTACCCGGCGGCCATCCCGATGAGCACGAGGACCACCAGCGAGGCGAATCCGGCGAGCGGGACGAGGCCTACCATGCCCATCGGGCGTCCGAACACCGGGCGGCCCGGGTCCAGACCGGGGCCCTGGGCGGCGACCGGTGCGGGGAGCTTGCGGATCCTGGACAGGGCGAAGAGGTTGATCAGCAGCGTGACGGGCGTGATGAACATCGACATGGGGCCCCACCACCCCTGAGCCAGGGTGTCCGACTGCATCTTCCGGAAGACGGCGAGACCGCAGGTGTGGCAGAAGGTGCCGCGCCGCCGCAGCTGCCGCATGATGATCAGCATGCCCTGGTGGCCGCGGACCGTCACCTGCGCCGCGGGCGCCGCGCCGCACACCTCGCACCCGACGCCGGGAGCGGCCGCGTGGACGCCGGGGGCCTGCTGGTACCCGGCCTGCTGGTACCCCGCCTGTGCGTAGCCGCCCGGTGCCTGCGGGTACGGAGCCTGCCCGGGGGCGCCCGGTGCCTGCGGGTACGGAGCCTGCCCGGGGGCGCCGGGGGCCTGCGGGTACGGAGCCTGCCCGTAGCCGCCCGGGGCCTGCGGGTACGGCCCGGTCGGCTGCGGGTGACCCGCAGGGGCCTGCTGATACGGCCCGGGAGCCTGCGCGTAGCCCGCAGGGGCCTGCTGGTGTCCCATCGGGGTCTGCTGGTGCGGCCCCGGGTTCTGCGGGTACGCGTGCGGAGGCGGCGGAGTGCTCAACGGAGGCCTTTCGACGGGGACATGACCGAACGGCACGACACCTTAGGCCGTCAGGCCAGCTGCGCCGGTACCGGGGCCGAGTGCGTCACGACCAACCCCGACACCGCACGCGTCAGCGCCACGTACAGCCGCCGCAGCCCCGTCCGTTCGTCCGGTTCGCCGTCCACCACCGCCTGTGGCTCGTCCAGGACCACGTAGTCGTACTCCAGGCCCTTGGCGAGCGACGCCGGGACCAGGGTGAGGCGGGTGTCCTGGGTGGTCTCCTCGCCGGGGGCGAGACAGGTGATCCCCGCCGCCGCCAGTGCTTCGGCCAGTGCCGGGACGCGGGCGTCGGCGGCGATCAGACCGGTCGAGCCCTCGTTGCGCAGCAACTCCGCGCAGGCGGCGACGACGTCGGACGTCTCCGCGATCGCGCGGACCTCGAAGAAGCCGGGGTTCTCACGGACGGAGGCCACCGGGGCCAGACCGGGGGCGATGTGCGGAAGCAGGCGGGAGGCGTAGGTGATGACGTCCGTGGGGACGCGGAATCCCGCCGTGAGCTCCTCGATCACGCCGTCGTGTTTGCCGAGGTGGGCCAGCGCCTCGTCCCAGCTGCGGGTCGCCCAGGGCGTCGTGCCCTGCGCCAGGTCGCCGAGCACGGTCGCGCTGCCGGTGGTGCAGCGGCGACCGACGGCCCGGTACTGCATGGGCGAGAGGTCCTGCGCCTCGTCGAGCACGACATGGCCCAGCGAGTGCGTGCGCCGGACCAGATCGGTCGCCTCGTCGATCAGCACCGCGTCCGCCGCCGACCACTTCGCCGCCTTCGCACTGCGCACCGGCCTGGCCCACAGGATCGTCTTCCGCTCGTCCTCGTCGAGGATCCCCTCGGCGTGCTCGGCGAGGAAGTCGGCGTCCGTCAGCAGCCGCAGCACCAGCTTCGCCGGGTCCACGGCCGGCCAGATCTCCTTCACGGCCGCCTTCACCGCGCTGTTGCGGGCGACCGCGTCCTGCACCCGGTCGTCCGGCGCCTCCCCGGACCGCTCCATCTGCACCAGCACCGCGTGCGCGATCCGCTGCGGCAGGGCCTCGCGTGCGGCGCCGTACCGGATCTCCCGCGCCAGCAGCTCGCCGACGATGTCGGCCAGCTCGTACGCCGGAATCCGCCAGCGCCGCGAGCCGCGCACCACCACGACCGGTTCCGTGGGCATGGTGACGTGGGAGTACAGCGCCCGGCGCAGCACCTCGGCCATCCGGGCGTCGCCCTTGACCACGGCCGCGGCCGCGTCGTCCGTGCCGCGCACCTCCACATGCGCGACCAGGTCGTCCACGGTGGCCTGCTGGACCGTCAACTCGCCCAGTGCGGGCAGGACCTGTTCGATGTAGTGCAGGAAGGACCGGTTCGGCCCGATCACCAGGGTGCCGGTGCGGGCGAGCCGTTCCCGGTGGGCGTAGAGGAGGTAGGCGACCCGGTGCAGGCCGACGGCGGTCTTGCCGGTGCCGGGGCCGCCCTGGACGCAGACCGTCCCGGACAGCCCGGAGCGGACGATCTCGTCCTGCTCGGGCTGGATGGTGGCGACGATGTCCCGCATGGGACCCACGCGGGGCCGCTCGATCTCCTGCTGCAGCAGCTTGCTGGTGGCGGCGGCCTCGGCGGGGTCGGAGAGGTGCTCGTCCTCGTACGCGGTCAGGTCGCCGCCGGTGTAGCCGAAGCGGCGGCGCAGCCCGATGTCCATCGGGTCCTTCTTGGACGCCCGGTAGAACGGCTGCGAGACCGGGGCGCGCCAGTCGATGACCATGGGATCGCCGTCGGCGTCGTGGACGTGCCGCCGCCCGATGTAGAACCGCTCTCCCTCCCGTCGCCCACCACCGCCCTCACCGGAGGCGCTTCGCGCCGCACCTTTCGGCGCACCCTCGGCCCGCGCGGCCCCCGGCGCGTGCTGATAGTCCAGCCGGCCGAAGAACAGCGGGGTGTCGCTGAGGTCGGCGAGCGCCTTGATCCGCTCGTCGATCTGGCGGGACAGCACTTCGGCGTTGACCCAGTTCGCGGTGACGTCCCGGATGTCCAGCGATTCGACGTCCTCGCGCATGGCGCGCAGCGCGGCGCGGGAGGCGGCGAGGTGGGAGCGCTCTCGGGCGAGGGGGTCGTCGAGGGGTTCGTGGGCGGGCGCGGACAAGGGGTGCCTCCGGATCTGCTCTCGCATGACTGGCGCATGGCTGACGCATGCCTGGGGGCCGTCCGGTTGCCGACCGGGCGGCGGCGCTCCGTGGGGAGGCGGGCAGAAGCGGAGATTTTAGATGAGGCTCTCAGGGACTTGCCAACGAATTAATCACGGATGCATCCGTTCCTCATGGACGCATCAGCCGGCCGGACCGTCTGGGCCGCGGCCAGCCGCCGGTACACGGGACTGGTGGTGAGCAGTTCCTCATGAGGCCCGCACGCGGTGACGCGGCCCTCGTCCAGCACGACGATCCGGTCCGCATGCTGAACGGTGGAGAGCCGGTGCGCGATGACGAGGACCGCGCACTCCCGGGCGATGTCCTTCAGAGCTGCGGTGAGCGCGGCCTCGTTGAGGGCGTCGAGGTGGGAGGTGGGTTCGTCGAGGAGCAGGAGCGTCGGGCGGGTGAGCAGGGCGCGGGCCAGGGCGACGCGCTGGCGCTCGCCGCCCGACAGGGTGGCGCCGTGTTCGCCGACCGTGCCGTGCAGACCGCCGGGCAGCCGCTCGGCCACCTGATCGAGGCGGGCCAGCGTGAGGGCCCGGCGTACCTCGTCCTCCGTGGCGTGCGGACAGCCGTAGACGATGTTGTCGTGGAGCGTGCCGCGCACGACATGGCTGCTCTGGTCCACGATCGCGAGTCCGGCCCGGCTCGCGGCCCGGCCGAGTTCCGCGGCGGGGCGCCCGTGGAAGCGAAGCCGGCCCGCGTCGGGTTCGTAGAACCGGGCGATCAGCGCGAACACCGTACTCTTGCCCGCCCCGGAGAGTCCGACGAGAGCGACCTGCCGGCGCTGCGGCACGGTGAAGGAGACGCCGCGCAGCACCGGCCGCCCGGGCCGGTAGGCGAAGTGGACGTCCTCCAGCGCGAGGGCCGGTACGTGCATCCGTGCCCGCGGGGCAGGCGGGTCCGCCGGGCCGGTGGGCTCGACGGGCAGGTCCAGAGTCTGTTCGATGCGCAGGTGGGCGCCCATGCCCCGCTGGATCAGACCGACCGCGCGGAACACCGAGGACAGAGGGACGACGAGGTAGGAGGCGTACAGCAGGAACGCGACCAGGTCGCCCACGGAGCGACCGTGGCCGTGTGCGCGAAGGCCGCCGACGACGAGGACCAGGAGGAAGGAGCCCTGGACGGCGAGTTCGACGGCCGAACTCATCACCGCGGCGTACTTCGCGGCCCGCACCCCGGCGGCGCAGGCCTCGTCGACGCGGGCGCCGATGCGGGCTGCCTCGCGCCGCTCGGCGCGGTACACGCGGACCATGGCCAGCGCGCCCAGCGCGCGTTCGAGGTCGGCGGCGAGGGCACCGACGGACGACTGCAAGTGCTCCGAGGCGGTGCGGATGCCCCGGAGCAGCAGGGAGACCACGGCCGCCGCGGTCGCGACGGTCGCCGTGACGAGCACCAGCAGCAACGGGTCGAGCCACGCCATCAGGCCCAGCGCGCCGACGGCGACCATGGTGCCGGTGACCAGGTCGACCAGCGCCTGGGCGACCACCTCGCGCAGCAGGGCGGTGTCGGCGGTCACCCGTGCGATCAGGTCACCGCGGCGCTGCCGGTCGTACTCCCGCATCTCCAGGCGCAGCAGCCGCCCCACCAGGGTGTGGCGCACCTGCCGCACGACGCCTTCGCCCATCCGCTCCAGCAGGAACCGGCCGGCGGAGCCGGTGGCGGCCTCGGCTGCGAACAGGGCGGCGAGCAGCAGCAGCGGTGGCCAGAGGGACTGCTGCCCGCTGCTCGCGTCCACCACCCGCCTGGCCAGCAACGGCTGTGCGAGGCCCAGTGCGGACGCGACGAGGGCCAGCGTGGTGGCCAGGACGATCGCGCGGCGGTGGCGGGCGGTGAGCCGGTGGACGGCGAGGATCGCGGCACGCGTGGACCGGTCGGTGTCTTCCCCGGTGCGCTCGCCGGTCCCCGCGGGTGTGTCGCTCGTCGTCATCGGGGCACCGGGCCGACGGCCATCAGGCGGGCGAAGTAGCCGTCGGGGGCCTCCTCGCCCACCGGCCGCCCCTCGGCCTCGATCCAGGCGTGCGCGGTGAACGGTGGTACGACGCGGACGCCCGTGCACCAGGTCGGCCAGGTGCCGCCGAGACGGCACAGCAGGGCGGCCCCGAGGGAGCGGGGCAGGCAGCCCTTGGGCCCGGCGCAGCGCAGGCTCACCGCGCACACGGCGTCGCGGGCGTGCAGGGCCTGTGCCGCGGTCGCGGGTGTGGCGCCGCGGCGCAGCAGGCCGAGGACCGCGCGGATGTGGCGTGGCGACAGCAGCGAGAGGACGACGGCCGGTCCCAGGACCACACGGGCGGCGAGCCGCCGGCCGAACGGAACCCCGTACGGTCGCTCCAGGGCGCTGGGCGTGGTCATTCGGCCAGCCCGCCGGCGCGCAGCTGCTCCACCAGGGCGATGACGTCGGCGCGTGCGCGGTCGTGGTCGATGTCGAACGCCTCCGTGACCGCCGCCGTCGCGGCCACTTCGTCACCGCCCGCCATGAGCGTGTCGACGACCAGGGTCGCGGTCGGGTTCAGCTCCCAGTACTCGCCGGAGCGCTGGTCGAGGAGGACGGTGCCGTAGTCGGTCTTCGCGGTGCAGATGTCGGCACCGAACCGCAAGGGCATGACGGCTTTCCTTTCGCTCTGCTTCACGTGTTCGCCTGCTCGTCCGGCCTCACCCGGTCACGTGCGGCCTCGTGCCGCGTACGGCCGAGCGCGCGCAGCCACACCTCGACCGCGATGGTCGAGTACAGGACGGCCTCCCGCAGCTGCCGGGTGGCGGGGCGTTCCGCCAGGCGGCGCAGCACGTCACCGTGCACCAGCCCCAGTCGTTCCAGCCGAGAGTCCTCCCACAGCGCCCTGAGCCCGCCCCGGTGCTCGCGCAGCCCGTCGGCGGCGTCCATCGCGGCGCTGGCCTTGTCGGCGCGCCGCAGGCAGTCTTCGGGCACGATGCCGCGCATGGCCGTGGTCAGGAGCGGCTTGTACCGCCAGGGCGAGACACGTTCGTCGGGACGGACGGCGAGGGCGGCCTCGATGACCCGGTCGTCGAGGAACGGTGAGGCCATGGGCAGCCCGCAGCGGGCCGCCATGTGGTCCCACTGCCGGATGATGCGGGTGCAGTTGCGGATCTGTTCCAGGTCGGCGTGGAGTCCGCGGTCGGGGTCCAGGGGCTGGGTCCGCCGGGCGGCCGAGCGCAGCGCCGTGCGGGCCAGGTCCTCCGCCTGAGGGGTCACCCACTCGAACAGGCGCGGACTCATGCCCCAGCCGAGGCTGGTGGCGACCGTCGGTGCCAGCGGGTCGCGCAGCCGGTGTTCCGCGTCCGCCAGCCAGGTGCCGTAGGGCCGGGAGTCGGCCAGGGCGCCCAGCAGGGGTCCGAGCGGCCACTGCCACAATGCCTTGAAGCCGCGCAGTTGCCGCAGCGCGAACAGCGGGCGGCGTCGCGCCAGCCGGTGGTAGTACGCCTCGGAGCACCAGGCGATGTGGTCGCCGCCGATGCCGGTCAGATGCACCCGGCTGCCCCGCTCGGCCATGGCGGGCAGGTGGTGCAGGACCCGCGCGCGGTCCATGACGCCGATGGTGGGTTCGTCCAGGACGTCGTCGATGTCGAGCAGTCCGTCGTAGACGAGGGGTGAGGCCTCGGCGTCCCAGATGACGTGCTCGACGTCCGGCAGGGCGGCGGCGGCCCGCTTCGCCCAGTGCAGATCGGTGTCGGCGGGGTCGCGTCCGGGCCAGGTGGAGGCGACGACGCGGGCCGGTGAGCGGTCGGCGAGGAAACAGACGGAGGTGGAGTCGAGGCCGCCGGACAGGTCGCAGCTGACCGTCCCGCCGTGCCGGGTGCGGACGCGGACGGCCTCGGTGAGGGCCTCGCGGACCCGGGGGGCGCCCGTGCGCAGCGGGACGACCGGCTCCGGGGGTGTCCACCACCGGGTGTGGCGTGCACCGCGTCCGTCCGGGGCGAGGACCAGCGCCTCGTGCGGGGCGACGGCGGTGATCTGGGGCCACAGCGGTTCGTCGAGCAGGGGGTGCGGAACGGGCCACAGCAGCCGTACGGCCAGGCGGTCCGGCGCCGGTTCGGCACCGAGCGCGGCGGCCAGGACGTCCGCGCGCGTCGCGGCCACCCGGATGCCGTGCACCGAGGCGTGGAAGACCAGACGGAGACCGGAGGCCGTGCCCTGCACCCGGATCCGTCCGTCGAGGTCGGCGACGAGGTGGCAGCTGCCGGGCAGCGAACGCGCCCACGCGTCCAGTGCGGCGAGGTCGCGCAGGGAGCCGGCGACCCGTTCCAGTTCCGTGCGGTCGACGGGGACGCAGCCGACGAGGGCGAGGGCGGCGGGGCCGACACGGGCGCTGACGATCTCCTGGTCGTGCCAGTGGCCCACGAGCCAGGGCCGGCCCGAGGCGTGATCGAGGCTGCGGGTGCCGGGACGGGCGAAGGAGCGGGCCACGGTGGCGGCGTCCGCGCGGTCGGCGAAGACCGCGAAGTGCGCGTCGCCGTGGCCCGTCCCCGCACTTGCGTGCAGATCAGTCATGACGTCAGGTCAGAGACCTTCACTCGCCGCCCTGTCAGTTCTTGCTCAGGATGAGCCGGTCGTTGCCGTGCCGCTGCAGGAACCCGGTCTCCTTGCGGAAGGAGCCGAGCCGGACGAGGGTCGGTGCTTCGTACGCCTTCTTCATGACCTGTCTCTCCTCACGTGTTGTCCCTCCGCCCCGGAGGGCGGCCTGGTCACCAGCTAGCCGGGGAGCGGTACGGTCCGACAAGACGGAAGAGAACAGTCGGATAGTCCGAATATTCGGCTCATTCATGGTTTGTTCGAGCGCTGAACGGGAGCCCGCCCGGCGCCGGCCGCGCTCCGCAGGTGCCGGGGGCGTGTGCCGGAGGAACGTTTTCACGTGGGCGGCGGCGCGGCGTACAGGCCCGCAGGGGAGCGGGCGCGGGAGGGGTTCGCGCGGGGGTGGGCCGGGGTCGGGCCGCGATTCCGCGTGCGGACCCCTAGGGGGCGAAGCCGCCCGGCGTAGGGGGAGCGCTCCGCCCAGCGGGGTACGCGAAGAACGGGCAGACTGGCCCCGGAGACCGATGCGGGCCTTATGCCCCGCGATCCACCATGGAGACATGAGCGCAGGAACCATCTCCCCATCGCCCGTCCGGCCGCCGGCCGGCGCCACGGCCGTGGACGGCCCGCATCACCACCCGCTCGGCAACGCCCTGCGCGCCATCAAGGTGTTCGCGGAGGCCGCGTTCGGCGTGATCATCCTCGGTGAGTACGGCGAGGAAGCGGGCATGCGCCGCAAGTGACCCCGCTGCTCCTCGCCGCCGCTCAGTCCTCGGAGAGGATCTCGTCCGCGTCCACGATCCGGTAGGCGTAGCCCTGTTCGGCCAGGAAGCGCTGCCGGTGCGCGGCGAAGTCCTGGTCGATGGTGTCGCGGGCGACGACCGAGTAGAAGTGGGCCTGGTGGCCGTCGGCCTTCGGGCGCAGGACGCGGCCGAGGCGCTGGGCCTCCTCCTGACGGGAGCCGAAGGTGCCGGAGACCTGGATGGCGACCGTCGCCTCGGGCAGGTCGATGGAGAAGTTCGCGACCTTCGACACGACCAGCACACTGATCTCGCCCTCGCGGAAGGCGTCGAAGAGCTTCTCCCGCTGGATGTTGGAGGTCTCGCCCTTGATCACCGGGGCGTTCAAGTGCTCGCCCAGCTCGTCGAGTTGGTCGATGTACTGCCCGATGACGAGGATCTGCCGGCCGGCGAACCGCCGCACGATCGCCTCGGTCACCTTCCGCTTGGTGTCCGTCGTCGCACAGAAGCGGTACTTCTCCTCCGTCTCGGCCGTGGCGTACGCCAGCCGCTCGGAGTCCGTCAGGTTCACCCGGACCTCGACACAGTCGGCAGGCGCGATGTAACCCTGCGCCTCGATCTCCTTCCAGGGCGCGTCGAACCGCTTCGGCCCGATGAGCGAGAACACGTCCGACTCCCGGCCGTCCTCCCGGACCAGGGTCGCCGTCAGGCCCAGCCGCCGCCGCGCCTGCAGATCGGCGGTGAACTTGAAGACGGGCGCGGGCAGCAGGTGCACCTCGTCGTAGACGATCAGGCCCCAGTCCCGGGAGTCGAAGAGCTCCAGGTGGGGGTAGACGCCCTTCCGCTTGGTCGTCAGCACCTGGTAGGTGGCGATCGTGACGGGTCGGATCTCCTTTTTCGTCCCGCTGTACTCGCCGATCTCGTCCTCGGTCAGCGAGGTCCGCTTCACCAGCTCGTGCTTCCACTGCCGTGCGGAGACGGTGTTGGTGACGAGGATGAGCGTGGTCGACTTGGCCTGCGCCATCGAACCGGCGCCGACCAGCGTCTTCCCGGCTCCGCACGGAAGGACGACCACACCGCTGCCGCCGTGCCAGAAGTTCTCCACGGCCTGCTTCTGGTACGGCCTGAGCGCCCAGCCGTCCTCCAGCAGCTCGATCGGGTGCGCCTCGCCGTCGACGTACCCGGCGAGGTCCTCGGCCGGCCAGCCCAGCTTCAGCAGCACCTGCTTGATCTGCCCGCGCTCCGAGGGGTGCACCACGACCGTGTCCGGGTCGATCCGTGCGCCGACCAGCGGAGCGATCCGCTTGGACTTCAGCACCTCCTCCAGCACCGGCCGGTCGGTGGTGCTCAGCACGAGTCCGTGCGCGGGGTGCTTGGAGAGGGTGAGCCGCCCGTACCGGTCCATCGTCTCGGCGATGTCCACCAGCAGCGCGTGCGGCACCGGGTACCGGCTGTACTGCACTAGCGCGTCCACGACCTGCTCGGCGTCGTGCCCGGCGGCGCGCGCGTTCCACAGGCCGAGCGGAGTCACCCGGTAGGTGTGGATGTGCTCGGGCGCCCGCTCCAGCTCGGCGAACGGCGCGATGGCCCGACGGCAGTCGCCGGCCCGCTCATGGTCGACTTCCAGGAGCAGGGTCTTGTCGGACTGGACGATCAGCGGTCCGTTCACGTACGGCACACACCCTTTCCACGAAGGCCAAACATCCAGTGTGCCTCAAACGCCGACGATCACCCTCAGTCTTCCGCGAGCTCCGCCACCCCCGTGATCCGGTGCAGCGGATAGGTGCGCACCTCGTCCGCCGTGTGGTCGTAGGCCGTGACGAAACCGCCCTCGACGCGGACCGGGGCGATGACACGCTGGCTGGCACCGCCCTCTGCGTTGACGTAACCGATCCACAGGGACTCGCCGGTCAGGACGGCGGCCTGCATGGTGGCGAGGGTCTCGGCGGAGGAGGTCCGGGGCAGCTCGCCGGCCGCCGGGGGCGCACCGCCGGATCCACCGCCGCCCTCGCCGACCGGCTTGCGCGGGGCGGTGGCGGCCAGGTCGCCCGCCCGGATCGCGCGGATCGCCGCCCCGAGCAGCGTGGCGTCGGGCGGCGGCGGGCCGTCCGGCACCGGCTCGGGAGCGGTGCGCGGCGGGGTGCGGCGGGCGTGCGCACGGGCGATCAGGACGTCACCCTCGGCGGATTCGGCGGCCGGTGCGTAGCCCATCGTGCGCAGGCCCTCCAGCAGCGTCGCCGGGTCGGACTGGGCGGCCAGCACGGTCGGGGCGAGGCGGCGCAGACCCAGGACCGCGGCGCGCCTGTCGGCGAGGATCTCGTTCAGCAGGGTGTCGTCGTCGCAGCGCACGTACGCCGAGGCCGCGCCGACCCTGAGGTGCCCGTGCTTGCGGGCGACGTCGTCGATCAGATAGGCGAGCGGCTGCGGGACCGGGGTGCGCGAGTGCTGGGCGAGGAAGGCGTGCAGGTCGGCGGCGCTGCGGCCGGCGTCCAGGGCGCGCCGCACCGAGGCCGGGGTGAAGCGGTACACGGTCGCGCCGCCCTTGGACTCCACGTCCGCGAGCACGCCCAGCAGATCGGCGAGCGGACGCCGCAGCGGCCCGGGCGCCACCGCCGTCAGGTCGGCCTGCAGCAGGACGTGGTCCAGCGGTTCGGGCAGGAGCGGTGCGAGCAGACGGGCGGCGGCGGCCGTCGCCACGGCCTGCTCGGCGGGGGAGAGCGGGGCGGGAGCGGCGGCCGGCCGCTGGTGATGGTGGACGGGCAGCTTGTCGCCCGGGCCGAGAGGCCCGCCGGGGTCGTCCGGCCCGGCGGAGCCGACGGACCGGAGCGAGCCGCCGGACGTGCGTGCGGCCGAAGGAGCGGACGCCCCGGCGAACGATGTGCCCGGCGACGCGGGGCCGCCCGGCAACGCGCCGGCGACCGCGGGGGCAGAGGCGCCCGAGGAGGTGCGGGCGGCCGCGCTGCCGCGGGTGCCCCGCGCGGTCTGCGAGCCCGTCCCGGTGCCCGCCGCCGCGGCGCCCAGCAGCGCACGCCCGTGCGCGGAGAGCGCGCCCCGCCCGGTGACGCCCAGCAGTTCGGCCTCGGCCAGGCTCCAGCGGGCCAGCCGGGAGCGCAGGTCCTCCTCGCCGTCCCCGCGCTGCGGCCCGCGCAGCGGCCGCTCCCAGCGCAGCCGGGCCAGCACCGACTCGATGCCGGGAGCAGCGCCCGCCGGCAGTCCGGCCAGCAGGGTCAGCACCCGGTGCCGTACCTCGGGCGCGGCCGAGCGGTCCAGGCCCGGACCGAGCGCCGCGAGCGTACGGTCCTTCCCGTCCCGCCCGCCGATCAGCCCCGGCGTCCGGGTGGCCGCCAGCCAGACCTCCGCGAGCCGCGCCCAGCGCTCGGCGGCAGGCCGCTCCAGCCACTCGTCGTAGGCGGGCGTGGCCGCGTACCGCTCGTCGGCCTCGCCGTCGGAGGCGATCAGGCCGGCCGCGTACGCCAACTCCACCCAGAACGCGGCGACCGGCTCGGCCACGTCCAGGGCGACGGCGGTCCGCTTCAGGTCACGGACGCTCAGCCCGCCGGCCCGCAGCACCGCCGGTCCGCCCTCGTCCCAGTCCTTCAGCAGCTCCTCGACGGTCGCGAGCGCGGTGTAGGCCTGCCCGGCCGCCGTCGCGTCCACCACCTGCGCACCGTGGGTTGCGGCCGGTTCGACGGCGGGCGGCAGCGGCTCGGGCGCCTGGTGGGCGCGGCCCTCACGCAGATGCAGGGCCACCTCGCGGGGCAGGACGACGGTGCCGGGCGCGGTCGGCAGCAGCAGACCGCGGTCCAGCAGCCAGCGCAGATGCGCGGCCGGGTCCGCGGTGACCTGGCCGTACGGCGGTCCCCACACCAGCCGGGACAGCACCTCGGCGGCCGGCTCCGGGGCGTCGGCGAGCAGCGCGGCCATCTTCTTCCGGTCGGTGAACAGCGCGGTGAGCGCGGCCACGGCGGACACCGAGTCGTGCGTCGAGGGCAGTCCGACCCTCGTGACGATCTCCTGGATCCGGCCCGGCGACATGCCCGAGGTGGCCTCCTGCACGGTGGGCCCGAGCCCGGTCGGGGAGGGGTGCTGGGCGGAGGGCGCGAGGAGTTCGCGGGCCGTGCGGACCAGCCGCAGCCGCTCGTCGTCACCCCACACCAGGGCCTGTTCGCGCAGCGTGGCGAGGGCGTGCGGCAGCGCGGCCGCGACCGTCGCGTCCGTGGTGTCCCCGGCCATCAGCCCGAGCAGCGTGCCGTACGGCGCCGGGTCCGGGGCGACGGCCAGCGCCTCCGCCGTCTGCAGCGCGAACCGGTCCAGCCGCTCCAGGGCGCGCAGCACCGAGGCCCGGGTGCCGGCGCGGGTCGCCAGCTGGGTCAGGTCGGTCGGGACGGGCGTGATGAGGTCGGGGCGGCTGCGCAGCAGCGCGGCAAGGGACGCGTCGTCCCGCGCGCGGAGCGCCTCCGCGAGGGAACGGGGAGCTGGGTGGGCCGCTTGGCTCATCTGACCCACGGTAGCGGGTGAGCACGTTCCAGCCGAGCGGGCAGGTGGTGTGCGGACGGGGACGGGTGTTCGCGGCGCGGAGCCCGGCGGACGGCGACACCGGCCCCGGGCGGCCGGGGAGAAGCGGTACCGTCCTCAGCGGGGTTTCATCGCCGTCGCCCCGGAGGGGATTTTGTTGGGGATCGAGAGCGACCAGGTGGTCTACGAGTACCTGAGCCGTGTCGGGGACATCGCTCAGCAACGGCAACTGCCGTCGGCCACGCGGATGCGGCTCGTGTCGGAGCTGCGCAACGAGATCGACCGGCACCGGGCCAGGGCGACCGTCGACAGCCCCGCAGCGGTGCGCCGCATCCTGGACCGCCTGGGCACCCCGGACGAGGTCGTCGAGGCGGCGGGCGGCACGTCCGGCTCGGCACGCTTCGCGCCGTCCCCTGCCGCCGCCGTGCCCGCCCAGCCCGCGCCCCGCGAGCCGAAGCCGGAGCCGTCGGACGCGGAAGCGGACGGGGGGCGGCGGAAGGGCCTGCGCCGGGTCGTCCCACGCCCCCGCCCCGCCGCGCCCACCACCGCACGCGACGACGGACCGTCCCCGCCGCACCTGGCCGCCGCGCACGAACTCGGCGACAGTGCCGTGCAGCCGGACTGGTGGCGGCTCGGCGGTGGCCCCTTCGGCGTCGCTGCCGAGACGGACTCGGTGCCGGGGTTCGTCGGGGGTGTGGAGATTCCGGAGCTGCTGAAGCGGCCGCCGAGGCCGGCGGAGGAGAAGACCAGGCCGGCGGAAGACGGGGCGAAGCCGACGAAAAGGACGGCGAAGCCCGCCTCCGGTACCGCCGCCGTGCCGGAGGCGGACGCCACCGAGGCCGAACCCGCCCCGCGCCGGCGCCTGTTGCCCCGCCCCGCCGCCGGCTGGACCAACCCCCTGCTGCTCCTGGCCGCGGCCGCGCTGGTCGCCGGTGCGGTGCTGGGGAACTGGTTCGCGCTGCTGCTCGGCTGGGCGATCGCCTACGGCTCCCGGCGGTTGACGCCCGCGGAGACCAAGTGGGCCGTGATGGTCCTGCCGGGTGCGGCGGTCGCGGCGGGAACGGTGTGGCTGTGGGGCAGGGTCAACGGCCGCTGGGGCGCGCCGATCGCCCAGGGCCACATGAACGACGCGGTCGCGGGGACCTGGCCGTGGGTGGTCAGGGGCGCGGCGATCTCCTCCGCCCTGTTCCTGGCCTGGCGCTCACAGCGCACCAGGTGAGGTGGGCGTCCCCCGGTCACCCGACAGACATGGGACACCCCGCCGCGCTGCCACAATGACCCATATGACATTCACCGTCGGCTTCGACCTCGACATGACCCTCATCGACTCCCGGCCGGGCATTCGCGCCTGCTACCTGGCACTGTCGGAGCGGACCGGGACGTACATCGACGCCGACCTGGCGGTGACCCGGCTCGGGCCGCCCCTCGCGGAGGAGCTGGTCAACTGGTTCCCGCAGGAGCAGGTGCCCGTGATGGCCGACCTGTACCGGGAGATGTACCCGGCGATCGCCATCGCGGCGACCCCGGCCATGGACGGCGCCCGGGAGGCGATAGCCGCGGTGCGCGCGGCCGGCGGACGCACGATGGTCGTCACGGCGAAGTACGAGCCCAACGCCAAGCTGCACCTCGGCCACCTCGGCATCGAGCCGGACGTGATCGTGGGCGACCTGTGGGCCGAGCAGAAGGCGGAGGCGCTGCGCGCGTACGCGGCGGGCGTGTACGTCGGCGACCACGTCGGGGACGTGCGCGGCGCCCGTACGGCGGGGGCCCTGTCGGTGGCCGTGGCGACCGGACCCTGCCCTGCCGACGAACTGCGCGCCGCCGGGGCGGACGTCGTCCTCGACGACCTGTCCGCCTTCCCGGCGTGGCTCGCCGGTCACCGGGAGGCCGAGGCTCCCCGCGCCTGACGGCGGCCCGCGGCGATCGACCGCAGGACACCCGCGCCGGCGACGAGGAAACCGACGGCCATGAGCATGCTCAAACCGAACATGTACGTCGGAAAAGGCTTTGCACCGAGGAACAGCGGGGCCACTGTGACCAGAGTGGCCACGGCCCCCAGGAAGAAGACGATCGCACCGGCGCGGATCAGCCGGTCACCGGGTGCGGCGGAATTCGTTTGGGTTTTGTCACGCACCGGACCAGGGTAGTTCCCAGCGCGAGAGAACAACCGGGGGACGTCTTGTCACCCGCCCCGAGACCATTAGCCTTGGTAGCGGCGGGTCATGGTCGACCCGCTCTACTGCTGTCAAGAGCACTTTCGAAGCAGTGGAAGCACTGGAAGCGAGCAGTTTCCCCAACTAGCACGAGGACGAGGACAGACGGTGCCGACCGGGCGTGTCAAATGGTTCAACAGCGAGAAGGGCTTCGGCTTTCTCTCCCGCGACGACGGCGGTGACGTCTTCGTCCATTCCTCGGTTCTCCCCGCCGGAGTCGATGCGCTCAAGCCGGGACAGCGCGTGGAGTTCGGCGTCGTCGCCGGTCAGCGTGGTGACCAGGCACTGTCGGTGACCGTGCTGGAGCCGGCGCCCTCCGTCGCCGCCGCCCAGCGCAAGAAGCCGGACGAGCTGGCCTCGATCGTGCAGGACCTGACGACCCTTCTCGAGAACATCACGCCGATGCTCGAGAAGGGCCGCTACCCGGACCGGGCGTCAGGCAAGAAGATCGCCGGCCTGCTGCGGGCGGTCGCCGACCAGCTGGACGTCTGAGCCGGTCCCACGGGACCCGTCTCACGGGAACGCGAGCGCATCCGGGCCGAGGGGTGGCACGAGCCCCTCGGCCGCCGCACGTGTGAGCAGCCCGCGGACCGCGGCATAGCCGTCCTCGCCGAGGCCGGCGGTGAACTCGTTGACGTACAGCCCGATGTGCTGGTCGGCCACGGCCGGGTCCATCTCCTGGGCATGCGCCATGACGTACGGCCGGGACGCCTCCGGGTCGTCCCAGGCGGCCCGTACGGAGGCGCGGACGGAGTCGGCCAGCCTCGTCAGCGCCTGCGCGCCCAGCGAGCGCCTGGCGATGATCGCGCCGAGCGGGATCGGCAGCCCGGTGGTCTGCTCCCAGTGCTCGCCCATGTCGGCGAGCTTGTGCAGACCGTAGTTCCGGTAGGTGAACCGGGCCTCGTGGATGACGAGACCGGCGTCCACCTTGCCGTCCCGCACGGCCGGCATGATCTCGTGGAACGGCATCACGACGATCTCGCCGACCCCGCCGGGAAAGGCGTCCGCCGCCCACAGGCGGAACAACAGATAGGCGGTCGACCTCTCGCTCGGGACGGCGACCGTACGGCCGGTGAGCCCCCCGCTGCCGAACGCGTGGGAGGCACCCCCGGCTCCGGGTCCGCGCGTCAGCACCAGCGGCCCGCAGCCCCGCCCCAGCGCACCGCCGCACGGCAGCAGCGTGTAGGTGCCGAGGACGTACGGCAGGACGGCGTACGACACCTTCAGCACGTCGAACTCGCCGCGCTCGGCCATGCCGTTGGTGATGTCGATGTCGGCGAAGGTCACGTCCAGCGCGGGGGCGCCGGGGACGCGGCCGTGGGCCAGGGCGTCGAAGACGAAGGTGTCGTTGGGGCAGGGGGAGTACGCGATCTTCAGCGCTTCCCGCTGCTCACCGGCCTCGGGCGTCGTGTGCGGCAACTGCGTCATGTGCGTTCCAACTCTCCAGTACGGGGGCGAGCTTCCCGAAGGCCTCGGTGAGGGCGGTGAGGGCGTCGCCGATGCGCCAGGCGGCGCGGTCGCGCGGGCCGACCGGGTTGGACACCGCGCGGATCTCCAGCACCGGCACCCCGTGCGCGGCGGCCGCCTCCGCCACCCCGAAGCCCTCCATGCCCTCGGCGAGCGCTCCGGGGTGCCGCTCGCCGAGGGCGGCGGCCCGGGCGGCGGTGCCGGTGACGGTGGAGACGGTGAGGATCGTGCCCGTGCGTGCTCCGGTCGCCTCGGCCACGGCGCGCACGAGCGGCCGCGGCGGTCGGTGGGTGACGGTCCCGAAGCCCAGCTCGGTGACCGCGAGGAAGCCGTCGGCGGTCTCGGCGCCCAGGTCGGCCACGGTGATCGCGTCGGCGACGACGAGCGAGCCGACGGGCGCCCCGGGCTGGAAGCCCCCGCCGATCCCCGCCGAGACGACCAGGTCGTACGCGGCGCCCTCGAGGGCGGCGGCGGTCAGGGCGGCTGCGGTGGAGGCGGCGGCGAGGGCCGGGCCGACACCGGCGGCGAGCAGATCACAGCCGGTGGCGGTGCGGCACAGGAGCGCACCGGGGAGCCGTACCCCGGTCGCCGCCCCCGAGAACGCCCGGGCCACCGCGTCCCGCTCGACGGGGACCGCGGTGGCGACGAGGACGCGTGCGGAAGGCGTGGTCAGGAGGCCTTCTTGAACTTGAACGACCACATGCCCTGGTTGGACTTCTCGCCCATGCGGATGGTGACCGTGTTGGTGTCGCCCTGGGTGCCGTACTGCTGGTTGAAGAAGGCGCTGCCGGGGACGGTGCGGTAGGTCTTCTTGCTGACGTCGGTGAACTGCTGGCCGTTCACCAGGAGGACCCAGCCGGCGTCCGCGATCTTCGGGTCGACACCGAAGCGGACCGTGTTGTCCTGGTCCACCGTGATCGACTTGGCGTTGTTGACGTTCTTGACGCACTTGGTCAGCGACTTGGTGTCCAGCGCGTTGCCGTCGTTGTAGCACATGGCCTCGGAGTGGACCGAGCTGTCGCCGACGGTGACCGTCGCGACGGGCGTCGGCTTGTCGCAGGCCGACAGAACGAGCAGTCCGGCGGAAACGGCGCCGGCGGCGGCGACGGCGCGGCGGCGTCGCACAACGGATTGCAGCGTGGTCATGGCCGAAGGCTATCGGGGCCCCGAGCCGTCCGCCCACGTGGGGTGCGGCGTGCCCGGTTCGTTACGCCAGCCGTGCCGGTGGCCGGGGGAACCGTGTCCGGTTCGTTATGCCGGGGCGCCGCGGTGGATCACGTCACGCGGGGGCGGCCGCCGTGGCGGGCCGAGGCCAGCAGGCCCTTCAGGGTGGCCAGCCAGCCGACGGCCACGAAGAGCGCGCCGATCAGCAGGCCGACGGTGCCGTCGAGCGGCAGCACGATGCCGACGGCGCCGCCGAACACCCAGGCCATCTGCAGCAGCGTCTCCGACCGGGCGAACGCCGAGGTGCGCACCGGCTCCGGCACGTCCCGCTGGATCAGCGCGTCCAGGGCCAGCTTGGCCAGCGCCTGCCCGAACCCGGCGACGGCCGCGAGGCAGGTCACCAGGAACGCCCCGAAGAACAGGGCGGCCACGATCGCCGTGCCGAGCACCACCGCCACGACGGTCACGATGATGATCTCCGGGGCGCGTGACTTCAGCCAGGACCCGACGGCCGTACCCAGCGCGTTGCCCGCACCGGCGGCGACGCCGACCATCCCGAGCGAGACGGCCGCGCTCTCACCGGTCAGCGGGTGCTCGCGCAGCAGGAAGGCGAGGAAGAAGATCAGGAAGCCGGACAGGCAGCGCAGGGCGGCGTTGGCGCCGAGCGCGTGCGTCACGGCGGGCCCCACGGTCCGCAGCCCCGGCCGCCTCACCTGCTCCCTCCTGCGCTGCGGGCCGTGCAGATGCTGCTCGTCGGCCGCGAGCAGTGCCACGTCCTCGCCCTTGGCCGAGTCCACCTTGGACGGCAGGGAGAACGACAGGAGCGTTCCCGCGACGAAGATCACGAAGGCGCCGTACAGCGGCCAGGGATCGCCGAACCTGTGCAGCCCCGCCGCGACCGGCGCGGCGACACCGGTGGCCAGCAGCCCTGCCAGGGTGACCCGCGAGTTGGCCTTCACCAGCGAGAACCGGGGTGGCAGCAACCGCGGTACGACGGCACTGCGCACCACGCCGTACGCCTTCGAGGCGACCAGCACGCCCAGCGCGGCGGGATACAGCTCCAGACTGCCGCTCGCCACGGCGCCCGAGATCACCAGGGCGAGCAGGGCACGCGCCAGCATGGCCCCGGCCATCGCGGCACGGCGCCCGTGCGGAAGCCGGTCCAGGAGCGGGCCGATCACCGGCGCGAGCACGGTGAAGGGCGCCATCGTGATGGCGAGGTAGAGCGCGACCCGTCCACGGGCCTCGTCGGTCGGCACCGAGAAGAACACCGTGGAGGCGAGCGCAACGGTGACCATGACGTCGCCGGCGCCGTTCACCGCGTGCAGCTCGATCAGCTGGCCGAGCCCCGACTCGCCCGCCCCGTTCGCGTGTGTGGCCCTGCGGATCCCGCGTGCGGCGCCGGTGACCGGAGAGTGCAGGGCACGCCCGACGGAACGGACGGCGCCGCCGACCCGGCTCGCACCGCCACCCCGAACACCACGCCTGTCCGCGGTCGCCACGTGCTTCATAGTGCCCCGAGAAGGCGAGGGATAGTGCGGTACGGCGCGGACGGGGCGGTTGGGCCGGTGCGAAAACCTGCCGCATGGCGGCGACGAATCCCGTTCGGTGTAGCGTGCGTATCTCAGCCATAACGCAGAATGGATGGCAGAGGTGCGCCCGAGCGCGCGGATGCATGACGTCGATGCGGCCCCCCGGTCCGCTCCGTCGGCAGGCCCGTGGAAGGCAGCCGCACTCGACGAGACGGCGTAGGAGAGAAGCGATACCTGTGAGCGCAGCGACCACGCGAAGCCGCACCCCCGACCGCCTGTGCGCCGAGGCGGTCGATCTCGCCCGGGCCGCCGCCGAGGAGGCCGCCGCCCCCGGCGTGGTCGGCGAGCACGTCGGCCTTGTCTCCGAGGGCGACCGCGTTGTCACGCACTTCTTCGAGTGCAAGGAACTCGGCTACCGGGGCTGGCGCTGGGCGGCCACCGTGGCCCGCGCCTCCCGCGCCAAGATCGTCACCCTCGACGAGGTGGTCCTCCTCCCCGGCCCCGACGCGCTGCTCGCGCCGGAGTGGGTGCCGTGGAGCGAGCGCCTGCGCCCCGGCGACCTCGGCCCCGGCGATCTGCTCCCCACCGACCAGGACGACCTGCGCCTGGAGCCCGGCTACAGCGGCGAGGAGGAGCCGCCGCCCAACTCGGCGGTCTCCGAGGAGATGGCGGAGCTGGCGGAGGCCGAGGACGCCGACGTCAGCCCCGGCACCCCGGCCGCCCAGCCCACGATCCCCTCCCGCGGCTCGATCGCCGGGGTGGCGGAGGAACTGGGCATGCGCCGGGCGCGCGTTCTGTCCCGCTACGGCCTGCGCGCCGCCGCCGACCGCTGGGAGGAGTCGTTCGGCCCGAAGACCCCGATGGCCCAGGCGGCCCCGGCCACCTGTATGAGCTGCGGCTTCCTGATCCCCATCGGCGGCTTCCTCGGCCAGGCCTTCGGCGTGTGCGCCAACGAGTTCTCCCCGGCCGACGGCCACGTGGTCTCCCTCGGCTACGGCTGCGGTGGTCACTCGGAGGCGGCGGTCATGCCCAAGCCTCCGCAGCCGGCGGCGCCGGTCGTCGACGAGACGAGGGTCGACCCCTTCCCGCTCCGTCCGGCCCGTGACTCGGGCTCGGTCCCGGAGGCGGGCGACGACGAGACGGCGGAACTGGGTCACTCCTGACGACGTGGGGCGACCCCGGCCGGGCGCCGGACTCGCGCGGCGGAGGGGGCGCGCCTCTCTCACGCCGGCGGCCCAAGTCGCGTACCGGTGCGGTCCGGTGGCGGACACGCCACCGCGCCGTCCGGGCAGCCCACCGGCCTGCCCTTCCGCAGGCCTCACCGGCCGACCGCCGACCGGATGAACCCGGCTGCTCCATAGGAGGTGCCGCGCCCCGCCGCCGAGCACCACCGCGGTCCCCTCCTTGATCATCACCGAGTCGGCGCGCGGCCGGCCCCGAGGCGAGGAGTGGCCCGATGGCGGACCGGTGTGTTTCGCGGGGAGGGCCGGGCCTGCGGCACGGCAGGTGGACCGCGGTGTGCGCCGGGCTGGCGCTGACGCTGGCGGTGGGCGTCGGGCAGGGCACGGCAGCCGCGGCGGGCAGCCCCGCGCCCCCGGCCCCGCAGGGGAGGATCCTGTCTTCTCCAGTGGCGCTCGGCACTCCCAGGGCGGCGGTCCGCTGCCCCGCTGGTACCTGCGGTTCGAGGGCGGCACCGACCCCGCGCACCCGGAACGGAACAAGGTCCACGCCCTCATCGGCCTGGCGCCCTCCAACCACGGCACGACCGGCTCCGGCATCGGCACCCTGACCACGATGCTGGGGCTCGACAGGCCCGCGTCCCTCGTCCTCGGCCGGGCGTACCAGGACCAGCTGGCCGGCTCCGAGGTGAACACGAGCCTGGACCGTGACGGGGACACCCGGCCGGGAGTCGACTACACCGTCGTCGCCACCCGGTACGACGAGGTCGTCACGCCCTATGAGCACCAGTTCCTGACCGCGGGCCCCGGCGCCACCGTCCGCAACATCACGATCCAGGACCTCTGCGGCCAGGACGCCTCCGAGCACGTGTCGATCACCTACGACTCCAACGCCCTCCAACTCGTCCGCAACGCCCTCGATCCCGCCCACGCACAGCCCGTGCGCTGCGGCGTCTCCCTGCCCGTGCTCGGCGGCTGAACCCGGGCCCGCCGCCCGCCCGCCGCCCGCCGCCCGGACACCCCGGCCCCGGCACCGGCACCCGCGCTGTACCTTCGTGCTCACGCGCCATGAGGAGAGTGAACGTGAGCAGCAACTACGTGCGGCCGGCGGCTGAGGGCGCCGATCCCTTCGGGACGGCCCGGCTGCGCCGTGGTGTCCTCGACGCCTGGGCCACCAGCCCCGCCCGGTTCCGCGAGGACGCCAACGCCGAGGAGGACCTGGTCCTGGGCGGCTACCGGGACCGGCTCGTGGTCGAACTGGCCCAGAACGCCGCCGACGCCGCCGCCCGGGCACGGGTGCCGGGGCGGCTGCGGCTCACCCTCCGCGACGGCGTCCTCGTCGCCGCCAACACCGGTGCCGCGCTGGACGCGGCCGGCGTCGAGTCGCTGTCCACGCTGCGGGCCTCGGCCAAGCGGGACGTCGAGGTGACCCAGGGCGCCGTCGGACGGTTCGGCGTGGGGTTCGCCGCCGTGCTCTCGGTGACGGACGAGCCCGCGATCGTGGGCCGGCACGGCGGTGTCCGGTGGTCCCTCGCCGAGGCGCGCGAGCTGGCCGCCGAGACCGCCCGGCACAGCCCGGGGCTGGGGGACGAGATCCGGCGCCGGGACGGGCACGTGCCGCTGCTCCGGCTGCCGTTCGCCGCCGAGGGCAGCGCCCCGGAGCCGTACGACACCGCCGTCATCCTGCCGCTGCGGGACGCGGCCGCCGCCGATCTCGCCGAGCGGCTGCTGAACGCCGTCGACGACGCGCTGCTCCTCACCCTGCCGGGTCTGGAGGAGGTCGTGGTCGAGGCGGGGGAGCAGGCGCCGCGCGTGCTCCGCCGGCGTACCGAGGGCGCCCTGACGGTCGTGGAGGACTCGCGGGAGGGGACGACCCGGTGGCGTACCGCCTCCGCGCACGGGCCGCTCTCCGCAGACCTGCTCGCCGACCGGCCGGTGGAGGAACGGCTGCGGCCCCACTGGTCGGTGACCTGGGCCGTACCGGAGGACGAGGCCGGGCGTCCGGTGCGGCCGCGGACGGCCGCCGTGGTGCACGCGCCCACCCCCAGCGACGAACCCCTCGGCGTGCCCGCTCTCCTCATCGCCTCCTTCCCCCTCGACGCCACCCGTCGGCACCCGGCTCCCGGGCCGCTCACCGACTTCCTGGTGCGGCGCGCGGCCGACGCCTACGCCGAACTGCTCGCCGGCTGGCGGCCGGTGACGGACGGGATCATCGACCTCGTCCCGGGCCCCCTCGGCAAGGGCGAGCTGGACGCGGCGCTGCGCCAGGCCGTGCTGGAGCGGCTGCCGCGCACCGCCTTCCTGCCCCCGGCCGTGTCCGCGAAGGGCGACGACGAACTCCCCGAGGCGCTGCGCCCCCGGGACGCCGAGGTCGTGGAGGGCGCCGGGGCGGACACCGTGCGGGTGCTCGCCGAGGTGCTGCCCACCCTGCTGCCGGCCGGCCTGGAGCGCCGGGCCGAGCTGCGCACCCTCGGCGTCGCCCGGCTGCCCCTCGCCGACGCCGTCGACCGGCTGGCCGGGCTGGAGAAGGACCCCGACTGGTGGTGGCGCCTCTACGACAGCCTCGCCGGGGTCGACCCCGACCGGCTGTCCGGGCTGCCGGTGCCGCTTGCGGACGGGAGGACCACGATCGGGCCCCGGCGGGTCCTCCTGCCCTCCCCGGACGCCGCCCTGGTCGACCCGGAGGTGCTGGGGCGGCTCGGGCTGAAGGTGGCCCACGAGGACGCCGCGCACCCGCTGCTGGAGAAGCTGGGCGCGCTGCCCGCCACACCGCGCGCGGTGCTCACCACCCCGCAGGTGCGGGCCGCCGTCGCCGCCTCGCTGGACGAGGAGGGCGCCCTGGGCTGGGAGGAGGACGCACCGGACGCGGAGGAGCTGGCCGACACCGTTCTGGCGCTGGTCCGGGACGCGGGGCTGGAGCCGGGGGACGAGCCCTGGCTGGGGGCCCTCGCGCTGCCCGACGAGGACGGTGAACTCGCCCCCGCCGGTGAACTCGTCCTCCCCGGCAGCCCCTTCGCCCAGGTGATCCGCGAGGGTGAGCTCGCCGCCGTGGACCACGATCTGGCGCAGAAGTGGGGCGCACAGCCGCTGGCCGCCTGTGGGGTGCTCGCGGACTTCGCGCTCGTCCGGGCCACCGACGTCGTCCTCGACCCGGACGAACTGGAGCCCCGGGAGGGCGACTTCGCCGAGCCCGACGACGCCGGGCTGCTGGACGCCGTGGACGTCTGGTGCGAGGACATCCTCGACCGCTTCCCTGACAGCCCGGTGCCTCCCGTCGCCACCGAGCTGGTCGCCGTACGCGACCTGGACCTGGTGGACGACGAGCACTGGCCGCAGGCGCTCGCGCTGCTCGCCCGGCCGCCGCTGCGGGACGCCCTCACCCAGCAGGTCCGCATCCTGCTGCACGACGGCACGCACGAGGTCGTACGGCCGTACACGGCCTGGTGGCTGCGCGGCCACCCGGTCCTCGACGGCCGCCGTCCCGCCGGTCTCCTGGTGGCCGGCGGGGACCCGCTGCTGCGCGGCCTGTACGACGAGGCCGACGCCACCGGCTTCGAGGACGAGCAGGTGCTGCGTGCCCTGGGCGTGCGCACCTCCGTCGCGGCCCTGCTGGACGAGCCCGGCGGCGCCGCGGAGCTGCTGGACCGGCTGGCCGACCCCGGTCGTCCGGTCACCCCGGCCCAGCTGCACGGGCTGTACGGGGCGTTGGCGGAGCTGGACCCGGAGCAGGTGACCCTGCCGGACGAGCTGCGGGCCGTGGTCGACGGACGGGTGGAGGTCGTGGACGCGGGCGAGGCCGTCGTGGTCGACTCGCCCGATCTGCTGCCGTTCACCTCCGGGATGCCACTGCTGCCCGTCCGCTCCGCGCGGGCCGCGGAGCTGGCGGAGCTGTTCCAGGTGCGCCGGCTCAGCGAGTCCGTGACCGGTGAGGTGCACTCCGAGGGGGCCGAGCACGAGGTGCCGGAGCCGGTGCGGGTGCTGCTCGGGCCGCGGACTCCCGAGACGTACGTCGAGCACGAGGAACTGGTCGTGGACGGCGTGGAGATCGACTGGCGGCTCACCGACGACGGGGTGCTGCACGCGGCCACGCTGGAGGGCGTCGCCGCGGGGCTGGCCTGGGCGGCGGGGCAGTGGCCGCGGCGCTTCGAGGTGGCGGCCCTGCTGGAGGACCCGTCCCGGACGGAGGAACTGGCCCGGGACCGCTGGTTCGACTAGTGCTGGGACCGGAAAGGTCTGCCGGAAAGCTCGCGGGCGTCGCGAGCCGGTGAACCTTTCCGGTCGCAGCACCAGCTCCTCCTTCGGCGGGCACCTCGACCGCCCCGGCGGTCTGCGCCGCGGGTGACCACGCCGACGCGCGGTAGGTGCCGTGACGGCCCGGGAGGCGTCTGCCGCCCCGGGCCGGAACGTTTCTTCTCACTTGAGCCATGACCTGGCAATGCGCCGCCCAAATCTGGCCGGGAACCGCCTCGGCCGTACAACCAGTCCCGGGTGCCACGGATCTGATCGCGTGAGTCAACCGACTCCACGATCTCTTATCCCTCCAGGGGAACGTACATGCGCATACGTGCCATCGTGGCCGCCGTCTCCGGCGCCCTGGCCCTCTCCGCCCTCGCCGTACCGGCCGCACAGGCCGTCACCGACTCGGGCGCGCCGTACACGCTGAACGCAAGCTTCTCCAACGTCTCGATCGCCAAGGCGGTCAAGGTGGGCACCACCAACGAGGTCAGCGTCTCGTACTCGTACACGCTGACGCACGGCTCCGACGTGAACATCGCCGCGAGCGACTTCTACACGGACGCCTTCCTGTACCACGGCACCTACAGCGACACGTCGCCCGAGCTCTACGGCGACGACCCGGCGACCTGCACCGCCACCTCGTCGACGACGGCCACCTGCAAGGGCTCCATCAACATCTATCCGACCGACGCCGACCCGAAGATCGCGGACGCCGGCACCTGGAACGTGGCCGCCGAGGCCGTCGCCTTCAACGGCCAGGACCAGCAGAACCCCGACATGAGCAAGGTCGGCTACAAGGACCAGAGCGGCCTGGGCACCACCCTGGTGCAGCGCTACTCCAAGCTGACGACCACCGTGAGCTCGACGTCCGTCTACAAGGGCAAGACCTTCACGGCGTCCGGCAAGCTCTCCCGCGCCGACTGGGACGACAACCTGTACCACGGCTACGCCAACCAGCCGGTCAAGCTCCAGTTCCGCAAGGCCGGCACCACCACGTACACCACGATCAAGACGGTGTACACGGACTCGTACGGCAACCTGAAGACCAGCGCCACCGTGAACTACAGCGGCTACTGGCGTTACTCCTTCGCCGGCACCTCGACGACCCCGGCGGTCAGCGCCACGGGTGTCTACGTCGGCGTGAAGTAACCCCCGCCTGGTCGGGAAAGCGGCGGTCGACCCACTTCCACAGGAACTCCAGGGCGGCCGCCGCCACCACCGCGATGCCGACGGCGGTCCACGGCATCGTGACACCCACCAGTTTCAGCGCGAAGAAGCCCTGCAGCGCCGGGACGGCCAGGACCAGCAGGAACGCCGCGGCCATCGCGGCCACCAGGACCACCCGCCACCAGGTGTAGGGGCGGGCGACGATCGCCAGGATCCACAGGGAGACCAGGAACAGCGTCAGGGTGGCCGCGCTGGTCTCCGCGTCCAGCTGGCCCGGTCCCGTGTAGTGGACGCGGGCGATCAGGTAGGTCACGAAGGTGGCCACCCCGGCCACCACGCCCCCCGGCACCGAGTACCGCATGACCCTGCGCACGAAGTGCGGTCTCGCCCGCTCCTTGTTGGGGGCCAGGGCCAGGAAGAACGCCGGGACGCCGATGGTGAGGGTGGACAGCAGGGTCAGGTGCCGGGGCAGGAAGGGGTACTCGACCTGTGCGCACACCACGAGGACGGCCAGCAGCACCGAGTAGACGGTCTTCACCAGGAACAGCGTCGCCACCCGCGTGATGTTGCCGATCACCCGGCGGCCCTCGCCCACCACCGACGGCAGGCTCGCGAAGCTGTTGTCCAGCAGCACGATCTGCGCCACCGCCCGCGTCGCCTCCGAGCCGGAGCCCATGGCGACCCCGATGTCGGCGTCCTTCAGCGCGAGCACGTCGTTCACGCCGTCGCCGGTCATCGCGACCGTGTGCCCGCGCGACTGCAGCGCTCCCACCATGTCCCGCTTCTGCTGCGGGGTGACCCGCCCGAAGACGGTCCCCTTGTCCAGCGCGCCCGCCATCCCGGCCCGGTCGGCGGGCAGGTGCCGCGCGTCGACCGTCGTGCCCTCCAGGCCCAGCTTGGCCGCGACCGCACCGACCGACACCGCGTTGTCGCCGGAGATGACCTTGGCCCGCACGCTCTGGTCCGCGAAGTAGCGCAGGGTGTCGCCGGCGTCGGGCCGCAGCCGCTGCTCCAGGACGACGAGGGCGGCGGGGCGGGCGTCGCGGGCCGGTTCGGTGTCGTCCAGGTCCCGCTTCGCACGGGCGAGCAGCAGCACCCGCAAGCCCTGCTCGTTGAGGCGCTCGGTTTCGGCCAGGGCCGGGTCGCCGTCGGAGAGGAGGACGTCGGGCGCGCCGAGCAGCCAGGTGCTGATCTCGCCGTCGGCCTCGCTGAACGCGGCGCCGCTGTACTTGCGGGCCGAGGAGAAGGGCAGTGACTCGACGCAGCGCCAGTCCTCGCTGTCGGGACAGGCGTCGATGATCGCCTGGAGGGAGGCGTTGGGGCGCGGGTCGGACTCGCCGAGCGCACCGAGCACCTTGCGTACGTAGCCCTCGTCGGCCCCGCCGAGCGGCCGCAGCTCGGTGACGTCCATGCCGCCCTCGGTGAGCGTGCCGGTCTTGTCCAGGCAGACGGTGTCGACGCGGGCCAGCCCCTCGATCGCCGGCAGCTCCTGCACCAGGCACTGTCTGCGGCCGAGCCGGATGACGCCGATGGCGAAGGCGACGGAGGTGAGCAGCACCAGCCCCTCCGGGACCATCGGGACGATACCGCCGACCGTGCGGGCCACGGCGTCCTTGAAGTCGTCGTTCTTCACCACCAGCTGGGTGACGACCAGGCCGATCGCGGCCGGGACCATCATCCAGGTGACGTACTTCAGGATCGTGGAGATGCCGGTGCGCAGCTCGGAGTGGACCAGCGTGAAGCGGGAGGCATCCTCGGCGAGCTGGGCGGCGTAGGCCTCGCGGCCGACCTTGGTCGCCTTGAAGGCGCCGCCGCCCGCGGCCACGAAGCTGCCGGACATGACCGGGTCGCCGGGGCGCTTGACGACGGGGTCGGCCTCGCCGGTGAGCAGCGACTCGTCGATCTCCAGCCCGTCGGCCTCGACGCAGACGCCGTCCACCACCGCCCTGTCCCCGGGGCCGACCTCCATCAGGTCGTCCAGGACGATCTCGTGCGTGGCGACCTCGGTGGCCAGGCCGTCCCGGCGCACCGTCGGCCGGGCCTCCCCGATCACGGCGAGCGAGTCGAGGGTCTGCTTGGCCCGCCACTCCTGGAGGATGCCGATGCCGGTGTTGGCGAGGATCACGAAGCCGAAGAGGCTGTCCTGGATCGGCGCGACGCACAGCATGACCAGCCAGAGCACGCCGATGATCGCGTTGAACCGGGTGAAGACGTTGGCCCGGACGATCTCGCCCAGCGAGCGGCTGCTGCGCACGGGCACGTCGTTGACCAGGCCGCGGCTGACGCGGTCGGCCACCTCGGCGCCGGTCAGCCCGGCCGCGGGGCTCTTCGGCAGGGCCACGGGGTGCACGGGGTCGAGTTCGGCACCCGCGTCTATATGGCTCATGCATTCGACGGTACGTGTGGATCTGCCCACCCGCCCACCGGTCCGGGAGGGAGCGTCCGGGCGCCCCGGGTCGCCGACGGGCCTACTCGGCCTGCGCCGCCTTTGGAGCGGTCGCTCGCTTGATCGCCGCGTCCCGCCTGCGGACGTACCAGATGCCGATCAGTCCCAGGCCACCCCCGGCCAGGCAGGTCCACAGCCACCACAGATGGCGGTGCTCCTGGAACCAGCCGTAGAACGGCAGCTGGACCAGGAAGAGCACGAACCACACGATCGTGCCGCCGGTGATGGTGGCGACCACGGGCCCCTCCAGGGGCTCCGGCGCCTCGTGCTGGGGAGTCCACTTGGCCATGCGCACAGCTTACGAGGCGATCGGATCGCGACCGAGGCGGTCAGGTCCTGAGCGGTTCTACGCGCGGAGATAGCGATCTCCGACTCATACGTTCATACTGAAACCGTTTGTCTGTGTCCACTTCTGTTCGTACGAAACTCCAACAGTGCTCGGGGGAAACCTGTTGGTGATGGAGTCCCGCATGCCCACCTCGGCACCAGCCAAGGCCCCCACCCCCGAAAAGCCGGGCGGCGCGACCGCCCAGAGCGGTCTCGACCGTTACTTCAAGATCTCCGAGCGCGGCAGCTCCGTCGCTCGTGAGATCCGCGGTGGCTTCGCCACCTTCTTTGCGATGGCGTACATCATCGTGCTGAATCCGATCATCCTCGGCAGCGCGAAGGACATGTACGGGCATCACCTGGACAACGGTCAGCTGGTGACCGCGACCGCCGTGACAGCCGCCTTCACCACCCTGCTCATGGGTGTCATCGGCAATGTGCCGATCGCGCTCGCCGCCGGCCTCGGCGTGAACTCGGTCGTCGCGCTCCAGCTGGCGCCCCGGATGACCTGGCCGGACGCCATGGGCATGGTCGTCCTCGCGGGCGTCGTGGTCATGCTCCTCGTCGCCACCGGTCTGCGCGAGCGTGTGATGAACGCCGTGCCGTTCGGTCTGCGCAAGGCGATCTCGATCGGCATCGGCCTGTTCATCATGCTGATCGGCCTGGTCGACTCCGGCTTCGTCACCCGTATGCCGGACGCCGCCCAGACCACCGTCCCGCTCCAGCTGGGCATGGGCGGCCATCTGCACGGCTGGCCGGTGCTGGTCTTCGTCCTCGGCGTGCTGCTGACCTTCGCGCTGATCGTCCGCAAGGTGCCGGGCGCGATCCTGATCTCGATCGTCGGCATGACCGTCCTCGCGGTGGTCCTCAATGCGGTCATCACGATCCCGTCCTGGGGCCTGACGGTGCCGAAGTGGCCGGGCAACCCGGTCTCCAGCCCCGACTTCGGCCTGGTCGGCCAGGTCAGCCTGTTCGGCGGGTTCTCCAAGGTCGGTGTGCTGACCGGCGTCCTCTTCGTCTTCACGGTCCTGCTGTCGTGCTTCTTCGACGCGATGGGCACGATCATGGGCGTCGGTGACGAGGCCAAGCTGACCGACGCCCAGGGCTACATGCCGGGCATCAACCGGGTCCTCTTCATCGACGGCCTCGCGGTCGCGGCGGGCGGTGCCAGCTCCTCCTCGGCCACGACCGCGTTCGTCGAGTCCACGGCCGGTGTCGGCGAGGGTGCCCGCACGGGCCTCGCCAACGTCGTCACGGGCGGCCTCTTCGCCGTCGCGCTGTTCCTCACGCCGATCGCCACGATGGTCCCGTCCCAGGCGGCGACCCCGGCGCTGGTCGTGGTCGGCTTCCTGATCCTGTCGAACTCCGTCAAGGAGATCGACTGGGCCGACTACACCATCGCGATCCCGGCGTTCGTGACGATGCTGATGATGCCGTTCACCTACTCGATCACCAACGGCATCGGCATGGGCTTCATCACCTTCACGGTGCTGCGCCTGGCCGCCGGCCGGTTCCGGGAGATCCCGGCCGCGATGTACGTCGTCTCGGCGGTCTTCGCCTTCTACTACCTGATGCCGGCCCTGGGTCTGACATGACCGGCCCGTCACGGCTTCACGTGACGCCGTAGAACTTCTCCGTCTCCTCGACGGCGGCCTGGAACCGCTCGTCGAAGTCGTCCCGAATGAGCGTGCGGATCACATAGTCCTGCACGCTCATTCCCCTTTTCGCCGCGTGGTGCCGGAGCCTTTCGAGCAGCTCCCCGTCTATCCGCAGGCTGAGCACACTGGTCCCCATGCGTACGAGGGTCGCCACATCCGGCCGTCCGGTGCGTCACTTTCCCGAACCGGCTCACTCATACGGGTGATCAAAGGGTTCAGTGGCGGGCGTCACGGGCACGACCCGCGTGTCGCGGTGGTCTTTAGGGAGAGTAATGAGTTACCCTAAAGAACATGCCGGACCTCACCCATGGCGACGACGCTGCCGCCGTGAACTCCCTCCGCTCCGCCGTGATGCGGTTGTCCCGTCGGCTCAAGCACCAGCGGGTCGACGAGTCGCTGAGCCCCACCGAGATGTCGGTGCTCGGCACCCTCTCCCGCTGCGGCTCGGCCACCCCGGGCGAGCTCGCCCGCAAGGAGCACGTCCAGCCGCCGTCGATGACCCGTATCGTCGCGCTGCTCGAGGCCAAGGGGCTGGTCCGGCTGGAGCCTCACCCCGAGGACCGGCGCCAGAAGGTCGTCACCCAGACCGAACAGGCCGAGGCGATGCTCGAGGAGAGCCGCCGCAAGCGCAACGCGTTCCTGGCCGGCCTGATCGAGGGCCTCGACGAGGACGAGTGGGCCGCGCTGCGCGCCGCCGCCCCCGTGCTGGAGAAGCTCGCGCACCTGTAAGCCACTGATGTAGGAGGCGAACCCTTTTGAGTACGGGACCCGGAGCAGCTTCCGCCCCCGCACCGTCCACCACTACCCCCACCCCCGGCGCCCGCAAGGGCTCGATGTTCAGCTCGCTGAAGGTCCGGAACTACCGCCTCTTCTTCGTCGGCCAGGTCGTCTCCAACACCGGCACCTGGATGCAGCGCATCGCCCAGGACTGGCTCGTCCTCAGCCTCACCGGCTCCTCCGCGGCCGTGGGCATCACGACGGCCCTGCAGTTCCTGCCGATGCTCCTGCTGGGCCTCTACGGCGGCGTTCTCGTGGACCGCCTGCCCAAGCGTCGCACGCTGCTGGTCACCCAGGCCTCGATGGCCCTCAGCGGCCTCGCGCTCGCCGCGCTGACCCTCACCGGCCAGGTCCAGGTCTGGCACGTCTACGTCGCCGCCTTCGCCGTCGGCCTCGCCACGGTGGTCGACAACCCGGCCCGTCAGTCCTTCGTCTCCGAGATGGTCGGCCCCGACCAGCTGCAGAACGCGGTCAGCCTGAACTCGGCGAACTTCCAGTCCGCCCGCCTGGTCGGCCCCGCCGTCGCCGGCCTGATGATCACCGGTGTGGGCACCGGCTGGGCGTTCCTCGCCAACGGCTTGTCCTTCGCCGCGCCCATCACCGGCCTGCTGCTGATGCGCGCCCGCGAGCTCCACGTCGTCCGGCGCGCGCCGCGCGGCAAGGGCCAGCTGCGCGAGGGCCTCCAGTACGTGGCCAAGCGGCCCGAGCTGATCTGGCCCATCGTCCTCGTCGGCTTCATCGGCACCTTCGGCTTCAACTTCCCGGTGTGGCTGTCGGCCTACGCGGACGACGTCTTCCACTCCGGCGCCGGCGCCTACAGCCTCTTCAACACGCTCATGGCGGTCGGCTCCCTGTGCGGCGCCCTGCTGGCCGCCCGGCGCGGCACGGCCCGGCTGCGCATCCTGACCGCCGCCGCGCTGGCCTTCGGCGCGCTGGAGGTGGTGGCCGCCCTGGCCCCCTCCTACTGGCTGTTCGCGCTGCTCATGGTCCCGATCGGGGTCTGCGGCCTGACGGTCAACGTCACGGCGAACACGGCCGTGCAGATGGCCACCGACCCGGCCATGCGCGGCCGGGTGATGGCGCTGTTCATGATGGTCTTCATGGGCGGTACGCCGCTGGGCGCGCCGGTCGTCGGCTGGATCACCGACACCTACGGCGCTCGGGTCGGCTTCGCCCTCGGCGGCGTCGTGTCGGTCGCTGCGGCCGGCGCCATCGGTCTGGTCCTGGCGCGGATCGGTGGTCTGCGTCTGGCGGTCGGCTGGCACCACGGCCACCCGCGGGTCCGGTTCGTGCCGAGGGAGCGGGAGGAACTGGCGGCGGCGGCGTAGGAGTCACCACGGCGGGTGCCCGTACGGATGCGCGCTGACCCCGGGCACGGTCGGCGCGCTCACCGCCGCCGGGCCGTCCGGGGCCGTCGCCGCACCGTGCAAGGCCGGCCACGGCTTCCAGGAGCGCGACCTCGTCCTGGACCTCACGGGCCGGGCGGAGCGGCAGGACCGGAAGCGGAGGAGGGGCACGGGCTGCTCGGCACCCTGGGCGCGAGCGCCGATGCGCCGACCACACTCGGGGTGCTGGCCGGGCGGTCACACCCGCCGGACGAGCACCTGTCCCGGCCAGTCGTTGCGCTCGCCGGCGGTGTAGGTCTCCGTCGGGGTGAAGCCGTTGGCCTCGTAGTAGGCGACCAGCCTGCCGTCCCCGCCCGCGTAGCAGTCCACCCGCAGCAGACGGACCCCGGCCCGCCGGGTCTGCTCGGCCGCGTGGGCGAGCAGGGCGGCGCCGGCACCCCGTCCCTCGAAGCGGCGGTCGGAGGCGAGCCAGTGGATGTACCGCTCGGGCTCGCCGGGGGACGGCAGATGCGACAGACAGGCGCCGGGCGCGTCCGTGAGGGTCAGGGTGGCGGCCGGCACGCCGTCGATCTCGGCGATGTACGTGGTGCCCTCGTCCATGTACCGGGTGACCGACTTCACCGTGCCGCGGTGCTCCGACAGCGGCCGGGTGCCCCACTGCTCGGTGCGCCCCTGTGAGACCAGCCACTGCACGCTGCTGTCGAGCATGCCGAGCATCGCGGGGATGTCGTCCGGGACGCCTTCTCGGATGGCGATCGTCATGGGCCCATCCTGCCCGCCCGCGTCTGCCAAGGTGAAGGCATGAGACTCTTCGCCGCGGTGCTGCCCCCGGAGCACGTCGTTGATGAACTCGCCGCCGAAGTCGCCGAGTTGGAGCGGCTGCCCGGTGCGGACCGGCTGCGCTGGACCAACCGGCCGGGCTGGCACTTCACCCTCGCCTTCTACGGCGAGGTCACCGACGATCTCGTACCGGACCTGTCGGACCGCCTGGACCGCGTGGCCCGCCGCACGGTCCCCTTCTCCCTGGCCCTCTCCGGTGGCGGCCAGTTCGGGCACGGCAAGGCCCTGTGGACGGGTGCCCACGGCGAGGTGGAGGCGATGCGGCTGCTGGCCGACCGGGCCGAGTCGGCGGCGCGGAAGGCGGGCGTGCCGATGGGGGAGCACCGGCGCTACAAGGCCCACCTGACGGTGGCGCGCAGCCGGGACACGGTGGACGTACGGCCGTACGTCGACCTGCTGCGCGGGTTCACCAGCAGCACCTGGACGGTGGACGAGCTGGTGCTGGTGCGCAGCACCCTGCCCCGGTCGGGGGTGCCGGGGGAGCAGCCGCGGTACGAGGCGGTCGCCCGCTGGCAGCTCGGCGGGTCCGGTTACGCTCGATGACGTGGACCCGAAGACGCGAAACCGGATCATGGCCGGTGTGCTTGTGCTGATGTTCGTGGTGGTGGCTGTTTCGGCGGCCGTCCGATAGCGGTGTGGCCGGGACAGCGGCGGGGAACTGCGCCGGATCTGCCGGGTGCGGACCCGTCGTGGCCGGTCGTGCAGTTCCCCGCGTCCCTTCGGGGCGCCGCCCCTCACGAAGCTGTCAGGAGAGCCGCCCTCACCAGGCGAAGGCCTCCGGCGACGGTCCGGGGCCGGGGAAGACCTCGTCCAGGCCGGCGAGCAGCTCCTCGCCCAGCTCCAGCCCGACCGCCCGGATCGCCGACTCCAGCTGTTCGGCGGTGCGCGGGCCGACGATCGGGCCGGTCACGCCGGGGCGGGTGAGCAGCCAGGCCAGGGCCACCTCGCCCGGCTCCAGGCCGTGCTTGTCGACCAGGTCCTCGTACGCCTGGACCTGGGCGCGGGCGGCGGGGTCCTTGAGGGTGTCGGCGGCCCGGCCGGTGGCGCGGCGGCCGCCCTGGACCTCCTTCCTGATGATTCCGCCGAGCAGACCTCCGTGCAGCGGCGACCAGGGGATGACGCCGAGGCCGTAGTCCTGCGCGGCCGGGATGACCTCCATCTCGGCGCGCCGCTCGGCGAGGTTGTACAGGCACTGCTCGCTGACCAGGCCGATGGTGCCGCCGCGGCGGGCGGCGATCTCGTTGGCCTGGGCGATCTTGTAGCCCGGGAAGTTGCTGGAGCCCGCGTAGAGGATCTTGCCCTGCTGGACCAGGGTGTCGATGGCCTGCCAGATCTCCTCGAACGGGGTGTTCCGGTCGATGTGGTGGAACTGGTAGAGGTCGATGTAGTCGGTCTGCAGCCGCTTCAGGCTGGCGTCCACGGCGCGCCGGATGTTCAGCGCGGAGAGCCTGTCGTGATTGGGCCAGGGGGCGTGGCCGTCGGTGGCCATGTTGCCGTAGACCTTGGTGGCGAGGACGACCTTGTCGCGGCGCTCGCCGCCCTTGGCGAACCAGTTGCCGATGATCCGCTCGGTCCGGCCCTTGTTCTCGCCCCACCCGTACACGTTGGCGGTGTCGAAGAAGTTGATGCCCGTGTCCAGTGCCGCGTCCATGATGGCGTGGCTGTCGGCTTCGTCGGTCTGCGGCCCGAAGTTCATCGTCCCGAGGACGAGCCGACTGACCTTGAGTCCCGTGCGTCCAAGCTGCGTGTACTTCATGGTTCCCCAGCCAACGGCTTGAAGTGCGCTCTAGGCAAGGGCTTTCGGGGGGTGTCAGTCGCGGGGAACTCGTCGGTCTTGAGGGTGAGACCGAGGGGGGTCGTGGTCATGTCGACGTCCGCTCCGAAGGCGACCGTCAGTTCGCTGAGGTACTCGCCGTCCTTCGGCTGGCTGTACAGGTGGCACTTGCCCTGGTAGGGATCGGCGACGAGGTGGACGGGCACCTCGGCGGTGGCGTAGGCCGTCTTCTTGGGGCCGTAGTCGTTGTGTCCCGTGCCCTTCGAGATGACCTCCGCGACGAACTCGACGTCCTTGCACTGCCACAGGCCGTTGGGTGTCTTCTCGGCACCATCGGTCACGAGCGTGACGTCGGAGCAGAAGCCGTTGAGGTGGCCCGGGTAGTCGATCCGGACGTCCGACTTGACGCGCCTGCGCGGGTACTTGGTGCGCAACTGGTCGTAGATGTTGGCGATGATCTCCCAGTGGGTGTCCCACTGCGGCGACATGAAGATGGCCCCCTCGACGATGTCGACCTTGTATCCCTCGGGGGTGGTCCGCTCGAGCGACTCGAACAGGTCGTCCAGAGTCAGCTCGCCGCTCTCCTCGGCCATCTCGATCCTGTCTTCAAGGACGGTCATCGTGGCGCTCCTCCACGGCTGCCCCACGCACGAGTGCAGCCGCGCGGTTCAACGATACGCACGGTGACCGGGGCACGCCGGAATCAGGTCAACCTGTTCCCGCCACGTACGCCTGTCCGACCCCCCACGCCTCCCACATCGCCCCCGCGAAGGCCGCCGCGATCCGGTGTTCCCCGCTCGCGTTGGGGTGCGTGCCGTCGTAGGTGTCGGTGTGGATGTCGTACCCCTCCGGCCGCGAAGCCAGCAGGAGTGTAGAGCGGGGCTCGTCCAGGTCGGCCACGCACTTCGCCAGCAGGACGTTGAAGAGGTCCACCTGTGCGGCGAAGGGGGCGTCCGCCTCGGCCCGGATGTTGGGGATGACCGGCAGCAGCACCATGCGGATGCGCGGGTTCGCCTCCCGGGCGCCCGCGATGAACGCACGCGCGTTCTGCGCCGTCTGTTCGGCGTTCGTGTAGAAACCCAGGTCGATCAGGCCCAGGGAGACCAGCAGCACGTCCGCCCGGTACCGCCGCACCGTCTCGCCTATCACCGGCGCCATGTGCAGCCATCCCTCGCCCCAGCCGGCCAGGTGGGCGCGGGGGAAGCCGGCGTCGGCGTAGGCGAGCGAGGTGGGGGCGTCGGCCAGCTTGTCGTACAGCGTCTCGCGCGGGCCGACGAAGGTGAACGGGCCGTCGTACGCCGTGCACAGGTGCCGCCACAGCCGGTGACGCCAGGTGTGTTCGCCCGCGCTGCCGATCGTCATGGAGTCGCCTACGGGCATGAACCTGAGCATCCGCTCATCATGGACGATCACGCGCGCGGGTGCAGTGTGAGGGCCACCACGTCCGCCGAACCCCCGGCGGCAATGGCAGGCTTGGGGCATGCGCCGATCGTTCGCCGTCCTCGCCGGGTTGCTGCTCACCGGGGCCTGCGCGCTGCCCGCCTCCGCCTCCGCCTCCGCCTCCGCCTCCGACGGGGACCAGGGGTTCACCTTCAAGGACCCGCGCATCACCGAGTCCAGCGGGCTCGCCGCCTCCCACCTCCACCCCGGCGTCTACTGGACGCACAACGACAGCGGCGACGGGCCGTACATCTACGCCGTGGACAGCCGCACCGGGAAGACGGTCGCCCGGATCACCCTGCACGGCATCGGGGCCCCGCGCGACGTCGAGGCCATCTCGATCGGGCCGCACGACGAGATCTACCTGGGCGACATCGGCGACAACCTCGGCGGCAAGTGGCCCTACGTGTGGATCTACCGGCTGCCCGAGCCGAAGCAGCTGAAGGACCAGACGGTCACCGCCACGCAGTACGTCGTGAAGTACGCGAACGGGCCGCGCGACGCCGAGTCGCTGGTCGTCCACCCGAAGACCGGGCGGGTCTACATCATCGACAAGAAGGAGGACGGCGGGCACCTGTACGAGGGGCCGGCGACCCTGTCCACCTCCGGCACGAACATCTTCCGGCCGATCGCCCCCGTCGACCTCTGGGCCACCGACGCGGCCTTCTCGCCGGACGGGCGACAGCTCGCCGTGCGCGGCTACCTGGGCGGGATCTACTACGACTGGAACGGCGGCCGGATCAGGCGCGCGGGCCGGCTCGACGTGCCGCTGCAGGGGCAGGGGGAGGGCGTCTCGTACTCGGTCGACGGAACGAGACTGCTCTACAGCAGCGAGGGCGCGGACAGTGAGGTCGTGGCGAAGGACGCGCCCGGCCGGCCCGCCGCCAAGTCGCCGTCGGCGAACGGGAGCCCGGCCGCGGGCGCCGGCGGGGACAGCGCTCTGAAGATCGGGGCCGCCGCGGTGGCCGCCGGGCTGGTGGTCCTGTTCGGGCTGCGGCGGCTGCGGCGCCGCAGCTGAACCGTACGAGAGGGCGCCCGGTGCCTGTCGCACCGGGCGCCCTTCAACGGTCCGTGCGCGAGGTCAGAGCCGTTCGATGACGTGGTCGACGCACTTCGTCAGGGCCTCGACGTCCGCCGGGTCGATCGCCGGGAACATCGCGATGCGCAGCTGGTTGCGGCCGAGCTTGCGGTACGGCTCGGTGTCGACGACGCCGTTGGCGCGCAGCACCTTGGCGACGGCGGCCGCGTCGATCTCGTCGGAGAAGTCGATCGTGCCGATGACCTGCGAACGCTTGGCCGGGTCGGCGACGAACGGGGTGGCGTACTTGGACTCCTCCGCCCAGGAGTACAGGCGGGTCGAGGAGTCCTTGGTGCGCGCCGTCGACCAGGCGAGGCCGCCCTGGCCGTTGAGCCACTCCAGCTGCTCGTTCAGCAGGAAGAGGGTGGCGAGGGCCGGGGTGTTGTACGTCTGGTTCTTGCGGGAGTTGTCGATCGCGGTGGGCAGGGAGAAGAACTCCGGGACGTGGCGGCCGCTCGCGTGGATGCGCTCGGCGCGTTCGATCGCGGCCGGGGAGAAGACGCCGATCCACAGGCCGCCGTCGGAGGCGAAGGACTTCTGCGGCGCGAAGTAGTAGACGTCGGTCTCGGTGACGTCGACCGGGAGGCCGCCCGCGCCGGAGGTGGCGTCCACCAGGACCAGCGCGCCCTCGTCGGCGCCGGCCACGCGCTTGATCGGCATGGCGACACCGGTGGAGGTCTCGTTGTGGGTGAAGGCGTAGACGTCGACGCCCGCCTCGGCCTGCGGCTCCGGGTGGGTGCCGGGGTCGGAGGCGATGACCGTCGGCTCGGCCAGCCAGGGGGCGAGCTTGGCGGCCTTGGCGAACTTGGAGGAGAACTCGCCGAAGTTCAGGTGCTGCGACTTGTTCTCGATCAGACCGTGGGTGGCGATGTCCCAGAAGGCGGTCGAGCCGCCGTTGCCGAGGATCACCTCGTAGCCCTCGGGCAGCGAGAACAGGGAGCTGATGCCTTCGCGGACCTGGCCCACCAGGTTCTTGACGGGGGCCTGGCGGTGGGAGGTGCCCATGAGGGACGAACCGGTGGCGGCGAGCGCCTCCAGTGCCTCGGTACGCACCTTGGAGGGGCCCGCGCCGAAACGTCCGTCGGCGGGCTTGATGTCAGCGGGGATCTGGATGTCGGCCACGACTCGGAGGGTATCCGGTGGGCGAAACCGGACGTAACCGTGTCCGTCCGATGAGACGAGATCATCGACGCGTGGACTTGTGAATTGATACGACGAAAGGGGCGGGGCTGTGGAAAAGTCTCCGTGACTGAGCGTGAGCGGATGCATCCTGGACGCATGACAGATCTTGCCGGCGAACTGCGCAGGGTCGTCCGGGGCGACGTCGGCTTCGACACCACCTCCCGGGCGCTGTTCACCATGGACGCGTCCAACTACCGGCGTGTCCCGCTGGGCGTCGTGGCCCCCGCGGACGCCGACGACGTGGCCGCCGCGCTGGAGGTCTGCCGGGCGCGCGGGGTGCCGGTGGTGGCGCGCGGCGGGGGCACGTCGATCGCCGGGCAGGCGACCGGCACGGGCGTGGTGCTGGACTTCACCCGGCACATGGACGGCCTGCTGGAGCTGGACCCGCTCACCCGTACGGCCGTCGTCCAGCCGGGGCTGGTCCTGGACCGGCTCCAGGAGGCCGCTGCCCCACACGGCCTGCGGTTCGGCCCGGATCCGTCCACGCACGGCCGGTGCACGCTCGGCGGGATGATCGGCAACAATTCCTGCGGCGCGCACTCGGTGGCCTGGGGGACGACCGCGGACAGCGTGCGGGAGCTGTCCGTCCTCACCGCGCGTGGCGACCGGCTGCGCCTCGGGCAGGGCTGGGCGGGCGCGCCCGAGGGGCTGCGCGCACTGGCACAGAGCGAACTGGCCCGGCTGCGCACGGGGTTCCCGGATCTGCCCCGCCGGATCTCCGGGTACGCGCTGGACGCGCTGCTGCCCGAGAAGGGCGCCGATGTCGCCCGCTCCTTCTGCGGTTCCGAGGGCACCCTCGGCATCCTCACCGAGGCGGTCGTACGGCTGGTGGAGGCCCCGCGCGCCCGTGCCCTGGCCGTGCTGGCGTACGGCGACGAGAGCGCCGCGGCCGAGGCCGCCGCCGGGCTGCTGCCGCTCGGCCCGCTGACGGTCGAGGGCATGGCGGCCGACCTGGTGCGCGCGCCTGCCGTGCTGCCCGGGGGAGGTGCCTGGCTGTTCGTGGAGACCGGCGGTGAGTCGGCGGCCGAGGCACGCGCGCGTGCCGAGGCGATCGTCCGCGCCGCCGACGTGCTCGACTCGCTGGTCGTGACGGATGCGGCCGCCCAGCGGACCCTGTGGCGCATCCGCGAGGACGCGAGCGGCACGGCCACCCGCATGCCCGACGGCAGTGAGGCCTGGCCCGGCTGGGAGGACTGCGCGGTGCCGCCCGCCCGGCTCGGTGCCTATCTGCGGGACTTCCGCGCGCTGCTGGCGGCGCACGGACTGCGCGGCACGCCGTACGGCCACTTCGGCGACGGCTGCATCCATGTCCGCATCGACTTCGACCTGCTCACCGAGGCAGGCGTCGGCCGCTTCCGCCGCTTCTCCGAGGAACTGGCCGACCTGGTGGTGGTGCACGGCGGCTCGCTGTCCGGGGAGCACGGCGACGGGCAGGCCCGCGCGGAGCTGCTGCCGCGCATGTACGGCACGGAGACCGTCCGGCTCTTCGAGCGGGCCAAGGCGGTGTGGGACCCGGACGACCTGCTCAACCCCGGCATGCTGGTCCGCCCGGCCCCGCTCGACGCCGGCCTCCGCTTCTCCGTCCTGCCGACGGGACCCGTCGACGTGGCCTTCGGCTACCCGGCCGACGGCGGCGACTTCCGCGCGGCCGTCCGCCGCTGCGTCGGCGTCGCCAAGTGCCGTACGACCACGGCGGCCGGCCCCGCCGTGATGTGCCCGTCCTTCCGGGCCACCGGCGAGGAGGAGCACTCCACCCGCGGCCGGGCCCGGCTGCTGCACGAGATGCTGGCCGGCGAACTCCTCACCGACGGCTGGCGTTCGACGGAGGTCCGCGACGCCCTCGATCTGTGCCTGTCCTGCAAGGGCTGCCGCTCCGACTGCCCGGTCGGCGTCGACATGGCCACCTACAAGGCGGAGTTCCTGCACCACCACTACGCCGGCCGGCGCCGCCCCGCCGCGCACCTCAGCATGGGCCGGCTGCCGCAGTGGCTGCGCTGGGTGGCCGCCACGCGTACGGCCCGGCTGCTCAACGCCCTCGCCGCCGTACGGCCGTTGGCCGGCATAGGCGCACGGCTGGCCGGGATCGCGCCCGAGCGGGGGATTCCCCGGCTGGCGACGCGGACGTTCTCGGGGTGGTGGCGCGGGCGGAAACCGGCCCGGCACACGGGCGAGTCGGTCGTGCTGTGGCCGGACACCTTCACCGAGTATCTGTCCCCGGCCGTCGGCCGGGCCGCCGTCCGGGTGCTGGAGGCCGCCGGTCTGCGGGTGGCGCTGCCGCCGACGCTGCTGCTGCGCTCGGGAGGGATCGGCGACGGCAGGACCAGGTCGGCGACCGCCCTGCTCACCGCCCGCCGCTCCCGGGTCTGCTGCGGCCTCACCTACCTCTCCACCGGCCAGCTCGACCACGCCCGCAGGGTGCTGCGCCGCACGCTGGACCTGATGGAACCGGTGCTGCGGGCCGGGGCCCCGGTCGTCGTCCTGGAACCGAGCTGTGCGGCGGCCCTGCGCACCGACCTGCCCGAGCTGCTGCACGACGACCCGCGGGCGGCGCGGCTCGCCTCCGCAGTGGTGACGTTCGCCGAAGCCCTGGAGCGGCACGCCCCGTACTGGACCCCGCCCGCCGTGGACCGCCCGGTCGCCGGCCAGACCCACTGCCACCAGCACGCGGTGCTCGGCGAGGCCCCCGACCGCCGGCTGCGCGAGGCCGCGGGCCTGACCGGCGAGCTGAGCGGCGGCTGCTGCGGACTCGCGGGCAACTTCGGCTTCGAGAAAGGGCACTTCGAGGTGTCGAGGGCCTGCGCGGAGGAACAGCTCCTGCCGGCGGTGCGGCAGGCCTGCGCGGACACGGTGATCCTGGCCGACGGGTTCTCCTGCCGCACCCAGCTGGAGCAGCTGGCCGGCGTGCGGGGCCGGCATCTGGCGGAGGTGCTGGCCCAGGCGCTGGACGGGGAAGCGGTTCATAAGAGAACTCAATGACCGGCCGTACGACGCCCCCGACGCCGACCGCATCCTCGTCGTGGACCGGGGCCGCATCGTGGAGACCGGCCGCCACGAGGACCTTCTCGCCCGGGGCGGTGCCTACGCCAGGTTGCACGGCTCGCAGAACAACGCGGTGACGGACACGGGCGAGCTGCGCATGCCGCCGTGGGAGGACCGGCGGACGCCGGCGCCGGTACAGCGGACAGGGGCTCCGGCGCACGGAACGGGATACGGAACGGGATACGGAGATGGCTACGGCTATGGCTACGGCCACGGGTACGAGGCCTACGGCCATGAGTCCTCGTACCTGCCCGACGGCCGTCCCCTCTTCCGTGATGAGGAGGCCTGGCCGGGCATATGAGCCGATACCGGGCGGCGGCCGGTGTCAGCATGTGGGACAGTTGCGTAAAGGGTTCACGCCCCTGTCGGAGTCCATTACTCTGGACCTGGTAGTACATCGCGATGAACGAACCCGATCAAGCCACAGGACCGCCCGTGACCGCCACCTCCAGCACTGCCACGCATGCCCCGGTCACCCCCGCCCGAGGCCCGCGCCGCTTCGGCTCCCTCGGCCCGGTCGGACTGGTCCTGTCCGGCGGCATCTCGGTCCAGTTCGGCGGCGCCCTCGCGGTGACCCTGATGCCCCGGGCCGGCGCGCCGGGCGTCGTGACCTTGCGGCTGCTCGCGGCGGCGGTGGTCCTCCTCGTGGTCTGCCGCCCCCGGCTGCGCGGCCACTCGCGCGCCGACTGGGGCACGGTGACCGCCTTCGGCATCGCCATGGGCGCGATGAACGGCCTCTTCTACGAGGCGGTGGCCCGCATCCCGCTCGGCCCGGCCGTCACCCTCGAAGTCCTCGGTCCCCTGGCCCTGTCCGTCCTGACCTCCCGCCGCGCGATCAACGCGCTGTGGGCGGGCCTGGCCCTGCTGGGCGTCTTCCTGCTGGGCGGCGGAGGCTTCAGCAATCTGGACCCCACAGGTGTCGCTTTCGCCCTGGGCGCCGGCGCCATGTGGGCGGTCTACATTCTCTTCAGCGCCCGTACGGGCCGCCGCTTTCCCCAGGCCGACGGCCTGGCCCTGGCCATGGCGGTGGCGGCCCTGCTCTTCCTCCCCATCGGCATGGTCGCGGCCGGATCCCGCCTCCTGGACCCCATGACCATCGCCCTCGGCTCGGCGGTGGCCTTGCTCTCCTCCGTCCTGCCCTACACCCTTGAACTCCTGGCCCTGCGCCGGCTGCCCGCCTCCACGTTCGCGATCCTGATGAGCCTGGAACCGGCGATCGCGGCCACGGCCGGCTTCCTGATCCTCGGCCAGTCCCTGTCCCTCCCGGAGGCAGGCGCCATCGCCCTGGTCATCGCGGCGAGCATCGGCGCGGTCCGCACCCAGGTGGGCCGGGGCAGCGCCCGCGTGGAGAGGGCCCCGGAGGCCTGACGCACCGATCGCGGCACAGCGGTGATCCGCAAGGGAGGCCGTCGCCGACGGCGGGACGTGCCCGGCAGGGCCGAGGGGATCCCCGCACGCCCGGTCGGCGGCTCCGGCTTGCCTGCCTCGGCCCCCGGGCCCGTACGTGCGGCTCCGGCTCCCGCGGCGCGGCCGTACCCCCACAGCGGTCCGCGGCGCCCGGGCGCCGGCCAACGGCCCGCCACGCGGCTGCGTCCCCCGGCCGACGGGCACCCGCGCCGGGGGACGGCTCGGCTGGATCCCGGCCGCGGACCGGTGCGACGCCCACGCCCCCCGGCCGTACTGTCCGACGGGCGTGTCCCCGGGGCGCGGCCGCGGCTGGTCGTCGCCGGGTGGCCGTGCGCTCGCGAGCACCCGCTGCGTCCGGTCACCCGAGGGGCCCCATGGCGCTCCCGGCCCTCGCCCGGCGTCTCCGCCTGCGGATGCCCCGGTTCTCCGCCAGACTCCTGAATGGGCCATTGCCGGCGGGAAAGGCGGACCTCATGACCGACGCGCGCGCCACCACCCCCAGCACGCTGAAGATCTCCGCCCGCGGCCGGGCCGTCCTCGCCGACCCCCGGATCAACCGCGGCACGGCGTTCACGGAGGCCGAGCGCCGGGCGCTGGACCTGGTCGGCCTGATCCCGCCGCACGTCCTCACCCAGGACGAGCAGGTGGAGCGCGCGTACAGCCAGTACCGGGGACAGCCCAGCGACCTGGCCAAGAACGTCAATCTGGCCGGCCTGCACGACCGCAACGAGGCGCTCTTCTACCGGCTCGTCGGCGACCACCTCGAGGAGATGCTGCCCATCGTCTACACCCCGACCGTGGGTACGGCCATCCGCCGTTACAGCAACGAGTACCGCCGCCCGCGCGGCGTCTATCTCTCCGTGGACGCCCCCGGCGACATCGAGTGCTCCCTGCGCGCCGGCGGTCTCGGCGCCGACGACGTCGACCTGATCGTGGCCACGGACGGCGAGGGCATCCTCGGCATCGGCGACTGGGGCGTGGGCGGCATCGACATCGCCGTCGGCAAGCTCGCCGTCTACACGGCCGCCGCCGGCATCGACCCGCGCCGCACCCTGCCGGTCATGCTCGACGTCGGCACCAATCGCCAGGAACTCCTCGACAACCCCCTCTACCTCGGCAACCGGCACCCCCGCGTCGACCGCGACACCTACGACGCCTTCATCGACGCCTACGTCACCACCGCGAGCAGGCTCTTCCCCCACGCCCTGCTGCACTGGGAGGACTTCGGCACCGCCAACGCCCGCCGGATCCTGGACCGTTACCGCGACCAGGTGTGCACGTTCAACGACGACATCCAGGGCACCGGCGCCGTCAACCTCGCCGCAGTGCTGTCGGGTGCGCGCGCCGCCGGCGTGCCGCTGCCCGAACACCGGATCGTCGTCTTCGGCGCCGGTACGGCCGGCATCGGCGTCGCCGACCAGTTGCGGGACGCCCTGGTCGCCGACGGCCTGTCCGCGGCCGAGGCCACCGCACGGTTCTGGTGCGTCGACCGCTACGGGCTCCTCACCGACGACCAGGGCGACAGCCTCCGCGACTTCCAGCGGCCCTACGCCCGCCCGGCGGACGAGGCCGGCGACTGGCGGCGCGACGACAGCCTGCCCGGAGTTCCGCTCGACGAGGTGGTCCGGCGGGTCCGGCCGACCGTCCTCATCGGCACCTCCGGCCAGAGCGGCGCCTTCACCGAGGAGATCGTCCGCGAGCTCGCCGCCCACACCGAGCGGCCGATCATCCTGCCGATGTCCAACCCCACCGACCTCGCCGAGGCCACCCCCGCCGACCTGCTCGACTGGACCGACGGCAAGGCGCTGGTCGCCACCGGCAGCCCTTTCGGCCCGGTCGAGCGGGACGGGGCGACGTACGAGATCGGCCAGGCCAACAACGCCCTGGTCTTCCCGGGTCTCGGCCTCGGCGCGATCGTCGCCCGGGCCTCCCGGATCACCGACCGCATGCTCCGCGCGGCGGCCGACGCGGTGGCGCGCCGGACGGACGACTCGGACGTGTCCCGTCTGAACGCCCCGGTCCTCCCGCCCGTCCGCGACCTGCGCGGCACCTCCGAAGCGGTCGCCGTGGCGGTCGTCCGTACGGCGGTGGAGGAGGGCGTCGCCCGGTCCGACGTCGGTGATGCCGGAGCGGCGGTCCGGGCGGCGCGCTGGGAGCCGGTGTACCCACCGGTGGAAGCGGTCTGACCGGCCGGAACGAGCCACGGGACAGGGGCCGGACCGTCCCCCGTCGAACGTCGCCGGCCCGGCCGGCAACAAATCATGCAAGCATGCTTGATTGTTTCTTGGGCCGCTGCCATGCTCGCCCCATGGCCGACCCGACGCCCGTCATCGACGACCTGCGCGCCGAGAGCGACGAACTCGACCAGCTGGTCGCCGACTTGAGCCCCGCGCAGTGGACGCTCGCCACACCCGCGCCCGGCTGGACCCTCGCCCACCAGATCGCCCACCTCGCCTGGACCGACCGCTCGGCCCTGCTGGCCGTCACCGATGCCGACGCCTTCGCCGCGCTGGTCGAGAAGGCGCTCGCCGCCCCCGGCTCGTTCGTCGACGAGGGCGCCGACGACGGCGCCCGGCTCGCGCCCGCCGAGCTGCTGCGGAGCTGGCGCACGGGGCGCGAAGCCCTCGGCCGGGCATTGCGCAGCGCGCCACCGGGCGCCCGTTTCCCCTGGTACGGGCCGCCCATGTCGGCCGCCTCCATGGCCACCGCCCGCCTCATGGAGACCTGGGCGCACGGCCTGGACATCGCCGACGCCCTGGGCGTGGTGCGCCCGCCCACCGACCGGATCCGGCACGTGGCGCGACTCGGGGTGCGGACGCGCGACTTCGCCTGCACCGTCCACGGCCTCACGCCGCCCGGCGAGGAGTTCCGGGTGGAACTGACGGCTCCTTCGGGCGCGTTGTGGGTGTACGGCCCCGAAGACGCCCCCCAGCGGGTCACCGGACCCGCCCTGGACTTCTGCCTCCTCGTCACCCAGCGCGCCCACCGGGCCGACCTCGCCCTGACCGCCGTCGGCCCGGACGCCGACCGCTGGCTGGACATCGCGCAGGCCTTCGCGGGCCCGCCCGGCAGCGGCCGCCCGCCGAAGGGGGCCGAGCGGTGAACCCGCTGCGCATCGGCAACTTCTCCGGCTTCTACGGCGACCGGTTCGACGCCCTGCGCGAGATGCTCACCGGCGGCGAGGTCGACGTCCTCACCGGCGACTACCTGGCCGAACTCACCATGCTGATCCTCGCCCGCGACCGGCTGAAGGACCCCGGCGCCGGTTACGCCCGTACCTTCCTGCGCCAGCTGGAGGACTGCCTCGCCACCGCCCACGAACGCGGGGTCAAGATCGTCACCAACGCGGGCGGCCTCAACCCGGCCGGACTCGCCGGTGCCGTACGGCGGGTGGCGGAACGGCTCGGTGTCCCCGTCCGCGTCGCCCACGTCGAGGGCGACGACCTCACCGCCGCGCACCCCGGCGCCCTCGCCGCCCACGCCTACCTCGGCGGCTTCGGCATCGCCGCGTGCCTGCGGGCCGGCGCGGACATCGTCGTCACCGGGCGGGTGACCGACGCCGCCCTGGTCACCGGGCCGGCCGCCGCCCACTTCGGCTGGGGCCCCGAGGACCACGACCGGCTCGCGGGGGCCGTCGTCGCCGGCCATGTGCTGGAGTGCGGGACGCAGGCCACCGGCGGGAACTACGCGTTCTTCCGGGAGGGGGACGTACGCCGGCCCGGCTTCCCGCTCGCCGAGATCCACGCCGACGGCAGCAGCGTCGTCACCAAGCACCCCGGCACCGGCGGCCTGGTCGACGTCGGCACGGTCACCGCCCAGCTGCTGTACGAGACCGGTGGCGGCCGGTACGCCGGGCCCGATGTCACCGCCCGGCTGGACACCGTACGGCTGAGCCAGGACGGGCCGGACCGGGTGCGGATCGAGGGGGTGCGCGGGGAGGCGCCGCCGCCGACGCTGAAGGCCGGGCTCAACCGGCTCGGCGGCTTCCGCAACGAGGTCGTCTTCGTCCTCACCGGGCTCGACATCGAGGCCAAGGCCGGCCTGGTGCGCGAGCAGCTCTCCGACGCGCTCGCCGAGCCGGCTCCGGCCGAGATCCGTTGGGAGCTCGTGCGCACCGACCGGGCGGACGCCGACACCGAGGAGACGGCGAGCGCCCTGCTGCGGCTCGTCGTACGGGATCCGGACGAGCGGCTCGTCGGACGGGCGCTGACCGGGGCCGCCGTGGAGCTGGCGCTGGCCAGTTACCCGGGCTTCCATGTGCTGTCCCCACCGGGGAAGGGCGCTCCCTACGGGGTCTTCGAGGCTGTGGCCGTACCCCATGGTGCCGTCGACCACATGGCCGTACTCGACGACGGACGCCGCGTCCCTGTGCCCCCGCCCCAGGACACCCGGCCCCTGGACGACGTACCGCCGCCGCCCCTGCCCGAGCCCCTGCCCGCCGGCCCGACCCGGCGCGCCCCCCTCGGCCTGATCGCCGGGGCGCGCAGCGGGGACAAGGGCGGCAGCGCCAACGTCGGCGTCTGGGTCCGCACCGACGAGGCCTGGCGGTGGCTCGCGCACGAGCTGACCGCCGAAAGGTTCCGGCAGCTGATCCCGGAGAGCGGGGACCTGCCCGTCACCCGGCATGTGCTGCCGAACCTCCGCGCGGTCAACTTCGTGGTCGAGGGCATCCTCGGCGCGGGCGTCGCCGCGCAGGCCCGCTTCGACCCGCAGGCCAAGGCCCTCGGCGAATGGCTGCGCTCCCGCCACCTGGACATCCCGGAGGCCCTGCTGTGACCACCCTGACCTCGGCCGTGGACCCCGGCGGCCCCGACCACCGGGCCAACCGCGAGGCCATGCTCGCCAAGCTAGCCGCTCTCGAGGCCGAGCACGCCAAGGCGCTCGCGGGCGGGGGCGAGAAGTACGTCCAGCGGCACCGCGAGCGGGGCAAACTGCTCGCCCGTGAGCGCATCGAGCTGCTGCTCGACCCGGACACGCCCTTCCTGGAGCTGTCCCCGCTCGCCGCTTGGGGCAGCGACCACACCGTCGGCGCCTCGCTCGTCACCGGCATCGGGGTCGTCGCGGGCGTGGAGTGCCTGATCACCGCCAACGACCCGACCGTGCGTGGTGGTGCGAGCAACCCGTGGAGCCTGAAGAAGGCCCTGCGCGCCAACGACATCGCCCTCGCCAACCGGCTGCCCTGCATCAGCCTGGTGGAGTCGGGCGGGGCCGATCTGCCCTCCCAGAAGGAGATCTTCATCCCGGGCGGCGCCATCTTCCGGGACCTGACCCGGTTGTCCGCCGCCGGCATCCCGACCGTCGCGGTCGTCTTCGGCAACTCCACCGCCGGCGGCGCCTACGTCCCGGGCATGTCCGACCACGTGATCATGGTCAAGGAGCGGGCGAAGGTCTTCCTCGGCGGTCCGCCGCTGGTGAAGATGGCCACCGGCGAGGAGAGCGACGACGAGTCCCTGGGCGGCGCGGAGATGCACGCGCGCGTGTCGGGCCTCGCCGACTACTTCGCCGTCGACGAGCCGGACGCGCTGCGGCAGGCGCGCAGGGTGGTGGCCCGGCTCAACCACCGCAAGGCGTACCCGGACCCCGGCCCCGCCGAGCCGCCGAAGTACGACCCGGAGGAGCTGCTGGGAATCGTTCCCGGCGACCTGAAGACCCCCTTCGACCCGCGCGAGGTCGTCGCCCGGATCGTCGACGCCTCCGACTTCGACGAGTTCAAGCCGCTGTACGGCACCAGCCTCGTGACCGGCTGGGCCGCCCTGCACGGATACCCGGTGGGGATCCTCGCCAACGCCCAGGGCGTCCTGTTCAGCGCGGAGTCGCAGAAGGCCGCCCAGTTCATCCAGCTCGCCAACCAGCGCGACATCCCGCTGCTGTTCCTGCACAACACCACCGGCTACATGGTCGGCAAGGAGTACGAGCAGGGCGGGATCATCAAGCACGGCGCGATGATGATCAACGCGGTCAGCAACAGCCGCGTCCCGCACCTGTCCGTTCTCATGGGCGCGTCGTACGGCGCCGGGCACTACGGCATGTGCGGGCGGGCGTACGACCCGCGCTTCCTCTTCGCCTGGCCCAGTGCCAAGTCGGCCGTCATGGGCCCGCAACAGCTCGCCGGTGTGCTGTCGATCGTCGCCCGGCAGTCGGCGGCGGCGAAGGGGCAGCCGTACGACGAGGACGCCGACGCCGCCCTGCGCGCGATGGTGGAGCAGCAGATCGAGTCCGAATCGCTGCCGATGTTCCTGTCCGGGCGGCTGTACGACGACGGCGTCATCGACCCGCGCGACACCCGCACCGTCCTCGGCCTGTGCCTGTCCGCCCTGCACACCGCGCCCTACGAGGGCGCGCGTGGCGGCTTCGGCGTCTTCCGGATGTGAGGTCCATGATCCAGACTCTGTTGGTCGCCAACCGGGGCGAGATCGCCTGCCGGATCTTCCGCACCTGCGGTGAGTTGGGGATCCGCACGGTCGCCGTGCACTCGGACGCCGACGAGAACGTGCTCCACGCGCGCGTGGCCGACACGGCGGTACGACTGCCGGGGGCGGCACCCGCCGAGACGTATCTGCGCGGCGAACTGATCGTGAAGGCGGCCCTGTCCGCCGGCGCGGACGCCGTGCACCCCGGCTACGGCTTCCTCTCCGAGAACCCCGGCTTCGCCCGTGCCGTCCTCGACGCCGGCCTGACCTGGATCGGCCCGTCCCCCGAGGCCATCGAGGCGATGGCGTCCAAGACACGCGCCAAGGAACTGATGGGGATCGCGCCCCTCGCCGCGGCCGAGGTCACGGAGGCAGACCTGCCGGTGCTGGTGAAGGCGGCCGCCGGCGGCGGCGGCCGCGGAATGCGGATCGTGCGCCGCCTGGAGGAGCTGAGCGCCGCACTGCAGGCCGCACGCGCCGAGGCCGCGAGCGCCTTCGGCGACGGCGAGGTCTTCGTCGAGCCGTACCTGGAGCACGGCCGGCACGTCGAGGTGCAGGTCCTCGCCGACACCCACGGCACGGTCTGGCCGCTCGGCACCCGGGACTGCTCCCTCCAGCGCCGCCACCAGAAGGTCGTCGAGGAGGCCCCGGCGCCCGGGCTCTCCGAGCGGCTCACGGGGGAGCTGTACGCGCTGGCCGTACGCGCCGCGCGCGCCGTCTCCTACGTCGGCGCCGGCACCGTCGAGTTCCTGGTCGCCGACGGCCGCGCGCACTTCCTGGAGATGAACACCCGCCTCCAGGTCGAACACCCCGTGACGGAGGAGGTGTTCGGCGTCGACCTGGTCGCCGAGCAGATCCGCGTCGCGGAGGGCCACGCCCTGGCGAAGGACCCGCCACGCGCGCGTGGCCACGCGATCGAGGCCCGCCTGTACGCCGAGGACCCCGCCCGCGACTGGGCCCCGCAGACCGGCGCCCTGCACCGCCTCGCCGTACCCTCCGGCGTCCGCCTCGACACCGGATACGGCGGGGGCGACACCATCGGCGTCCACTACGACCCCATGCTCGCCAAGGTCGTCGCCCACGCGCCCACCCGCGCGGAGGCGATCCGCAGGCTCGCGGGCGCGCTGGAGCGGGCGGAGCTCCACGGCCCGGTCACCAACCGGGACCTGCTGGTGCGCTCGCTGCGGCATCCGGAGTTCACGAGCGGCCGCATGGACACCGGCTTCTACGACCGCCACCTCGCCGGCCTCACCGAGTCCGCTTCGGACCCGTACGCCCCGCTGGCCGCCGCCCTCGCCGACGCCCACGGCCGCTCCCGCTTCGGCGGCTGGCGCAACCTGCCCTCGCAGCCGCAGGTCAAGCGGTACGAGCTGGCGGGCGAGGAGCACGAGGTCCGCTACCGGCACACCCGGGTCGGGCCGGCGGCGGACGGGGTGCGGGTCGTGCACGCCGACGCGCGCAGGGTCGTCCTCGAAGTGGACGGCGTGCGGCGGACGTTCGAGGTCGCGCGGTACGGCGACGAGGTGTACGTCAACTCCACCCACCTCACCGCCCTGCCCCGCTTCCCCGACCCCACCGCCCAGCTCGCACCGGGTTCCCTGGTGGCTCCGATGCCGGGAACGGTCGTACGGGTCGCCGACGGCCTCACGGAAGGGGCGACCGTCGAGGCGGGCCGGCCGCTGATCTGGCTGGAGGCGATGAAGATGCAGCACCAGATCTCGGCGCCGGTCGCGGGAACGCTGACCGCGCTGCACGCCAGGACCGGCCAGCAGGTGGAACCGGGGATGTTGCTCGCCGTAGTGCAGGAAACCTCTTCTTAGGAGCCCCATGTCTCCCGTCATCGAAACCGAAGAGCACCAAGCCCTCCGCTCGGCGGTGGCCGCCCTCGGCAGGCGCTACGGCCGCGACTATCTCGTCCAGGCCGTCGCCGAAGGCAAGCCCCCCGCCGAACTCTGGTCCGAAGCCGGCAAGCTCGGCTACCTCGGCGTCAGCCTGCCGGAGGCGTACGGCGGCGGAGGCGGCGGCATCGCCGAACTGTCCATAGTCCTGGAGGAGCTGGGCGCGACAGGCTCCCCCCTCCTCATGCTCGTCGTCTCCCCCGCCATCTGCGGAACCGTGATCTCCCGCTTCGGCACCGAGGCCCAGAAGCAGGCCTGGCTCCCCGGGATCGCCGACGGGACCCGCCTCATGGCCTTCGGCATCACCGAACCCGACGCCGGCTCCAACAGCCACCGCATCACCACCACCGCCCGCCGTGACGGCACCGACTGGCTGCTCACCGGCCGCAAGGTGTTCATCTCGGGTGTCGACATCGCGGACGCCGTCCTGATCGTCGGCCGCACCGAGGACGCCCGCACCGGACGCCTCAAGCCCTGCCTGTTCATCGTCCCGACGGACGCCGAGGGCTTCCAGAAGCGGCCGATCGACATGGAGCTCAACGCCGCCGAGAAGCAGTTCGAGCTGGTCCTGGACGACGTACGGCTGCCCGCCGACGCGCTCGTCGGCGGGGGCACCTCCCACGCTTTCGGCAGTGGGGGAGAGGACGCCGGCCTGCTGCAGCTGTTCGCCGGACTCAATCCCGAGCGCATCATGACCGCCGCCTTCGCCATCGGGATGGGCCGGTACGCGCTCGCCAAGGCGATCGAGTACGCCCGCGACCGCACCGTCTGGAAGACCCCCATCGGCGCCCACCAGGCCATCGCCCACCCGCTGGCGCAGGCGCACATCGACCTGGAGCTGGCCCGGCTGATGATGCAGAAGGCGGCCCACCTCTACGACGCCGGCGACGACATCGGCGCGGGCGAGGCCGCCAACATGGCCAAGTACGCGGCCGGGGAGGCCTGCGTGAAGGCCGTCGACCAGGCCGTGCACACCCTCGGCGGCAACGGGCTCACCCGCGAGTTCGGGCTCGCCTCGTTGATAACGGCCGCGCGCGTGGCTCGTATTGCTCCGGTGAGCCGGGAGATGATTCTCAACTACGTCTCCCACCAGACCCTGGGCCTGCCGAAGTCCTACTAGGCGACCGCGACCGCACTGGAGGAACCGTGTTCCGCAGCGAGTACGCAGACGTTCCGCCCGTGGAACTCCCCATCCACGAGGCCGTCCTGGGCCACGCCGCCGGCTTCGGCGAGCGCCCCGCACTGATCGACGGCACGGACGGCACCACGCTCACGTACCAGCAGGTGGACCGGTTCCACCGGCGGATCGCCGCCGGACTCGCCGACGCGGGCGTCCGCAAGGGCGACGTCCTCGCCCTGCACAGCCCCAACACCATCGCCTTCCCGGCCGCCTTCTACGCGGCCACGCGCGCGGGTGCCTCCGTCACCACGGCGCACCCGCTCGCCACCGCCGAGGAGTTCGCGGGGCAGCTCGGCGACAGCGGCGCCCACTGGATCGTCACGGTCTCACCGCTGCTGGAGACGGCCCGGCGCGCCGCCGAACTGGTCGGCGGCATACGGGAGATCTTCGTGTGCGACAGCGCGCCCGGGCACCGGTCCCTGACCGACATGCTCGCCACCGCCGCGCCCGAGCCACGGCTCGCCATCGACCCGGCCGAGGACATCGCCGCGCTGCCGTACTCCTCCGGCACCACCGGCATCCCCAAGGGTGTGATGCTCACCCACCGGCAGATCGCCACCAACCTGGCCCAGCTGGAGCCCGCCGTCCCGACCGGAACGGACGAGCGCATCCTCGCCGTCCTGCCGTTCTTCCACATCTACGGCCTCACCGCCCTGATGAACGCGCCGCTGCGCAAGGGCGCCACGGTGGTCGTGCTGCCCCGCTTCGACCTGGAGACCTTCCTCGCCGCCATCGAGAACCACCGCATCACCGGCCTGTACGTCGCCCCGCCGATCGTCCTCGCCCTCGCCAAGCACCCGGCGGTCGCCCGCTACGACCTCTCCTCGCTGAAGTACGTCATCAGCGCCGCCGCCCCGCTGGACGCGGCTCTCGCCCGCGCCTGCTCCGAACGGCTCGGGCTGCCCCCGATCGGCCAGGCCTACGGCATGACGGAACTGTCCCCCGGTACCCACGTCGTCCCGCTCGACCGCCTCCACGACGCCCCCGCCGGCACCGTCGGCAGGCTCGTCGCCGGCACCGAGATGCGGATCGTGTCCCTGGACGACCCCGACAAGGACCTCGGCACCGGGGAGTCAGGCGAGATCCTGATCCGGGGCCCCCAGGTGATGAAGGGCTACCTCGGCCGCCCGGACGCCACCGCCGCGATGATCGACGCCGACGGCTGGGTGCACACCGGCGACGTGGGGCACGTCGACGAGGGCGGCTGGCTGTTCGTCGTCGACCGGGTGAAGGAACTCATCAAGTACAAGGGCTTCCAGGTGGCCCCCGCCGAACTGGAGGCCCTGCTGCTCACCCATCCCGGCATAGCCGACGCCGCCGTCATCGGCTCCCGCGACGACGACGGCAACGAGATCCCGCACGCCTTCGTCGTCCGCCGGGCCGACACCGGCGGGGAACTGACGGAGAACGAGACCATGCTGTACGTCGCCGAACGGGTCGCGCCCTACAAACGGGTCCGCCGGGTCACCTTCATCGGCACCGTCCCGCGCGCCGCCTCCGGCAAGATCCTGCGCCGCGAACTGAGGGAGCTGCCGTGACCCTGATCAGCCGCACACGCGAGCGTGCCGTCGAGACCCTCAGCCTCGACTCCACCGACACCCGCAACGCGCTCTCGGCCGCCCTCGTCCACGACCTCGCGAGCGCGCTCACCGACTGCGGCGAGGACCCCGGCGTACGCGCCGTCGTCCTCACCCACACCGGCACCACCTTCTGCGCGGGAGCCGACCTGCGCGACCCGCCCGACCCCGGCGCCCTGGTCGGCCTGCTCCGGCAGATCGTCGAACTGCCCCGACCGGTCGTCGCCCGGATCACCGGCCACGTCCGCGCGGGCGGCCTCGGCCTCCTGGCCGCCTGCGACATCGCCGCCGCCGGCCCCGCGGCCACCTTCGCCTTCACCGAGGTCCGCATCGGAGTGGCGCCCGCGGTGATCTCCCTCCCGGTGATCCCGCGCGCCGATCCGCGCGCCCTGGCCCGCTACTACCTCACCGGCGAACGATTCGACCCGGCCGAGGCCCTGCGGCTGGGCCTGCTGACGGTGACCGGCGACGACGTCGACGAGGCGCTGGCTCCCCTCCTGGACGGCCTGCGCCGCTCCTCCCCCCAGGCCCTGGCCGAGACGAAACGGCTGCTCACGGTTAGGGTGCTGGAGACATTCGACCGGGACGCGGCGGACCTCACCGCCCTCTCGGCGCGGCTGTTCTCCTCCGGCCAGGCCAGGGAGGGGATGACGGCCTTCCTGGAAAGACGCGACGCGGCATGGGTGGTGTGACCACATGAGCACGACGGCGGAACGCGACCGCGCGCCCAAGCAGGACCGCAGCCGGGCCACCCGGCAGCGGCTGCTGGAGGCCGCCGTGGCCTGCCTGGCCGAACACGGCTGGGCGGGCTCCACCGTCGCCGTCGTCGCCGAACGCGCCGGAGTCTCCCGCGGCGCCGCCCAGCACCACTTCCCGACCCGCGAGGACCTGTTCACGGCCGCGGTCGAGTACGTCGCCGAAGAGCGCTCCACCGCGCTGAGGGAACTCTTCCCGGGCGGCCCCGCCGACCGCCGTGCCGTTGTCGAAGCCCTCGTCGACCTCTACACCGGCCCCCTCTTCCGCGCCGCCCTGCACCTGTGGGTCGCCGCCTCCAACGAGGACCAGCTGCGCGTCCGGGTGACCGAGCTGGAGGCCCGCGTCGGGCGCGAGACCCACCGCATCGCCGTGGAACTCCTCGGCGCCGACGAGTCCCGCCCCGGCGCCCGCGAGACCGTCCAGGGCCTGCTCGACATGGCGCGCGGCCTCGGTCTCGCCAACCTCCTCACCGACGACACCACCCGCCGCGAACGGGTCGTCGCCCAGTGGGCCGAACTGCTGGCCGCAGCTCTCGGCTGAGCCGCTGTCGGTGGCGGGACCACGGTTCCCGGACACGGGGGACCCGGCTTCGGGGTCTGGAACCGGCACGCGGTGAGCCAGTGAAGCGGGCCACACCCGTATCCGCCCGCAGGCAGTACCCTTTCCGCATGCTTCCGATGCTCGTCCGCCGCCGCCACGTGGACTACGTGCGCGTCACGAGCATGGGCTGTCGGCCTTCGGCCTGATTCAGCCCCCTTTTCCTCCCCCTTCTTGCGGCATGCTGGGCGCCCCGCCCCACCCTCGGCGGCCCGCCCGTGGCCCACACACCCTTGTGGACGCATCCATGACGACGCACACCGCGACGACCCCGTCGTACGACCAGCTCCCCATCATCGACCTGTCGGCCGCCGACCGCGGCCCCCAGGCCCGCGCCCTCCTCCACGCCCAGCTGCACAGCGCCGCCCACGACGTCGGCTTCTTCCAGCTCGTCGGGCACGGCGTGACCCCGGCCGAGACCGACGCGCTGCTCACCGCCATGCGCGCCTTCTTCGCCCTCCCCGAGGCCGACCGGCTGGCCCTCGACAACGTCAACTCCCCGCACTTCCGCGGCTACACCCGCACCGGCGACGAGCGCACCGCCGGCGCCCGCGACTGGCGCGACCAGCTCGACATCGGCGCCGAACGCCCGGCCCGCGTCCCCGCCCCCGGCGAACCCCCGTACTGGTGGCTCCAGGGACCCAACCAGTGGCCCACCGCCCTCCCCGAGCTGCGCACCGCCGCCCTCGCCTGGGTCGACAGGCTCAGCGCGGTGGCGGACCGCCTCCTGCACGAGCTCCTGACCGCGATCGGCGCCCCCGCAGACTTCTACGACCCGGTCTTCGGCAACCACGCCCACCCGCACCTCAAGCTCGTCCGGTACCCCGGCAGCGCGGGCGACGGCACCGACCAGGGCGTGGGCGCCCACAAGGACTACGGCTTCCTGACCCTGCTCCTGCAGGACAGGGTCGGCGGCCTCCAGGTCCAGCGCGAGGACGGACTCTTCCACGACGTCCCGCCGATCGAGGGCGCCTTCGTCGTCAACCTCGGAGAACTCCTCGAGGTCGCCACCAACGGCTACCTCCTCGCCACCAACCACCGCGTGGTGAGCCCGCCGGGAGCCACGGAACGCTTCTCGGTGCCGTTCTTCTACAACCCCCGCCTGGACGCCAGGGTCGAGCCGCTGCCCTTCCCGCACGCGGCCGAGGCCCCCGGCATCACCACGGACCCCTCGAACCCCCTGTACGCCGAGTACGGCTACAACGAGCTGAAGGGCAAGCTGAGGGCACACCCGTTGGTGGCGGAGAAGTACCACGGGAGCCTTCTGACGCCGGCGTGATCAACGCCCTGAAGGGGCGCGGGGCCGTATGCGGCATACGGCTCCGCCGCGGGCGCGGCCAGCCGCACGGCACCCGCGGTCGTCCGTGCTCCCGGACCACCCCTCAGTGGGCGATGTCCGCATACCCGGTGATGTCCTCGGGCCGCCGAGTCCCCGGCCCCACATACCGGGCAGAAGGCCGCACCAGCCGTCCGGTGCGCTTCTGCTCCAGGATGTGCGCCGACCACCCGGCGGTCCTCGCGCAGGTGAACATCGACGTGAACATGTGCGCCGGCACCTGCGCGAAGTCCAGCACGATCGCCGCCCAGAACTCCACGTTGGTGGCCAGCACCCGGTCCGGCCTACGGCTGTGCAGCTCCGCCAGCGCGGCCTTCTCCAGCGCCTCTGCGACCTCGAACCGCGGAGCACCCAGCTCTCGTGCCGTACGCCGCAGCACCCGCGCCCGCGGGTCCTCGGCCCGGTACACCCGGTGCCCGAACCCCATCAACCGCTCGCCCCGGTCCAGGGTCTGGCGGACGTACGCCTCCGCGTCCCCGGTCCGCTCGATCTCCTCGATCATCCCGAGCACCCGCGACGGCGCACCTCCGTGCAGCGGCCCGGACATGGCGCCGACCGCGCCCGACAGCGCGGCGGCGACGTCGGCACCCGTCGACGCGATCACCCGCGCCGTGAAGGTGGAGGCGTTCATGCCGTGCTCCGCGGCGGACGTCCAGTACGCGTCCACGGCCGCGACGTGCCTGGGGTCCGGCTCGCCCCGCCAGCGGATCATGAACCGCTCCACGACCGAGTTCGCCTTGTCGATCTCGCGCTGCGGCACCATCGGCAGCCCCTGCCCGCGCGCGGACTGGGCGACGTAGGACAGCGCCATCACGGCGGCCCGCGCGAGATCGTCCCGCGCCTGGCGCTCGTCGATGTCGAGCAGCGGCTTCAGTCCCCACACCGGGGCCAGCATGGCCAGCGCCGACTGCACGTCGACGCGGATGTCCCCGGAGTGCACCGGGATCGGGAACGGTTCGGCGGGCGGCAGACCGGGGTTGAAGGCACCGTCGACCAGCAGCCCCCACACGTTCCCGAACGAGACGTGACCGACCAGGTCCTCGATGTCGACGCCCCGGTAGCGCAGGGCGCCGCCCTCCTTGTCCGGTTCGGCGATCTCCGTCTCGAACGCGACGACTCCCTCGAGCCCGGGTACGAAGTCGGACATCAGGCGGCTCCTCGTGATGTGGTCGGCGGTGGTCACCCCGGTGATGCCCCGATCGGCCGGTGGTCACCCAAACCGCAAGGGAACCAGCACGATAACCCCCAGTGTCACACTTGGGGAGTCCGTACGACACTGAGTGCCAACGGCGTTCGATACGGCAGGATGACCGGGTGACCGACCGCGACCCGCTCCTGGATCCCGTCCTCGATCCCGCCGCCATGCGCAAGCAGTACCGGGCGGAGGGCCTCGCCGAACAGGACCTCGCCGCACACCCCATGGACCAGTTCGCCCGCTGGTTCGAGGACGCCGCCCGCGCGGCCCTGCACGGCACGATCTACGAACCCAACGCGATGGTCGTCTGCACGGCGGACGCGGCGGGCCGCCCCAGCACGCGCACGGTCCTGATGAAGCAGTTCGACACCGAGGGCTTCGTCTTCTACACCAACTACGACTCCCGCAAGGCCCGCGACCTCGCGGAGAACCCGCACGTCTCCCTGCTCTTTCCATGGCACCCGCTGGCCCGCCAGGTCATCGTCACCGGCCCCGCCCGCCGCACCGGCCGCGACGAGACCGCCGCCTACTTCCGCACCCGCCCGCACGGCTCCCAGCTGGGCGCCTGGGCCAGCGCCCAGTCCTCGGTGATCGCCTCCCGCACCGAACTGGACGCCTCCTACGCCGAACTGGAGGCCCGCTATCCCGAGGGCGAACAGGTCCCGGTCCCGCCGCACTGGGGCGGCTACCGCGTCTTCCCGCAGACCATCGAGTTCTGGCAGGGCCGCGAGAACCGCCTGCACGACCGCCTGCGGTACGTGAGCCGGCCGGAGGGCGGCTGGCGGGTCGAGCGCCTCGCCCCCTGAGAGCACAGGGCGTGAACGCAGACGACCCGCGGGCTGGGTTCCTCCAGGAGGAGCCGGCCGGACGTACCGGCAGCCCGCGGGTCGGGTGACTGCTTGGGATTGGGCCGGCTGCACGCTTCTGTCACGTGCTGGTCCGGCACCGCACTGGATGTGGTGGCGGACCGCTAGCCCGCAGCCACCTCACGCGTCCGGTTCTCATACATCTGCCGAACCACCTCCCTTCTCGTGTACTCGCCACCCTAAGAAGTCGGCGGAAGGTCCTCAAGCTCTTTTTTCTCGGGAACATGATGTGGGCTGGGTCACGTTCCAGTTGAATGAAGACCTGCATGCAGGCCAGTGAGCGGACCGCGCGCGGTGGGCGCGCAGACGCAGCCTCCAGGGGGTCCAGGTGAGTGCTTCCCGGCGGAGTGGGACCACGGACGAGCTGGGGCCGGACGAGCCCGGTGAGTCCGGGGGATCCGATCTGCTCGCCGCGCTCCTCGACGGCATGGACGCGGCCCTGTGCGCCTTCGACGCCGACGGGGTCGTCACGCACTGGAACCGGGAGGCCGAGCGGATCCTCGGCTGGACGGCCGTCGAGGCGGTCGGGCGGCACGGGTTCGCCGGATGGGCGGTGCGCAGCGCCGACGCCGAGGAGGTGCAGTCCCGGCTGATGTCGGCGATGCACGCGCCCGGGCGGCAGGTGCACGAGTTCGCGCTGGTCACAAAGGACGGCGGACGGGTCCTCGTGCGGACGCAGTCCGCCGCCGTGCGCGGCCCCGAGGGCAAGCCCGCCGGTGTGTACTGCGCGTTCAGCGAGGTGCACGCGCAGATCGATCTGGAGCGGTCGATCGCGCTGAGCGAGGCACTGTTCGAGGACGCGGCCTGGGGGGTCGTGCTGATCGACGCCGATCTGCGGCCCGCCGTCGTCAACGCGCACGCCGCCCGCGCCCTCGGCATCGGGCGGGCGTCGGCGCTGGGCAGGCCGCTCGGCGAGCTGCTCGCGCAGGGCGTGGAGGAGCTGGAGGCCGCGTTCACCCATGTGCTGGCCGAGGGAGCGCCGCCCGCGCCCGCCGAGATGTGGGTGACCGTGCGCGCCCCGAAGGGCGAGAAGCGGCGCTGCTGGCGCAGCGGGTTCGTGCGGCTGGCCTCGCCGCTCGCGGAGGAACCGGTGCCGCTGGGCGTCGGCTGGCTGTTCCAGGACATCACCGAGGCCAAGCAGAGCGAACAGGAGGCCGCCCTGCTGCGGTTCCGCACCAACCAGCTGCACCGCGCCGCGCGTGCCGCCGCCGAGTGCGAGGACCCGGCCGAGGCGGCCACCGTCCATCTGGACTTCGCCCTCGCCGGCTTCGCCGACCACGCGCTGCTGGACCGGGTGCTCCGCTCCCCGGGTGAGGAGCGGAGCGAGGAGGGGCGGGAGAGCGGGCAGGACGCGGCCGTACGGCTGGTACGGCTCGCCGCGACGCCCGCCGGCGCGCCGGGGCCGAGTCTGCTCACCGGGGCGGCGGGTCTGCCCGTGCGCTACGAGGCGGGGCATCCGGCGCTCAGCTGCGTGGAGCGGGCCGGGACGGTGCGCGCGGACGCCGGGCCGGTTCCGGCGCAGCGGGCCCGGGAGTGGGCGCTGGCCCGGCAGTGGCCCGGCGACGCGGTGCACGCCCTGTGCGCGGTGCTGCGCAGCCGGGGGCGGACCCTCGGCGTGGTCACCTTCCTGCGCGGCTGTGGCCGCAGCCGCTTCGAGCGGTTCGACACGGCCTACGCGGAGGACGTGGCGGTCCGCGTCGCGGCGGCCCTGGACCTCGCGGACGCGGTGCGGGAGCGGCAGGGGCCTCGGTAGCGCGGGAGCGGGCTCAGCGCCGGTAGAAGATCCGGTCGCCGTACTCCCGCATCACCCGCCCGTTCCATTCGTGGCCGCCGTCGACGTTGCCGGAGCGCAGCAGCGGCGGTTCGATGCCCCGGTCGGCGAGGGCGGCGGCGGCGGTCGCCATGACGGCCTGCATCAGCGCGGTGGTGACGACCGTCGAGGCGGGGGCGAAGGGCGCCGGGATGGTGTCGAGGGTGAGTTCCGCGTCGCCGACGGCGATCTTGGAGTCCAGGACGATGTCGCAGTGGTCCTTCAGGAAGGTGCCGGAGGCGTGCCGGGACGTGGTCTGCGCGGCGTAGGCGACGGAGGTGACGCCGACGACCCTCATGCCGAGGGCGCGGGCGTTGAGGGCCATCTCCACGGGCAGGGCGTTGCGGCCGGACAGGGAGATGATCACCAGGGCGTCGCCGGCCCGGGCCGGTGAGGTTTCCAGGACGGCGCTCGCCAGGCCGTCGACGCGCTCCAGGGCGGAGCCGAGGGTGGCCGGGGTGACGTCGACGCCGACGACACCGGGGACGGCGAGCAGGTTCATCAGGGCGAGTCCGCCGGCCCGGTAGACGACGTCCTGGGCGGCGAGCGAGGAGTGCCCGGCGCCGAAGGCGAACAGGCGGCCGCCGGCGGCGACGGTGTCGGCGAGCAGGGTGCCGGCCGCGTTGATCGACGCGGCCTCCTCCTCGCGAACCCGTTGCAGCAGGCCGATGGCGGCGTCGAAGAACAGGTCGGCAGGCGTGCCGTCGCTCATGCGGTGCCCCTTCGCAGCGTCCGTGTCGCGGATCACGGTGCGGTCTGGACCAGTGTGGTGTCAATACGGCCGCTGCCGAGTGCCCGGCACCCGTACCGGCCCGTTCCGCCGGAGGCCCACGCTTGTCAGTGGGATCCGGCAGAATTGTCATCAGGGCCAGCGCACGCGCCGGGCTGCCGGCAGAGGTAATCGAGGGGCACGAATGTCCGGACTGATCGACACCACGGAGATGTATCTCCGCACCATCCTCGAGCTCGAGGAGGAAGGCGTCGTGCCCATGCGCGCCCGCATCGCGGAGCGGCTGGACCAGAGCGGGCCGACGGTGAGCCAGACGGTGGCGCGCATGGAGCGCGACGGCCTGGTCTCCGTGGCCAGCGACCGCCATCTGGAGCTGACGGACGAGGGGCGCCGGCTGGCCACGCGCGTGATGCGCAAGCACCGGCTGGCCGAGTGTCTCCTCGTCGACGTGATCGGCCTGGAGTGGGAGCAGGTGCACGCGGAGGCCTGCCGCTGGGAGCACGTGATGAGCGAGGCCGTGGAGCGCCGCGTGCTCGAGCTGCTGCGGCACCCGACCGAGTCGCCGTACGGCAACCCGATCCCGGGTCTGGAGGAGCTCGGCGAGAAGGACGGTGCCGACCCGTTCCTGGACGAGAGCATGGTCTCGCTGGCGGACCTGGACGCGGGCGCGGACGGCAAGACGGTCGTCGTCCGCCGTATCGGTGAGCCGATCCAGACCGACGCGCAGTTGATGTACACGCTGCGGCGTGCGGGTGTGCAGCCCGGCTCCGTGGTGAGCGTGACCGAGGCGGCCGGCGGGGTGCTGGTGGGCAGCGGTGGCGAGGCGGCCGAGCTGGCGGCGGACGTCGCCTCCCATGTGTTCGTCGCCAAGCGCTGAGCAGGGGGAAGCCCCGGCGCCTTGCGGCGCCGGGGCCTGTCCTCCCCTGTGCTGACCCGGAGCCCCGAGCTCTCAGGGTCATCCCCCTCGGACCGTTTGTCCCCGAGCGGTCCGCCTCCCGCCAGAAAGATCCCCTCGGCGGCGGCGATCATTCCTCGGGGGGTGTCACTCGAATGAGGGGTGTTGTCCGCGGAGACGGATTTTTCGAATGGGTATTCGATAGTCTGCGGCGGCGCCATTGACGGCGACAGCGGCGAGTACGAGTACGGCAGTACACCGGTACGAGGCAGGCGGAGCTGGGGGGTACCAGGCCCATGGCACGGCGTATCGACGTGACGGGAGCGGGCGGGGTGCGCCTGGCCGCATGGGAATTCGCCGACCCTCCCAAGACGGGGCTCGACCACGGAGCCGGCCGGGCGGACGGCCGGCCGGAGCGGGAGCCCGGCGTTCCCGGCGTGCTGTTACTCCACGGCCTGATGGGCCGCGCCTCCCACTGGGCGTCGACCGCCCGCTGGCTCGCCGCACGCCACCGTGCCGTCGCCCTCGACCAGCGCGGACACGGCCAGAGCGAGAAGCCCCCGCGGGCCGCCTACACCCGCGAGGCCTACGTCGAGGACGCCGAGGCCGCCCTCGAGCAGCTCGGTCTCGCCCCCGCGCTCCTCATCGGCCACGCCATGGGCGCGCTGACCGCCTGGCAGCTCGCCGCGAAGCGCCCCGACCTGGTGCGCGGGCTGGTCATCTGCGACATGCGCGCCTCCGCGCTGGGGGCCGCCTCGCAGCGGGAGTGGGCGGAGTGGTTCAGGGCCTGGCCCGTCCCCTTCGCCACGCTGGCCGACGTGCGGAAGTGGTTCGGTGAGGACGATCCCTGGGTGGAGCGGCCGCATCCGGCGCGCGGGGAGTTCTACGCCGAGGTGATGCACGAGGGCGCCGACGGCTGGCGGCCCGTGTTCGAGCCGGAGCAGATGCTCAGCTCCCGGGAGACGTGGGTGTACGACGCGCACTGGGAGGAGCTGGCCCATGTGCGGTGCCCGGCGCTGGTGGTGCGCGGGGTGGACGGGGAGCTGGGGCGGGCGGAGGCGCAGGAGATGGTCCGGGTGCTCCCGCGGGGGGAGTACGCGGAGGTTCCGGATGCCGGGCACCTTGCGCACTACGACCTGCCGGAGGCCTGGCGGTCGGCTGTCGCGCCGTTCGTCGACCGGGTGCTCGGCGATTGAGCGCGTGGGCGTCCGCCAGAGCCTGAGCTACCCCTTGCTGACAGCCGTGAGGATCTCCGGCAGCCGTGCTGCCGTCCGCGGAGCCGCCAGGCGCAGGCCCAGGAAGGTCAGACCGGTGCCGTACGCCGCCCCCACCGGCAGGAGCAGCCACCTCCAGTCCTCCCCGCCCGAGCCGAGGTGCAGCCAGATGGTGAGGGCGATGACGGGGGAGCAGAGCAGGGCCGCCGCCACCATGCCGCCGAAGATGGAGATCCACGCCAGGCCCGCCTGGCCGGGGACGACGTTCTTGTGGCCCTCCTGGGGGATGGAGTACGGGAAGCGGGCCGAGGTCCAGGCGCCGGTCGCGAGCATCGCGCCGAGCAGGGCGAAGGACAGGCCCAGCACCTCCGGCAGCCGTGTCCAGGAGCCCAGCAGGGCCGTGGTCACGACGGTGACCAGTGCCGCGTACGGCAAGGTGATCAGCAGCAGTGCCAGAGCGCGGCCGCGCAGTTCGGCGTAGGCGTCCCGAGGCGAGGAGATGGCTATGGCCACCATCCAGAAGGCGGAGGTGTCCTGCCCGAACTGGTTGTACATCTGGATGCCGAGCATTCCTGCGGCGAAGCACGCGAAGTAGACCGAGCCGGTGCCCTGCACCGCGTTGAACACCGGCACGATCAGCCCGATCGCCAGCGAGGTCACCCAGGCGGCCTTGGTCTTCGGGTCCCGCCAGATGTAGCGCAGGCTGCGTTCCATGACCGTACCGGTGCGGTCCCGTGGCAGCAGCCGGCCGAGCCCGCCGGCCGAGCGGCCGCGGTCCCCGGCGTCGACCGGCTGCAGCGTGGAGGCGTCGGGCGCGGTCATCAGCCGGGTCAGACTGCGCGCCCACACGATGATCAGCCCCGCCAAGCCCACGAGCGTGACGGCGAGTTGGGCGACCGCGAGGCCGTACGACCCCGCGCTCACCGTGCGCACCGCCGCCACCGCCGACGCGGGCGGCACCCAGGACAGCACGTCCGCGACCGGCTGCAACCGTCCCAGCCCGGCCGAACCCAGCTCTCGCGCACCGAAGTTGACCAGCTGCGTCCCGATCGCGATCACCAGCCCGCTCAGTACGGCCAGATCGCGGCCCTTCCTGCTGGTCAGCAACCGCACGTTGGCCGTGGCGACGGCCCGCGCCAGCGCCACGCAGACGAGCAGGGCGAGGGCGACCGCCGGCACCGCCACGGCCCAGCCCGCGGCCCCGTGCGCGACGGACAGCGCGCAGCCCACCAGCACCAGCAGCGTGAACAGGGGGCCGATGCCGACCAGGGAGGCCGCGAGCAGTGCCCGGACCAGCGGGCGGGGGCGCAGCGGGAGCATCACCAGCCGGGTCGGGTCCAGCGTCTCGTCACCGGTCGGGAAGAACAGCGGCAGCACGGCCCAGCCGAGTGCCAGTACGGCCGTACCCGGCACGGCGACGGCGTCGGCGTGCGCGTGCCCGCGCAGCAGCAGCAGACCGAGGAGCTGGGACAGCGCGAACAGGACCGCGAGGACCGCCGAGACGACGAACGCGGCGCGCCGGCCACCGGACTGCCGCAGCCCGTTCCGCACCAGCGACAGTTTCAGCCGTACGACGGTGGAGGTGAGGCTCGTCATCGGGCGGCCCCGCCGCCCAGCCAGTCCAGATCCGACCCGGCGTCCCGGCCGCTCGCGCCGACCAGCTCCAGGAAGGCCGCCTGCAGGGTCGGGTGTTCCCCGCGTACCTCGGCCAGCGTTCCCGTCGCCCGGATGCGGCCCGCCGCCAGCACCGCCACCCAGTCGCACAGCGACTCGACCAGCTCCATCACGTGGGAGGAGAAGACGACGGTGGCACCGGAGGCCGTGTACCGCTCCAGGACGCCCCGGATGGACTGTGCGGACACCGGGTCGACGCCCTCGAACGGCTCGTCCAGGAAGAGCACCTCGGGATTGTGCAGGAGCGCGGCCGCGAGTCCGATCTTCTTGCGCATGCCGGTCGAGTAGTCGACGACGAGCTTGTGCTGGGCCCCGGCCAGGTCGAGGACGTCCAGCAGCTGGGTGGCCCGCTTGTCGGCCTCCGCCCCCGGCAGCCCGCGCAGCCGCCCCGAGTAGCCGAGCAGCTCGCGCCCCGACAGCCGCTCGAACAGCCGCAGGCCTTCGGGAAGGACGCCGATCCTCGCCTTGACGGCCACGGGATCCCGCCACACGTCGTGACCGACGACCTCGACGGTCCCGCCGTCCGGCCGCAGCAGCCCGGTCACCATGGAGAGGGTCGTGGTCTTCCCGGCCCCGTTCGGCCCGACCAGCCCGATGAACTTCCCGGCGGGCAGATCCAGATCGATCCCGCCGACGGCGACTTGCTGTCCGTACTGCTTCCAGAGTCCTCGCACGCGTACCGCGACTTCGGTCATGCGTGCACAGTAGTTACCTGTCCCGACCGCACGCATAGGCAAGTGGCGAGATCAGCTCCTCCGCGTCCGGCAGCCAGCGGTTCGCCGCGGTGGGGCGGCAAGCCCACTGCACGGCGCCACGAGACCCGAAACGCGTGGGAGGGGCGGCCACATACGCCCCTTCCCCCAGCGCCACCAGGTCGAGGGAGGACAGCGACCACCCGATCTTGCGCACCAGGTCCGGCACCTTCACGGCCCCGCCGGGCAGCACGAAGAACTGCATACGCCGGTCGGGAGCCAGTGTCACCGGACCGAGCGTCAGTTCCATGCGCTCCATGCGGGCCAACGCGAGGAACCCCGCGCTCTCCGGGACGGACAACGCGTCGAACGTCCGTCCCGTCGGCAGCAGGATCGAGGCCGTGGGCTGCCTCTGCCACATCCTGCGTGCGACGGTCGCGCTGCCGGTCGCCTGCGTCGCCCAGTCGGGGCGCGCGGGGTGCGCACCCGGCGCAGGGCAGGAGGCGTCGCCGCACGAGCAGTGCTGCATTCCGCCGACCGCTTCCAGCCAGGTGCCCGGGAACACGTCCCAGTGCCGTTCCTCGGCGTAGCGTACGGCGGTCTCCAGCAGTGATTCCCCGCGCTGCTGCGGAACCCGACCGGCAATCTGAGTGTTTTCGGCGCCCGCGATCGTCTCTTCCACGCATCTCTCAACTCCCGCACCCACCTGGAGTTACGGCCGGAGTGCGCGCGGGGGCGGAGCATCGATGCGGCAGCCGGGGCGCATGGGTGCACGGGTGGGGGCGCGCGGGAGGAAGCAGGGCGTGAGCTGGGTAGCCAGAGATGGGGTCGGCATCCGCCTTTACCCCGGCAAACAGCACATGTCGCGCATTGACGGTATGTCAGCTGGGCAGTGATCTTTCTGACCTGATCGTCCGCTCCAGGGGATCGCAACCAGGGGATCGCAACGCAGGGGGTAGCACATGGCCGCAAGGCCTCTCGTGGCGAGGCAGCCGAACGAACGGCTGCAGGCACTCATCCAGGAAGCGGGGTGCTCGAACGCCGGGCTGGCCCGGCGGGTCAACATGTGCGGCGCCGAGCACGGCCTCGACCTGCGCTACGACAAGACGTCCGTGGCCCGCTGGCTGCGCGGCCAGCAGCCACGGGGCCGCGCCCCGGCGATCATCGCGGAGGCGCTCGGGCGCAAGCTCGGCCGTACGGTCACGATCGACGAGATCGGCATGGCCAACGGCAAGAACCTCGCCTCGGGGGTCGGTCTCCAGTTCTCGCCGACGGTACTGGGGGCCATCGAGCAGGTCTGCGAGCTGTGGCGCAGCGACGTGGGCCGGCGCGACTTCCTGTCCGGCTCCTCCGTCGCCGCCTCGGCCCTCGTCGAGCCCAGCCGCGACTGGCTGATCTCCGCGCCGGACGCCCAGGTGGCCCGGCAGGCGGGCCCGCGGGTGGGGCAGGCCGACGTGGTGGCCGTACGGTCCATGACGCAGGCGCTGACCGACCTGGACCACCAGTTCGGCAGCGGGCATGTGCGCCCGGTCGTCGTGCACTACCTCAACAGTGTCGTCTCCGGACTGCTCGCGGGCTCCTACCGGGAGACGGTCGGGCGGGAACTCTTCGCCGCCGTGGCCCGGTTGACCGAGCTGGCCGGGTACATGGCCGTGGACACCGGCCAACCCGGGCTGGCCCAGCGGTACTACATCCAGGCGCTGCGGCTGGCGCAGGCCGCCGGGGACCGCGGGTACGGCGGTTACGTCCTCGCCGCGTCCATGAGCCACCTCGCCGCACAGCTCGGGAACCCGCGGGAGATCGCCCAGTTGGCGCGGGCGGCGCAGGAGGGGGCGCGCGGGCATGTGACCCCGCGCGTGGAGGCGATGTTCCACGCGGCCGAGGCGCGCGGGCACGCGCTGCTCGGCGATGCGCGGGCGGCGCAGGCGTCCACCGGGCGGGCGGTGACGGCGATGGGGCAGGCGGACGACTCCTCCGGTGACGACCCGGTGTGGATCCGGCACTTCGACGAGGCCTATCTGGCCGACGAGTTGGCACACTGCGCCCGCGACCTCGGCCAGCCCGAGCAGGCGGCCCGGTACGCCGAGCAGTCGCTGGCCGGGCATCCCGAGTCGCGGGCCCGCCGGCGCGCCATCGGTTATGTGCTGCTCGCCACGGCCCAGGTGCAGCAGCGGGAGGTCGAACAGGCCTGCAGCACCGGCCTGAAGGCGGTGGAGCTGCTGGAGACGCTCCGTTCCAACCGGGGCGCCGAGTACCTGGACGATCTGCAGCAGCGCCTGGAGCCGTTCCGGGAGGAAGCGGTGGTACGGGAGTTCGGGGCGCGCCTCGATCTCCAGCAAGCAGCGTGAACACCGGCCCCGCGTGCGCGTGAACGCGCGGCGAACGGCACCCGGAGGGGTGAGGGTGCCCTGTCGGTGCCATCCGACAGCGCACCGCGGGGCGGTTCTGTTACCGCTGTCACAGGAAACAAGATCGCGCCCTGAGCTGCGTGGCACCCGGCTCGGGGGACCCGGTAGCGTGAGCCCGATTCACAAGGTCCCCCATTAGTAGGAGTCCCGGTGACGCAGAGTGGACAGGGCGAGGAGCCCTCGGCGCGGCCCGCGCGCGAAGGCATCGTGCTGCCCTCCGACGGAGGGGAGCCCTTGCTGCCGGGCATGACCGGCGCGCCCGCGCCCGCACCCGCCGCCCCGGCGGGCGGGCAGGCCTGGGGCGGTTCCTGGGGGCCCGAGCAGCAGCCACCCCAGCAGGGCCAGGGCTGGCCGCCGGCGGCGGGCCAGCAGTGGCCCGCCCCGGACGCCCCGCACCACCAGCCGTCCGCCGCGGGCCCCGGCCCGCTGCCCCCGGAGGGCGCGTCGGCGGCGTCGTACGGCGGTCAGGGCGGGGGCTACGACGCCGGTCAGCAGCCGGGCTACGGCACGGCGCCGGAGCCGTACCAGCAGCACGCGCAGCAGCAGGCGGAGCAGCGGTATGCGCAGCACCAGCCGCAGCAGTCCCTCACGCAGCCGCACCCGCAGCCGTATCCGCAGTCGCCGGTCACCGCCGCGCCGCTTCCGCCGGCCGCGCCGGACGCGTACCCGGCCGCCGAGGGCGCCACCCAGTACATCCCGCCGGTGCAGGCGGCGCCCGCCGAGGGCGCGACGCAGTACATCCCGCCGGTGCAGGCGGCGCCCGCGGACGGCGCCACGCAGTACATCCCGCCCGTGGCGGCCGGCACCCTGCCGCCCGAGTCGAGCGGCGAGGAGACGCGCTACCTCGGCCACGCGCCCCGGCAGCAGGCGGCCGCGCCGTCCGACGCCGAGGCCACCCAGTACATACCGCCGTACGCCGCCCAGGCGCAGGGCGCGGACCGGCAGCCGCCGGCCGAGTTCGACAACCTCTTCCGCGGCGGCGCGGCGGGCGGTGACGGCCCGGCCGGGTCCACCCAGCAGTTGCCGCGCGTCCAGCAGCAGGACGCCTACCCCGGCCCCGCGCAGCCCCCCTACGGCGCGTCGCAGCCCTCGTACGGTGCGTCGCAGCCGTCGTACACCCCGGCGCACGACGACGACCGGCCCCGCACCCGTTCCAGGGTGCCGATGATCGCCGCGATCGGCGTCGGCCTCGTCGTCGTCGGGGTGGGTGCAGGCGCGCTGCTCAGCGGCGGGGGCGGCCAGAAGCAGGGGGACGACGGCAAGCCGGTCGCGGCCGCGTCCCCGGCTCCCGGACAGAGCTCGGCCTCGTCGGCCGCCGACCCGGCCCGGCAGCAGGCGGTCGAACTGGACAAGCTGCTCGCGGACAGCGGCAGCAGCCGCGCCTCGGTGATCAAGTCCGTGGCCGACGTGAAGAACTGCGACAACCTCGACGGGGCCGTCTCCAACCTGCACGCCGCGGCCGAGCAGCGCAACGAGCTGGTCACCCGGCTCGGCAAGCTGTCCGTCGACAAGCTGCCCGACCACGGCGAACTCACCGCCGCGCTGACCAAGGCCTGGCAGGCGTCCGCCGCCGCCGACAACCACTACGCGGCCTGGGCCGGCCAGGCCAAGAACCACCGGGTCTGCCGCAAGGGCCACGCCCGTGTCACCGGCGAGACCCAGGCGGGCAACCGGGAGAGCGGCACCGCCAGCGCGCAGAAGGCGAAGGCGGCGGCGCTGTGGAACGCGATCGCGGGGAAGTACGGCCTCACCCAGCGCCAGCCCACCCAGCTGTGAGGGCGCTCGCGGACGTCCGGCGGACGCTCCGTGGACGCTTCGGGGACGCGCCGGCGGGCATCACTGCACGTCGGCGTTCTCCAGCGTCTGCGTCATGTCGGCGGTGCCGCCGAGGCCACCGGCGGCCCTGCGCGCCGCGACCAGCTTGCCGTCCTGGACCACCTGCAGGCTGACGTCCGCGTTGACCATCCGCGGGAAGCCGACCGCGGCGAGCTTGCTCGAGTAGGTCCACTGCAGGGGCGGGGTGAGACCGCCGGTGGAGACCCGCAGGCCGTCGTCGAGGGTCTGCCGCACGGAGTCGGCGGTGACCGGTCCGTCGCCGATCTTCTCCAGGACCGCCTTCAGCACGGTGTAGGCGATCCAGGTGGTCTGCACTCCGGCGTCCGCGGGGTCGATGCGGTTGTCGCCGAAGGCCTCCTCGTCGATCACCTTCTTCATCGGGTCCCACCGCGAGTCGGACGCGGGCGGGTACCAGCCGGTGATGTACGCCCCCTCGTACGGCCCGGCCGCCCCGCCCGTGGCGTTGATCACCGTCTGGTCGACGCTGCCGAGCACGGTTCCGAGCCGCACCGCGGGGAAGCTCGCGCGGGCGCGCCGGAAGGAGTCCATGAAGGTGTCCGTGCGGTCCCCGAGCGCGGGGACCACGCAGCCCTTCTTCACGAGGTCCTTGGTGGCGTACCGCAGCGCCGTGTCGGCCTGGCCGCTGTACTCGGTGGCGTCCTCCTCGGCGAGCTGGTCGCCCGCCGTCGCGTGCCCGCCCGCCTTCAGCCCGGAGTCGAGCAGCGGGGGCAGCTCGTCGCCGGCGATGCTGTCGGGGCGGACCAGGGAGATGTTTCCGCAGGTGGCGGCGAGGGCCTTGCCGAGGCCGGCGAGCAGGGCGGGCTGCCCCCCGTTGACCGGGTACGACATCTGGCCGGTGAACTCGTCGTTGGTGACGCCGTATCCGCCTATGTAGGGGATCCCGGCGCCCTCCAGCGGGGCGGAGTAGGAGTCGGTGAACTGGCTGTAGGAGCCGACGACCGCGACGACGTTCTCGTCGGCCGCGCGCCGGGCGCACTTCGCGGCGTCCACGCTGTCGTTGTGGTCGTTGCAGGTCAGGACCTGGAGCTTGTGGCCGTCGATGCCGCCGTGGGCGTTGATCCACTTGGCGTAGGCGAGGGCCATCGCGGGCATGCCGGGCTTGTTGGTCGCGCTGGTGTCCTGCGGGGCCCAGGTCATCACCTTGACCGGGTCATCCCCGGCGCCCCCCGTGGCACCAGGGATGACCCCGCATCCTGCGGTGAGCGACGCACAGAGAGCCACGGCGCCCGCGGTCAGGGCGGTGGCTCTGCCGGGGCGGGAGGAGGAAGGGAGGAAAGTGCTGATAGAGCGTCGCCTGCCGGTCATGTGCATGCACGATTCCCTCACACGACTAACCGGCGAGTGACCCGGAGTCAACGAAGAGTGACGCTGAGGTGAATTACAGGGGTCGGTGAGGCTGGTGTGTCGAGGAACGTACGATCGATGACCGTGCAAGGTTCGGAGAACTCTTCCCGTCGCGGCCGTCGCTCCTCCACCATGGGCGGCATGCCCCTAAGCGACATGCCGTGGTGGCGCTGGCGCAGCAATGTGCGCTCGGCGCTGCACATGCTCTCCGACCCGGTGTTCCAGCGGGACGTCTGGCTGGCCGGCGTGGACGGGTACGGCGACGTCACCGACGCCGTCTACCGGCTGGTGGAGGACACCTGGCTGGACAACTGGTCCGCGGAGAAGTACGTCGGCACGATCTTCCGGGACTCGCAGGAGGCGGCGCTCGTGGACACCGCCGTGCTGCGGGTGCTGCGGATCGTGCACCAGGTCGGGCCGGACGCGCCGGTCGCCGCCTACCTCGACCACCAGGGATGGCCGGAGGCGGTGCGGGCGGCGCGGGACGCGCACCTGCGCCTCGCGGCGAGTGACGGCGACGACCCCGACGCACCCCCGCGGAGCCTGGAAGTGCTGCGGATCATGACGAGGTCCGCCTAGTGCTGTGACCGGAAAGGTTTGCGTGAACCTTTCCGGTCGCCGCACTGGCCGGCGGCGGGGCTCTTCCGGGCCGCGCCCGGCGCCGCGGGCCGCGCCCGACCGTCCCGTCCTGCGGAACGACCGCCCACGACGCGCGCCCGACGTGAGAACCTTTGGTGCATGAACGAGCAGTCTGCGCCCGCCGCACCGGCCGACCAGTACGTCCTCACCCTCTCCTGCCCGGACAAGCAGGGCATCGTGCACGCCGTGTCGAGCTACCTCTTCATGACCGGCTGCAACATCGAGGACAGCCAGCAGTTCGGCGACCACGACACGGGTCTGTTCTTCATGCGCGTCCACTTCTCGGCCGAAGCGCCGGTGACGGTGGACAAGCTGCGGGCGAGCTTCGCGGCGATCGGTGACTCCTTCCACATGGACTGGCAGATCAACCGGGCCGACGAGAGGATGCGGATCCTGCTGATGGTCAGCAAGTTCGGGCACTGCCTGAACGACCTGCTGTTCCGGGCCCGGATCGGCGCGCTGCCGGTGGAGATCGTCGGCGTGGTCTCGAACCACACCGACTTCGAGCAGCTGGTGGGCTCCTACAACATCCCCTTCCACCACATTCCGGTGACGAAGGAGACCAAGGCGGAGAGCGAGGCGAAGCTGCTGGAGGTCGTGCGCGAGCAGGGCGTCGAGCTGGTCGTCCTCGCCCGCTACATGCAGGTCCTCTCCGACGACCTGTGCAAGCAGCTCAGCGGCCGGATCATCAACATCCACCACTCCTTCCTGCCGAGCTTCAAGGGCGCGAAGCCGTACCACCAGGCGCACGCCCGGGGGGTCAAGCTCATCGGGGCGACCGCGCACTATGTGACCGCCGACCTGGACGAGGGGCCGATCATCGAACAGGAGGTCGAGCGGGTCGGGCATGACGTCACGCCGGACCAGCTGGTCGCGGTCGGACGGGACGTGGAGTGCCAGGCGCTGGCGCGGGCGGTGAAGTGGCACGCGGAGCGGAGGATTCTGCTCAACGGCCGCCGTACGGTGGTGTTCGCCTAGCAGTTGGGGGAGCTTCGGTCGCCCGCCGACGCGGAACCAGCCCCTAGAGTCTGCTCAGCCCCGCGGTGGCGAACAGAACGTCCCTGATCGCCTCCCGGTCGCCCACCTGGCCCACCGCCGCCTCCTGCGGAGGAATCCGGCCCGCGGCCAGATGGCAGAACTCCACGCCGTCCAGCGCCACATGGGCCACCTCGAAGTCCGCGGAGCCCAGCGCCGCCGGAGAGTCCAGCGGGATCAGCCACTCACCACCGGCCGATCCCTCGATCTCCAGCCGCACGCTGCGGCCCGGCTCGCCGGCGACGCCGAGGTGGCGGCCACGCGGCGGTGCCGCCAAGCCGGTCTGCCGGCGTCTGGCCAGCGCGGCGGGAAGCATGCGGGCCGCGAGGTCGATCATCTTGTTCAGGTGGCGCGGCGCCGGCGGCTGGTACGGGTAGTCCACCGCCTCCGCGATGTCCTCGGCGTGCACCCAGCACTCGAAGGCCCGGTCCAGCATCGCGTCGTGCAGCGGCAGCTCGAAGTCGCCGTACGACACCGTGAGTCCGCCCGCGTGGCCGCCGGTGAAGGACACCGTCCGCACCAGGCCGTGGCTCTGCTCGCGCCAGGGCACCCGCACCGAGCGGGTCGGCGGGAAATGCGAGGTCCGCCAGAACGCCTCGGTGCGGGCGGCCGGGCCCGGCATCCGCTGCTGCGCCGCCCCGGCGGCCCCGGCCCTGGCCCCGGCGACCTCGGCCAGCGGGTCGTCCAGGCCGACCGCGACCGCGATCAGGCCGTCCACGGACAGCAGGTGCGCGATCACCCCGGCCACGGTCGTACGACGGCTCTGCGCCGTGTCGGCCTCGTACCACCGCAGCCGCACCGGCGCATGCCACTCGGCTTTCCCGAAGTCCTGGAGGAGGGCGTCCAGGCGCGCGGTCTCGGCGTCGTACGGCGCGGCCCACTCGGGCACCGGGATGCGCGGCGGCCGGCGTTCCAGGCAGTTCGCCAGGACGCGGGTGCGCAGCCCCGGGTCGAGGTCGAGGGTCTCCGGCTGGTGCAGCAGGCCGACCGCCTCGCGCAACCGGCGGGCCTCGTCGGCGCAGCTTCCGCAGGAGCCCAGGTGGTCCTCGACGGCCGCGGTCTCCGCCGCCGAGCAGGCGGCCAGCGCCCAGGCGCCGAGGAGCGATTTCAGGACGTCGTGCGGGAGGACGAGCGGCCCGGGAGGGAGGTCCGCCGGCTCGGCGAGGCCGGGCAGCGGACGGCCGTCGTCCTCGAGGGAGGCGCGGGGCGTCGGTATGCGGGCGGGCCGGTCCGCGTCGGGTCCGCCGGTGCCGTCCGGATGCTGGCCCGGGCCGCCGTCGCCGTCGCCGGTGCGGCCGTCGCCGGTGCGGCCGTCGTCGCCCCGGCCGCCGGTGCCGCAGCCCTCGCGCGGCTCGTCCTCCTCCGGTCCGCGGTCGTCGCGGGCCCCGCAGTCCCCCGCTCCGCTCACGCCGCACCTCCGTGCCCCGGTGGTGTCCCGGCGTCGTGGGCGGTGGAGAGCAGCTGCAGACCGAGACGGAGCCGGCGGCGGGCCTCGTCCTCGGTGACGCCCAGGTCGGCGGCGGTCTGGCGGTAGTCGCGGCGCTGGAAGTAGGCGAGGTCGAGGGCGGCGCGCAGCGGGGCGGGCATGGAGTGGACGATGTAGTCGGCGCGGGCGGCGACCGACGCGCGGCGCACCTTGCGCTCCAGTTCGGCCAGGGAGCCGCCGCCCGGCGGCAGTGCGGCGGTCTCGCTGGCGCGCAGCCGCTCCACGGCGAGCCGGTGGGTGACTGCGGCGACCCAGGTGCGCAGGGGGCCCCTCTTCGGGTCGTAGGTCTCCGGGTGTTCCCACAGGTGGGCGAAGACCTCGCGGGTGAGGGTGTCGGCGGCCCCCTCGTCACCGAGGACCCGGTGGGCGAGCCCGTGCACGAGCGAGGCGAACCGGTCGTACAGCTCGCCCAGGGCGGCCGCCTCGCCGCGGGCGAGGCGCTGTTGCATCTTGCGGTCCCAGCGGGGTGGTGCGTCCTTCGCGGCCATGCGGTCCCCTCCCCTCACCCGTGTCCGGCCCGTCCAGCGTGTCTGCACCGTCTTCTCGAATGTAGTCGGCACGCCTGACAACGCACGCCCCTTTGTGCCAATGCGCGCCCCTCGAAGCGTCGCAGGTGATAGTGCCCTCTTCACGTAACCTTCACACGACTTGTGCACGCCTTTGATCGAACAGGATCGACAGTGACCGAAACAAGTCTCTTGTTGATCATGTGCAGTTTGTCGCTCGACGTTTCGGGGAACGGCCGGTGGGCAGCCGCGCGGAAGCAAGCGTAGGAACTGCTTCCGTTTCCGGGCGGTTCCGGAAGTTCCGGCGAGCGGAGGGGCAGGAACGTGGCATTCAAGGTGACCGGCGTCGAACAGGGCGAGTGGGCCGTCCTCCGGGTGTCCGGGGAACTGGACCTGATGACCTCGCCGATATTGCGCCAGCGCGTGCACGACGTGGTGGCCGACGGGCACCACAGCCTCGTCGTCGACCTCTCCGACGTGTTCTTCTGCGACTCCAGCGGGGTCGGCGTCCTCGTCGCCGCCCGCCGGCTGATCCGCTCCTGTCAGGGCCGGCTCCGGCTCATCCTGCCCGACCGGGGCGCCGACGACGGCTCGCACGTCAACCGGGTCCTCGGCGCGCTCGGCGTGCGCCGCCTCTTCGACGTCCGTCCCGACCTCGACGCCGCGACGACCGACGAGGCGGATCCGCTCTCGGCCTGAGTACACCTCCCGCGCCGCCCGCGGCAAGGCCACACTGTTGTCGCAGAATTCCCCCGGTCTTGGCACAACCGCCGGAATACCGCCATCCGACGGCCGAACGCGTCATAGGCTCCCTGCCAGGTCGGGCGCGCGCCCGCACGACGTCAAGACGCACGAGACCCCCACGTAAGGCGGCCCGAACAGACATGGTCAGCACCGAGTACGAACGCAGGATCGCCGCCCGGTTCGCCACCTTCGACCAGGACGGCAACGGCTGGATCGACCGTGAGGACTTCAACGCGGCGGCCAAGGCGCTTCTCGCCGAGTTCGCCGTGCCCGCCCGCTCCGACAAGGGACAGGCGCTGTACGCCGGTGCGGAGGCGTTCTGGCAGGGCATGGCCGGGATCGCGGACCGGGACGGCGACCAGCGCATCACCCGCGAGGAGTTCGTCACCGGCGCGGTCAAGCGCCTGCGCGACAACCCCGAACGCTTCGCCGAGATCGCCCGCCCCTTCCTGCACGCGGCGCTCGCGGTGGCGGACACCGACGCCGACGGCCGCCTGACGGTCGCCGACACCGCCCGCGTCCTGCGCGTCCTCCACGTTCCGGGCGACCTCGCCGACGCCACCGCCGGGGCTCTGGACGCCGACGCCGACGGCACCGTCACGGAAGCGGACGTCATCCCCGCCTTCGCCGGCTACTTCACCGTCCCGGAGTAGCGCTCCCGCAGCTTGTACTTCAGCACCTTGCGCAGGGTGTCGTTGCGGGGCAGCGCCTCCACCACCTCCAGCCGCTCGGGCAGTTTGTGGACGGCCAGGCCCGCGGAGCGCAGATACGCCGTGAGCTGCTCGAGGGTCAGCTCCGCCGGACCCGGGACCTGTTCGACCACTGCACAGACCAGTTCCCCGCGTTCGGCGTCCGGCAGGCCGATCACCGCCGCGTCGCCCACCGAGGGGTGCGCGGCGAGCAGGTCCTCGATCTCCTTGGCCGAGATGTTCTCGCCCTTGCGGATGATGACGTCCTTCAGGCGGCCGGTGAGGACCAGATGGCCGGAGTCCGTCACCCGGCCCAGGTCGCCGGTGCGCAGGAAGCCGTCGGCGTCGAAGGCGGCGGCGGTCTGGGCGGGGTCCAGGTAGCCCTGGCACACGGCCTCGCCGCGCAGGCGCACCTCGCCGTCGACGATGCGGATCTCCATGTCGGCCGGCGGGCGCCCCTCGGTCGTGGCGAGGTTCTCCGGGGTGTCCCGCGGGTCACCCATGGTGATCATCGGCACCTCGGTCATGCCGTAGCCGTGGGTGAGCTGGACGCCCATCTCACGGACCACCGCGTGGTGTACCTCCGGCGGCTTGGGCGCGCCGCCCCCAGCGAGCAGCCGAAGGGAGGGGATCGGCCGCGTCCCGGGCCGCTTGCGCTGCTCGGCGAGGAACATGGAGTAGAAGGCCGTGGAGCCGCCGGCCACGGTCACCCGGTGCCGCCGGTACTCCGCCAGCGCGTCGGGCAGCGCGAAGTGCTCGAACATCACCGCCGGGAAGCCGTACAGCAGCAGCATCACCATGTAGTCGGGGCCGCCTATGTGGGCGTACGGGAAGGCGATCGAGCCGACGTCGTCCGGCGTGAGGCGCAGGGCGTGGGCGAGGCAGGAGCCGCCCGCGATCAGGGAGCGGTCGGTGTGCAGCACGCCCTTGGGGTCGGAGGTGGTGCCGGAGGTCCAGTAGATCCAGCGGACCGAGGTGCCGTCGGCGGGCGGGGCGGGCAGGACGGACGGGTCGCCGTCGGGAAGGGTGCCGTACGCCTCGAAGATCCCCTTCGCGCCCAGCCGGCGGGCCATCTCCGTGTGGTCGTGGCCCCGCCACACGCCCGGGACCGCGAAGTACTCCGCCCTCGACTCCCTGAGCGCGAAGCCGACCTCCCGGTCCCGGTAGAAGGGGATCACCGGGGACTGTACGGCGCCGAGCCGGGCCAGGGCGAAGGACAGCAGGGCGGTCTCGATGCGGGTGGGCAGCTGCCAGGCGACCACGGTGCCGGGGCGCACGCCCATGCCGTACAGGCCCGCCGCCACCCGCTCGGCCCGCGCGCGCAGTTCGCCGAAGGTGAGCGTGCGGTCCTCCTGGAGCAGGACCGGGCGGCCGGGAGTGAGGGCGGCGCGGCCGACGACCAGGTCCCACAGGGTGCGGGACGAGCCCAGGGAGTGCGGCGTCCGCGGACTCGAGGAGTGCGGGGTCTCGTTCACGTGTGCCCCCTGACCGGCTTGGCTGACGAACCGTCAGCTGTCATGCTAGCTGACGGGTCATCAGATAAGTACTGTCCGGCGGAGGGGAACGCGGAGGGGAAGCCATGACCGAACTGCCCCGCATCATCAGCGTCGACGACCACGTGATCGAGCCCGCCCATCTCTTCCGGACCTGGCTGCCGGCCAGGTACCGGGACCGTGGGCCCAAGCCGCTGACCGCCGGCATCGGGGAACTGGCCTACGTCGGCGGCAAGTACCGGATCACCATGGACCCGGCGGGCCAGCCGACGGACTGGTGGATCTACGAGGACCTGAAGTTCCCGTACAAGCGCAACATCGCCGCCGTCGGCTTCGACCGGGACGAGATGACGCTGGAGGGGATCACCAGGGAACAGATGCGCCCGGGGTGCTGGGACCCCGTCGAGCGCCTGAAGGACATGGACCTCAACCACGTCGAGGCCTCTCTCTGCTTCCCGACGTTCCCCCGCTTCTGCGGGCAGACCTTCGCCGAGGCGCACGACAAGGAGGTCGCCCTGGCCTGTGTACGGGCCTACAACGACTGGATGGTGGAGGAGTGGTGCGGTGACAGCGGGGGCAGGCTGATCCCGCTGTGCCTGATCCCGCTGTGGGACGTGGAGCTGGCCGTCGCGGAGATCCGGCGCAACGCGGAGCGGGGCGTCCGGGCGGTCACCTTCTCCGAGATCCCCACCCACCTCGGGCTGCCCTCCATCCACTCCGGCTACTGGGACCCGTTCTTCGCCGTCTGCCAGGACACCGGAACGGTCGTCAACATGCACATCGGCAGCAGCTCCCAGATGCCCGCGGCCTCCCCGGACGCCCCGCCCGCCGTGCAGGCCTCGCTCAGCTTCAACAACGCGATGGCCTCGATGATGGACTACCTCTTCAGCGGGGTCCTGGTGAAGTTCCCGCGGCTCCAACTCGCCTACTCGGAAGGCCAGATGGGGTGGATTCCGTACGCCCTGGAGCGTGCCGACGACGTGTGGGAGGAACACCGTGCCTGGGGCGGCGTCCGCGACCTGGTCCCGGAGCCGCCGTCGACGTACTACTACCGGCAGATCTTCTGCTGCTTCTTCCGCGACAGGCACGGTGTCGCCTCGATCGACGTCGTGGGCCGCGACAACGCCACCTTCGAGACGGACTACCCGCACGTCGACTCGACCTTTCCGCACACCAAGGAGGTCGCCCTCGACCATGTGAAGGGCCTGGACGACGCGACCGTGTACAAGCTGATGCGGGGCAACGCCATCCGCATGCTCGGCCTGGACCTGGACCGGTAGTGGATCTGTCCAACTCGCCGGAGGAGGAGGAGTTCCGGGCCCGGCTGCGGGAGTGGCTCGCCGAGGTGCTGCCCACGCTGCCGCCGAAGCCGTCCCCCGGCGACTGGCCGGCGCGCAGGGCGTACGACCTGGGCTGGCAGCGGATGCTGTACGACGCCGGGTACGCCGACGTCCACTGGGACGCCTCGCCGACCACCCGGCTGATCTTCCTGGAGGAGACCGAGCGCGCGGGGGCACCCTACGTGGGGGCGAACTTCGTGGGTCTGCTGCACGCCGGCCCCACCGTCGCCGCCGAGGGCACCGCCGGACAGCGGGCGCGCTGGCTGCCGCCGATCCTGCGCGGCGAGGAGGTGTGGTGCCAGGGGTTCAGCGAACCGGGCGCGGGCTCCGACCTCGCCGCGCTGCGCACGCGCGCGTGGCGTGACGGCGACGACTACGTGGTCACCGGATCCAAGATCTGGACCTCCCACGCCGAGGTCGCCGACTGGTGCGAACTCCTCGTCCGCACCGACCCGGACGCGCCGAGGCACCGGGGCATCACCTGGCTCGCCCTGCCCATGGACGCCGGCGGCATCACCGTACGGCCGCTGCGCACGCTCGCCGGGTCGGCGGAGTTCGCCGAGGTGTTCCTGGACGAGGTCCGGGTGCCTGCCGCCAACCGGGTCGGGGCGGAGAACGACGGCTGGCGCGTGACCATGGTGACCCTGTCCTTCGAACGCGGCACGGCCTTCGTCGGTGAGGTGGTGGCCTGCCGCCGGGTGCTGGGCGAACTGGCCCGCGCCGCCATGGGGAACGGCCGCTGGGACGATCCCGTGCTGCGCCGGCGGCTGGGCCGTCTGGAGGCGGAGTTCCGGGCGCTGTGGCGGCTGACCCAGTGGAACGTGAGCGAGGCGGAGGCGACCGGCGGGGTGCCGGGCGCCGGCGGCTCGGTCTTCAAGCTCCGCTACTCCCACGCCCGGCAGGAGCTGTACGACGCCGCGGCCGACGTCCTCGGACCGGACGGCCTCGACCTGGACCACCCGTGGGTCCTCGACCGTCTCTCCTCCCTGTCGTACACGATCGCCGCCGGCACCTCACAGATCCAGCGCAACATCGTGGCCGAACGGATCCTGGGTCTGCCGAAAGGGCCCCCGGCCCGAAGGGGAGATGAGCGTGCGTTTCCAGCTGACCGATGACCAGCGCGCGTTGAAGGCCGGGGTGCGGGAGCTGCTGGACCGGTGCTTCGGGCGGGAGGCGCTCCGGGCGGCCGTCGGCGCGCCGGGGCGGCTCGACCGGAAGCTGTGGCGGGCGCTCGGGGACGCCGGGTTCTTCGCCCTGCGGCTGCCGGAGGCCGACGGCGGGGTCGGGCTGGGACTGCCGGAGGCGGTGCTGGTCTTCGAGGAGGCGGGGCGGGCGCTGCTGCCCGGCCCGCTCGTGGCGACCCACCTCGCGGCCGGGACCGTGCCCGGCGCGGCCTCGGGGGAGAGGGTGGTGGTGGCGGCGGACGGCGAACTGGTGGAGTGGCTGGACTCTGCGGACGTGGTACGGGGCGAGGTGACCGGAGCCGTACCGCTGCGGTCGGTGGACCCCCTGACGCCCCTGCACCGGGTCTGCCCGGCGGCGGCCGGCCGGGCCCGTGCCGCGGACGCCGGCGGCGCGGCAGACCCGGTCGCCGGCCTCCTCACCGCCGCCGAGCAGCTCGGTACCGCCGTACGCGTGCAGGAACTGGCCGTGCAACACGCCCGGGCCCGGGAGCAGTTCGGGCAGCCGATCGGCACCTTCCAGGCCGTCAAGCACCTGTGCGCGGACCTGCTGGTGCGCGCCGAGACCGCCCGCGTCGCCGTCTACGCGGCCGCCGTCACCGGCGACCCGGCGGACATCGCCGCCGCCCGGCTGCTGGCCGACGAGGCCGCCGTGCGCGGCGCCCGGGACTGCCTCCAGGTGCACGGCGGCATGGGTTTCACCTGGGAGGCGGATGTGCACCTGCACCTGAAGCGGGCCTGGGTGCGGTCCTGGCGTCGCGGCGGGAGTACGGAGAGTGAGGAGGTGCTCGCCGCGCGACTCCTGGCCTGAGGCGTCGCCTCCGCCCTGGACTGCACCGGCGGCCAAGCCTTGGCCCAGGATGTCGCGGATCGTGGCATCCCGGTTTCACGGAGCGTCGATACCTGGTTGTGTCCTTCGCGGGGCTCGTCACGACCCGGAGTCGGGGGTCCCCTCCGGTACCTTGTGTGGGATGCGAGTGGCTGCGAGCACGAGCCGGGCCGGCGGCGCCTCTGGGGCGGCACCGGGTCACGCGGTGCGCTTCGCTGTTCGCGGGGCGGTCAGAGCTTCGGCCACCGCCTGTTCGACTTGCCCGAACGGGCGTCGCACAGTATCCCCCACGCGTACTCCTTCGCGCTGGAATATGCCTGAAGCGCTTGTTGGGGTGACTGTACGTCAACCATGCTGGCTCCCAAGGGAATCACAGTCCGTGACCCTTGCTCTGGCCGTTGTTCTGGCCATGCAGAAAATGGCTACGATCGTGGCTCTCGTGCTCGGCGTCACGGCTCTGGCGGCCGTGGCGGCCGGATGGCGTGGGGACATGTGTCCGCCGGTTCGGATGGTGTGAGCGGTGCAGGTGCTTCAAGTGCAGCTGGAGATCCGGCCCGATCCCACGGAGGTGGGACGGGCGAGGAGGTGGGCCCGCTCGCGGCTCCCCGGGCTCGGGATAGCGGCCGACGAGCCGCTGGCCGAGATCCTGATCCTGCTCGTCTCCGAGCTGGTGACCAACGCGGTGGTGCACACCGGCCACGCGGCCGTCCTCCGGCTCTCCCTGCCCGGCGGACCGGCCGAGGCCGAGGCGGTCGAGCCGGACGATGCGGGTCGGGCCGCGTCGACCGATACGACCACACCGTCCACACCGTCCACGCCGTCCACGCCGTCCACGGCGTCCGTGGCGGCCACGGTGCGCGTCGAGGTGGCCGACAGCAGTTCCCGCGCCCCCGTGCCGCGTTGCGCCGGCGGTGACGCCACCGGCGGCCGCGGTCTGGCCCTCGTGGACTGCCTGGCCGATCGCTGGGGCTGGAGCCCGGAAGGTGCCGGCAAGAGCATCTGGTGCGAACTGGACCGCTGTTCACAGGCCGCGGAGAGCGCAGCGGTGGCGCATGGGGGCGGACTGTCCGCGTACGAGGGTCTCGCCTTCGAGGCGGTGTAGGGCCCGGCGCGGTGGTGCGCCGGGGGTGCATCCGTGCGCGGGTGCCGCGAACAGGGCGTACGTAACAAATCCCCGTATCGGCGTTGACGAGCCGTGACCACCTGAACACGCTTGTGGGCGACGATTCGCCGCGAGGGGACGGCGAGGGCCCGGGTGCCGGCGGCCCTCGTCGAGTGTGGGTCGCACCCGGTGGGCGGCGCGTGCGCGCGACGGTGGGGGAGGCGCGCCGCCGGCCGGTCCGGCGCAGCTCCTCAGAGAACGGCCACGGGTGCCACGGGTGCCCCGGTCGCGCCGACGAACGGCTCGGGCGTCGCCGACAGCAGGAACGCGTACCGCCCCTCTTGTCCACAGGCTGTGGACAACTCTTCGAGATTCCAGTTCTGGCCCTGCAGCATCCCCATCTCCACCAGGTCGAGGGCGTGCACGGGCAGCCAGAGGTTCTCCGACTCGGGCGGAAATATCTCAAATGTGAGCGTGTCGTTGGCGACCGCCGCCACGTCGCGCGTGTGGAACCACTCCGGTGTACGGATGGACAGCCCCGGCGACGGATAGCCGTACCCGTGCCTGTCTCCGGCGAGATACACCTGCACCTGCCCGGTCCGGACCAGCACGACGTCACCTGCCCGGACCCTGACCGAGCCGAAATCCTCGGCCCGCTCCAGATCCTCCGGTGTGACCGCGTGGCCCCCTGCCAGCCGCTCCACGCCACGCGCGCGTGCCACGTCCAGCAGCACCCCGCGCGAGACGATGTGGCGCGCCTTGTCGATCCCGCCGAACCCGGCACCCCCGTGTGCGGTGACCGTGTCCGCCGGGCGCCCGTTGTACAGCTTCCCGGAGTGCGAGACATGCGGGAGCGCGTCCCAGTGGGTGCCCGCCTGCAGCCCCATGGTCACCGCGTCGTCGCTGCACGCCACCGTGCCCGGCCCGAACAGCTCCTGGTTGATCTGCACCATCGCGTGCAGCGGATTGACCCGCCCCGGGATCACGCCGGTCTGCACGCCGTCCTGCCGCAGCGGCAGCGCGAGGGGGACGCGCCGGCCGGTGCGGACGCAGGCGGCGGCCCCGCGGACGACCTCGCCGGTGATCAGGTTCAGGGTGCCGATCTCGTCGGCTGCGCCCCAACGGCCCCAGTTGTTCACGCGCTTGGCGATCTCGTGGAATTCCTCCGGCAGTGCCATCCGGTGCCTCCCCGGGGCTTGTGTCCGTGCGTCCGGCACGCCATAGAATCTAACGGATCGTCAGAAACTACGGGAAGGGGCCGGGCGTGGGGAGCTTCTTGGCAGGAAAGGCCGTCGCCGTGACGGGCGCCGGGCGGGGCATCGGCCGGGCGGTCGCGCGGGCGGCCGCCGCCGAGGGGGCGAAGGTCGTCGTCAACGACTACGGCGTCTCCATGGACGGTGCCTCGCCCACGAGTGAGGTCGCCGAGGCGGTCGTCAAGGAGATCGAGGCGGCCGGAGGCGAGGCGGTCGCGGTGGCCGACGACATCTCCACCATGGCGGGCGGCCAACGGGTCGTCGACACGGCCCTGTCGTCGTACGGCCGCCTCGACGGGGTCGTGTGCGTGGCCGGGATCCTGCGCGAGCGGATGCTGTTCAACATGACCGAGGAGGAGTGGGATCCCGTGCTCGCCACCCACCTCAAGGGCACGTTCACCGTGTTCCGGGCGGCGTCCGCGGTGATGCGCGGACAGCGCTCCGGCACTCTGATCGGCTTCACCAGCGGCAATCACCAGGGGTCGGTGTCCCAGGCCAACTACAGCGCGGCCAAGGGCGGGATCATCTCCCTCGTCCGCAGCGCGGCTCTCGGCCTGCACAAGTACGGGGTGACCGCCAACGCGGTGGCGCCGGTGGCCCGTACGCGGATGTCGGCGAACGTCCCCATGGAGCTGGCCGAGATCGGCGAGCCGGAGGACGTGGCCGCGCTGGTGGTGTACCTGCTCTCCGACCGGGCCGCTGCACTGGGCGTCACCGGACAGGTCTACACGGTCGCGGGGCCGAAGATCGCGGTGTGGGCGCAGCCGCGTGAACTCCGTTCCATGTACGGGGAGGGGGCCTGGACGCCGGAGCGGATCGCGGAGCTTCTGCCGGGGTCGGTGGGGGTGGATCCGATGCCGATGCTGTCCCGGCTCTCGGCGATGGAGTCCGCGGCACGGTCTGGCTCCCGGCCGAACGCCTGAGCGCTCGGATTGCGTTGTGGTCCGGCGGCTGCCGGCTTGTCGTGGTTGACGGCGCAGTTGCCCGCGTCCCTTCGGGGCGCGTCGAGTAAGGCGGTGCTCCATGGATTTCGGGTTCAGTCAAGAGGACGAGAACTTCCGCACCGAGGTGCGCGCCTGGCTGGCCGCCAACGCCAAGCCGGGGACAGACCGCCGCGCCTGGGAACGAACCCTCGGCGCGGCGGGCTGGATAGGGCTCGGGTGGCCGGAGGCGGGGTACGGGAACCGGACGGCCACGCTCACCCAGCAGGTCGCCTGGGCCGAGGAGTACGCCCGCTCACCGGCACCGCCGCGCTCGGGGCACATCGGTGAGAACCTGCTCGCCCCCACCCTCGTCTCGCACGGCACCGAGGAGCAGAAGTCCCGTTTCCTGCCCCCGATCGCGGCCGGCGAGGAACTGTGGTGCCAGGGCTACAGCGAGCCCGGCGCGGGTTCGGACCTGGCGGGAGTGCGGATGGCGGCGGTCCGGGAAGGGGACGGGTACCGGATCAGCGGGCAGAAGATCTGGACCTCGCTCGCCCACGAGGCCGACTGGTGCTTCGTACTCGCCCGCACCGACCCGGACTCCCGCCGCCATCACGGGCTCGGCTTCCTGCTCGTCCCCATGGACCAGCCCGGCCGCATCGAGGTCCGCCCCATCCGGCAGATGACCGGCACCAGCGACTTCAACGAGGTCTTCTTCGACGGCGCGTACGCGCGGGCCGAGCACCTCGTGGGCGGCGAGGGGCAGGGGTGGCGGGTGGCGATGAGCCTGCTCGGCTTCGAGCGCGGGGTGTCGACCCTCGCCCAGCAGATCGGGTTCGCCGGGGAGCTGGCCGGGGTCGTGCGGGCCGCCGTGGAGACGGGGGCCGTGCGGGATCCGGTCGTCCGGGAGCGGCTCGTGCGGCAGTGGGCCGAGCTGCGGACCATGCGCCGGCACGCCCTGCGGACCCTCGGCGGCTCCGCGGACCCCGGCGCGCCCAGTGTGGCCAAGCTGCTCTGGGCCGGCTGGCACCAGCGCCTGGGCGAGCTGGCGATGGAGGTCCGGGGCGCGGCGGCGACCGCGGGGCCGGCGGACTGGTCACCCTCGGCACCGTACGAACTCGGCGCGGACCAGCACCTGTTCCTCTTCTCGCGGGCCGACACGATCTACGGCGGCTCGGACCAGGTCCAGCGCACGATCATCGCCGAGCGCGTGCTCGGTCTGCCCAGAGAGCCCAAGGGGGCCGTGTGATGCGTGGTGTGGTGTTCGACGGCAAGCGGGTCGAGGTCGTGGACGACCTGGCGGTCAGGGAGCCGGGCCCCGGCGAGGTGCTGGTCGCCGTCGCGGCGGCGGGACTGTGCCACAGCGACCTCTCCGTGGTGGACGGCACCATTCCGTTCCCGGTGCCGGTGGTGCTGGGCCACGAGGGCGCGGGGGTCGTGGAAGCGGTCGGCGCGGGCGTCACCCATGTCGCGCCCGGCGACCACGTGGCGCTGTCCACGCTCGCCAGCTGCGGCACCTGCGCGGAGTGCGACCGGGGCCGGCCGACGATGTGCCGGCAGGCGATCGGGCGCCCCGAAAAGCCCTTCACCCGGGGCACGGGACTGCTCCACCAGTTCGCCTCCAACTCGGCGTTCGCGGAGCGCACGGTCGTCAGGGCCGTGCAGGCCGTCCGGATCCCGAAGGACATCCCCCTGGAGTCGGCCGCGCTGATCGGGTGCGGGGTGCTCACGGGCGTGGGCGCCGTGCTGAACCGGGCCCGGGTGGACCGCGGGGACAGCGTCGTCGTCATCGGGACCGGCGGGATCGGGCTGAACGTGCTGCAGGGGGCGCGGCTCGCGGGGGCGCTCACGATCGTCGCCGTGGACGCCAACCCGGCCAAGGAGGAGGCGGCCCGGCGGTTCGGCGCGACCGACTTCCTGACCGCGACGGAGGGCGTGCGGGACATCCTGCCCACGGGCGCCGACCACGCCTTCGAGTGCGTCGGCCGGGTGGAGCTGATCCGGCAGGCGATCGACCTCCTCGACCGCCATGGACAGGCCGTCCTGCTCGGCGTGCCCCCTGCCGCCGCCGAGGCCTCCTTCCTCGTCTCCTCCCTCTACCTGGACAAGTCCGTCCTGGGCTGCCGCTACGGCTCCTCGCGCCCCCAGCGGGACATCGCCCTGTACGCCGACCTGTACCGCCGGGGCCGCCTGTTGCTCGACGAGCTGGTGACGGCGGTGTACCCGGTGGAGGACTTCGCCAAGGCCCGCGCGGACGCCGAGGCGGGCCGGGTGGCGCGGGCGGTGCTCACGTTCTGACGGCGGTCCGGAAGGTCCGGCGATAGGCGGTCGGAGTCACTCCGAGCGCCTGCTGCAGATGCTGGCGCATCGACTGGGCCGTGCCGAAGCCCGCCTCGCGGGCCACCTGGTCGACGGACAGGTCGGTGGTCTCCAGCAGGTGGCGGGCGCGTTGGACGCGCTGCTGGGCGAGCCACTGCCCGGGGCTGACGCCGACCTCCTCACGGAACCGGCGGGTGAAGGTGCGGACCGACATGGCCTCCTGCTCGGCCATGTCCCGCAGCTGGATCGGTTCGTGGAGGCGGCCCAGCGCCCAGGCGCGCGCGGCGGTCGTCGTGGCCAGCTGCGGGTCCGGGACGGGGCGGTGGATGTACTGGGCCTGGCCGCCGTCGCGGTGCGGCGGTACGACCGTGCGCCGGGCGACGTCGTTGGCGACCGCCGTGCCGAAGTCGCGGCGCACCATGTGCAGGCACAGGTCGATCCCGGCGGCCACACCGGCCGAGGTCAGCACGTCGCCGTCGTCGACGAACAGCACGTCCGCGTCCACCTCGACCTGGGGGAACAGCTGCTGGAAGTGCTGGGCGTCGGCCCAGTGCGTGGTCGCCGGGCGGCCGTCGAGGTATCCGGCGGCGGCGAGGACGTAACCGCCGGTGCAGATGGAGGCGAGCCGGGTGCCGGGGCGGATCAGGGCGAGGGCGGCCGCCAGTTCGCCGGTCAGCCGGCCCTCCTCGAAGACCGGGCCGAGCTCGTAGGACGCCGGGACGATCACGGTGTCGGCGCCGGCCAGGGCCTCCGGGCCGTTCGGGACGTGCACGGCGAAGTCGGCGTCGGTCTCGACCGGGCCGGGCGGCCGTACCGAGCAGGTCACGACCTCGTACAGGTGCCGGCCGTGTGCGTCCGTGGGGCGGCCGAAGATGCGGTGCGGGATGCCCAGTTCGAAGGGGAGCAGGCCGTCGAGGGCGAGGACGACGACCCGGTGCGGACGGAACTCCTCGGAACCACTCATGGCCCGATCCTATCGAATGCTGTCCACCGGGCCACTCGATGCGCGGGAAAGAAAAGAGGACCCTCGATGACGTGACTCAGACAAGCCCAGCCGCCGCCCCCGTCCAGGCCCCGCCCGCCCGGCACCGCCGAGTGCACCGGGCCTGGTCCGTCGCAGCCGTCACCTTCGTCACGATCATCGGCGCGGCCGCCTTCCGTTCCCTGCCCGGCCTGCTCATCGACCCGCTGCACGCGGAGTTCGGCTGGTCGCGCGGCACGATCGGCGCGGCCGTCTCCCTCAACCTCGCGCTCTACGGCCTCACCGCCCCCTTCGCCGCCGCGCTGATGGACCGCTTCGGCATCCGCCGGGTGGTCGCCGTCGCGCTGACGGTGATCGCGCTGGGCTCCGGGTTGACCGTGTGGATGACGGCGGCCTGGCAACTGTGGCTGTGCTGGGGCCTGCTGGTCGGCCTGGGCACCGGCTCCATGGCCCTGGCCTTCGCCGCGACGGTCACCAACCGGTGGTTCACCGAGCGGCGCGGACTGGTCAGCGGCATCCTCACCGCCGCCTCCGCCTCCGGCCAGCTGATCTTCCTGCCGGTGCTGTCCTGGCTGGCCGAGCACCACGGCTGGCGCCCGGCCGCCGTGACGGTCGCCCTGGCCGCCCTGGCCGTGGTCCCCCTCGTCTGGGTCCTGCTGCGCGACCACCCCGCGGACGTCGGCCAGAAGCCGTACGGCGCCCGGGAGTTCGTGCCCAAGCCGCCGCCGGTGACGGGGGCCGCCCGCCGCACGGTGAACGTCCTGTCGGCCTCCGTCCGCTCGGGCACCTTCTGGCTGCTCGCCGGGACCTTCGCGATCTGCGGTGCCTCCACCAACGGCCTGGTCCAGACCCACTTCGTGCCCGCCGAGCACGACCACGGCATGCCCGTCACGACGGCGGCCTCACTGCTCGCGGTCATCGGTGTGTTCGACGTGGCCGGCACGATCGCCTCCGGCTGGTTCACCGACCGCTTCGAGCCGCGTCGCCTGCTGGCGGTGTACTACGCCCTGCGCGGCATCTCCCTCGTCTTCCTGCCCATGCTGCTGGGGCCCGCCGTGCACCCCCCGATGCTCTTCTTCATCGTCTTCTACGGCCTCGACTGGGTGGCCACCGTCCCGCCGACCCTGGCCCTGTGCCGGGAGCGGTTCGGCGAGGACAGCGCCATCGTCTTCGGCTGGGTGCTCGCCTCCCACCAGGTCGGCGCGGCCCTCGTCGCCTACCTCGGCGGCGTCGTCCGCGACGTCTTCGGCTCCTACGACCTCGTCTGGTACGCCTCCGGCACGCTGTGCGCGGCGGCCGCGCTGATGGCGCTGGTGATCCGCCGCGCCCCGGCGCCCGCGGGCCTGCCGGCCTAGTGCTGCGACCGGAAGGGTTCACCGGCTCGCGACGCCCGGCACGGCACCTCGCCGCGTTGTCGCATCACCCGAGTACATCCCGTACGCGGGCGATGCTCCGCCTTGCGATGCTCCCCCACTGCCTGAAGGGCGTGGGAGGTGCCCCCAGCACCGGACGCCGCGAGCCTTCCGGCAGACCTTTCCGGTCACAGCACTAGGCGAGCCGCCCGAACCGCCCCCGGTGGAAGAGCAGCGGATCGCCCGGCTCCTCCGCGGTGCCGAGGGCGTCCACCCGGCCGACGACGATGAGGTGGTCGCCCCCGGTGTGCACGGCGTGGACGGTGCAGTCGATCCAGGCGGCGGCGCCGGTCAGGCGGGGGGAGGCGGACACGGGAGCCGGGTCGTGGGCCACCCCGGCGAACTTGTCCGCGCCGCTGACCGCGAAGGCCCGGCACAGTTCGCCCTGACCGGCGCTGAGCACATTGACGCAGAAGACGCCCGCGCGGGCGATGCGCGGCCAGGTGGTCGACGTACGGCCCACCATGAAGCAGACCAGCGGTGGTTCGAGGGAGAGGGAGGCGAAGGACTGGCAGGCGAAGCCGGCCGGGCCCTGCTCGCCGGCGGTGGCCGGTGCCGTGATCACCGTCACGCCGCTGGCGAAGCTTCCCAGCACCCGCCGGAACTCCTGCGGCTCCACCGGCGCCCGCTCGTCCGCGCGCACGCACCGCAACTCAGGGCGTGGCAAAGGCTCCACGGGCCCCGGCCCCAGATACCGGACGGCGGCGGCCGCCGCCCCTGCGTGTCCCATCACACCGTCCATTGAAGCTGACGGTTCGTCAGATGGGAAGTCCCGGGGGAAGGCCCGGGCGCTCCCCGTCGACGCGGCGCAGCTGCCGGCGGCCTGGCTGCTGTGGTGGATCCGGACGACCGGCCAGGCCCGGTACGGGACCGGCTGCACCGGCGCCCCCGGGATCGCCTGTCTGCCGGTCCTCGCGCCGCCGGCGCTGCCGCTGCCGCTGCCGTTGCTGGGCCTGCTCGTCTGCGCCGCGCTGACGCTGCCCGCGATCCTGCCGGCCCGCCCGGTGCTCCGGCGGTCCGGCGCGCCGGAGTGGGCCTGCCGCACGGTCGCGGCGGCGGCCACGGCCGTCCTGCTGGGCCGCGGTGACGGCGGCGTTCCTGCACCGGCCGTTCGTCGGCACGGCCTCGGTCCTCACGGTCCTCGGCCTGCTGCCCGTGCTCGGCATCGCCTGCGTCCGCACGCGTTCCTGGTCGCGGTGGGGCCTGTGGTGGCGCTCGGTACTCGCCTGCGCCGGTCTCTTCGCCCTGGCCTTCGGCGTGGGGTTCGCAGTCTCCGCGACCGGCCTGCTCCTCTGGTGCGAGCCCCCCCCGGGCCGTGCCTGAAGTCCGTCGCCGTACGCTCCGGCAGCGTCCTGCACGCGGGCGCCCTGCGCACCCAGGACCGTGCCGGGGGCCGCCCCTCACCGCCCCCGGAACTGCGCCCCCCGCCGCTCCGTGAACGCCCGCAGGCCCTCCTGAGCGTCCTCCGTCGTCATGTTCAGCTCCTGGGCCCAGGCCTCCGCCGCGAAGGCGGTGGGTCTGTCCGACTCCAGGGAGGCGTTCACCAGGTGCTTGGTGAGGGCCAGGGCACGGGTGGGGCCGGACGCCAGGCGGATCGCCCACGCGCGTGCCGTCTTCGGCAGGTCCGCGTCGGGGACGACCCTGTTGACCAGGCCCAGGCGTTCCGCGTCCGGTGCCGGGAGGGCGTCGCCGAGGAACATCAGCTCCTTCGCCCGGTGCGGGCCGAGCAGCCGGGGGAGCAGGTAGGCGCCGCCGCCGTCCGGGACCAGCCCCCGCCGTACGAAGACCTCGACGAAACGGGCCGACTCGGCGGCCAGGACCAGGTCGCAGGCCAGGGCCAGATGCGCGCCCAGCCCGGCCGCCGTGCCGTTCACGGCGGCGATCACCGGCTTCTCGCAGTCCAGGACGGCCGCGATCAGGCGTTGGGCGCCCTGGCGCAGCATCCGGGCCACGTCGCCGGGGAGCCGGGCGCCGGAGGCCGCTCCGCCCCGCAGGTCCGCTCCCGCGCAGAAGCCCCGCCCCGTGCCGGTCAGCACCACCGCCCGGACGTCCGGGTCGGCCGAGGCCTCGGTGAGCAGGCCGATCAGCCGGTCCCTCAGGGCCGGAGTGAGGGCGTTGAGGGATTCGGGGCGGTTGAGGGTGAAGTGGGCGACCTGGTCGCTCCGCTCGGTCTCCAGCTCGCTCATCGGCACACCACCAGCGCGTCCAGCGCGACCGCGCCCTGTCCGCGCGGGAGCACCAGCAGCGGGTTGATGTCCAGCTCGGAGACGAACTCGCCCAGTTCGAGCGCCATGCGCTGGACCCGCAGGACCACCTCCACCAGCGCGTCCCGGTCGGCCGGCGGGCGGCCGCGTACGCCGTCCAGCAGGGCCCGGCCGCGGAGTTCGTCGAGCATCGCGCGGGCCTGGTCCTCGCCGAACGGGGGGACCCGTACGGCGGTGTCGCGCAGCACCTCCACCAGGATGCCGCCGAGGCCCACCGTCACCGTCGGTCCGAACAGGTCGTCGTGCGTCATCCCGACGACCGTCTCCACGCCCTGCTCGACCATCTGGCACACCAGGATCCCGTCCAGCGCGACACCCTCGTAGCGGGCGATGTCGGTCAGCTCGCGGTAGGCGTCCCGGACCTGGCTCGCCGAGGTCAGACCGACCTTCACCAGGCCGAGTTCGGTCTTGTGGGCGATCCGGGCGCCGGAGGCCTTCATCACCACCGGGTAGCCGACCTGCGCGGCGGCGCGTACGGCCGCTGCCGCGCTGGTCACCAGCTGCTCGCGCGGCACCCGGATGCCGTAGGCGCGCAGCAGCTGCTTGGCGGCGTGCTCGCTGAGCTGCCGGCCGGGGTGCATCAGGGCCTCGGCCTTGCGGAAGGAGGGCGAGGGGGTGCGCGGGGCGTCGTCGAAGGGTGAGCGGTACTCGCTCACGAAGGCGTGGTGGTCCAGCCAGGCGCGGACGGCCCTGAGGCAGTTGCCCACCGTGCGGAAGGTGGCCACGCGCGAGGAGCCGAGCAGGACCTCGCGGTACGCCGCCTCCGTGCCGACCGGCGAGCCCCACACCACGCACACCAGCTTGTCCGTCTCCTCGGCCGCATCGGCCAGGTCCCGTACGAGCTTGTCGCTGAGGGGCGGGAAGGGGCCGGTGACCGGACAGATCAGGACGCCGATCGACGGGTCGGCCAGGATCGCGTCGATGATCTTCCGGCCGCGCCGGTCGCCCACCGGGTGGCCGCCGTTGTCCACCGGGTTGGCCACGCTCAAGTACTCGGGTATCCACTGGTGCAGCTCGGCCTGCTTGGCCTCGGACAGGCGCGGGAGGCGGAGTCCGGCCGCCGTGGCCAGGTCGGCGGCGTGCGCGCCGGTGCCGCCGGAGATCGAGTACACCGCGACCCCGTCGGCCAGCGGCGCCCGCGCCCGCGCGAGCAGCGCCGCGGTGTCCTGGAGTTCGTCGAGGCCGTCGACGCGAACCACCCCGAACTGGCGCATCGCCGCGTCGACCACGTCGTCGGCGCCCGTGAGCTTGCCGGTGTGCGAGGCGGCGGTGCGCGCGCCGGTCTCGGTGCGGCCCACCTTCACCGCGACCACCGGCACCTTGCGACGGGCGGCCCGGTCGGCGGCCAGCAGGAAGGCGCGGCCGTCCTTCAGGCCCTCCAGGTAACAGGCGATGGCGCCGACCTCGGGCCGCTCGGCGAACCAGGAGAGGAAGTCGGCGGTCTCCAGGTCGGCCTCGTTGCCGGTGGGCGCCCAGTGGGAGAGCCGGATGCCCAGTTCCTGGAGCGAGAACACGGGGCGGCCCTGGTGGCCGGACTGGGTGATCAGGGCGATCGCGGGTCCGGTCAGGTCCTCCCGGAACTGCTCGAAGGCGTTGAGGTTGGTGTTCGGGCCGAGCAGGCGCAGGCCCGAGCGGCGTACGGCGTCCGTGAGCCGCCGCTGGGCCTCGGCGCCCGCCTCGCCGGTCTCGGCGAACCCGGAGGCGAAGGCGACCGCGAACTTCACCTTGGCCTCGGCCAGTTCCTCGATCACCGGCAGTGGATCGGCCACCAGCAGCACCGCCAGGTCGACCTGTTCGGGAAGTGCGGCGACCGAGGCGGCGCAGGGCACGCCGAAGACGGAGGGGCGGGTCGGATGCACCGGATACACCTGGGCCCCCACCCGGTCGGCCCACGCCAGCAGCTGCCGGGTGATCCCGGTGTTCGGCCGCCCTTCCGCGTCCGAAGCGCCGATCACGGCGACCGACTCGGGCCGGAAGAAGCGGGTCAGGTCCGGTACGTCCGCGTACAGCGGCCGGCCGCTGACGTCCAGGTCGTCGATCCGGTCGTGGACGACGGGTCCGGGCCGCTGCTCGCCGCAGGCGATGATCCGGGCCCGGCGGGAGTCGGTGGTGAGGGTACCGTGGGTTGATCCAAGCATCGGTCCGCCCGCTCCTGTGAGACAGCACAAGTAAACTGACGTGCTGTCAGATTACTGAACTGACGCTTTGTCAGGAACGGGTCGGAGCCGCAAAGTTACCGCCGGGTGCGCAGGTGCCCGGTCACCGCCTTCGCGATCTTCTTGGCGTCGAGCGCCATCTCCCGGAACATCCCGCTGATCGGGTTGGTGTACCCGGTGAAGTACAGACCCGGCGCCTGGGCGGGCGCGCGGCCGCCGCGCACGACCGGTCTGCCGCGCCCGTCCAGCACCCCGAGGTGCCCGACCAGATCCTCCAGCGCCCGCGTGTACCCGGTCGCCGCGATCACGGCGTCCGGCGAGATCCGGCTGCCGTCGGCGAGGACGACCTTCCCGGGGTTCCCGTCCTCGAAGGACTCGACGGCGGCCACGATCTCCAGCTTCCCCCGGCGCACGGCGTCGATCAGGCCGACGTCCTGGACCGGGATGGCGCCCTGCCCGACCCTGGTGTACAGCCCCGTGTCCGGGCGGGGCAGGCCATGGGCGGACAGATCCGGCAGGCCGATCCTCGCCTGCACCCGGCACAGCCGGTCCACGAGCGGTACCGGCAGCCGTCGTACCAGCACGCCCGAGTACTGGGCGGGCCAGCCGAGGGTGGAGCGGCGCACGATGTGCGGGACGGTGCGGACGGCCAGCCGCACCCGTGCGGCCCCGCCCTCCACCAGGTCCACGGCGATCTCGGCGCCGGTGTTGCCGGCGCCGACGACCAGGACGTCCCGGCCGGCGTACGGTTCGGCGTTGCGGTAGGAGCCGGCGTGCAGGAACTCCCCGCCGTACTCCTTGCGGCCCGGCCAGTCGGGGACGCGCGGAGTGTGGTTGTAGCCGGTGGCGACGACCACCGCGCTGCCGGTCAGCTCGCGTCCGCCGGAGGCGTGCAGCACCCAGCCGGTGCCGTCCCCGGCCTGCTCGACGCGGAAGACCTCCACGCCGGTGACGATCTCCAGCTCGTGGTGCTCGGCGTACTTCTCCAGGTAGCGCACCACGTTGTCCCGGGACACCCAGCGCCCGAACTTCCGGGGGATCTTCAGGCCCGGCAGGGCGGACAGCCGCCGGGTGGTGTGCAGGTGCAGGCGGTCGTAGTGGCCGTGCCAGGAGGCGCCCACCCGGTCCGCCTTCTCCAGCACCACCGCCCGGATGCCCCTCGCCCGCAGTGCGTACGCGGCGGCCAGGCCGCCCGGACCGGCGCCGATGACGTACACCGGGCGGTCGGCGGGGGTCGCGGAGAGCGGCGCGGAAGCGGAACGGGAGTCGGCCATGTCCGCGAGCGTAATCACGCGCCCGGTTGATGGGTCTCGGTCAAGACCGGAATTGGTTGCGGATTGATCACGGGTGTACGGAAACGGGGAACGGCCGGTGAAGAAAAGCCAGGGCGGCACCGGTGGGCTTCCCCCGTGATCTGACGTACCGTCAGATCCATGGACTCCATATGGCTGGACGGCGCTCAGTGGCTGGCGGTGCTGCGGATCGGCCTCGGGCTGTGGTGGCTGGAGAGCTGGCGGCACAAGGACAAGAAGGCCTGGTTCGAGCGGGGCAGCGGCATCGCGTGGGCGGCGGACATCGCGGCGAAACACCGCTGGACACCGGTGCGGACCGGATTCGAGACGCTGGTCGAACCCCGTCCGAAGGTGATGGCGTACGTCGTCGCCTACGCCGAACTCTCCCTCGGCCTCGGCCTGGTCCTCGGCTTCCTGACCCCGATCGCGCTGCTCGGCGGACTGCTGCTGAACGCGATCTACTTCGTCCTGATGATCCACGACTGGGCCGAGCAGGGCCAGAACTCGATGATGGCGCTGGTCTCGTGCGTCGCCTTCTTCGGGATGGCCTGGCAGAGCTGGTCGATCGACGCGTGGCTGGGGTGGTTCGGATGAGGGCGGCGGCCCTTTTGGGCGGGTGGTCCTGATGGGCGGGGTGCGTCACGACCTTCCGGAGCCCGACGCCTTCACCCGTCCCTACTGGGAGGCCGCCGCAGAGGGCCGGCTGCTGATCCGCCGCTGCGGGGCGTGCGGCCGGGCCCACCACTATCCCCGCGAGTTCTGCCCGCACTGCTGGAGCGAGGAGGTGACCTGGGAGGAGGCGAGCGGCCGGGCCGTGCTCTACACCTGGTCCACGGTCCACCGCAACGACCTGCCGCCCTTCGGCGAGCGCACGCCGTACGTGGCCGCGGTGGTCGACCTGGCGGAGGGCCCGCGGATGATGACGCAGGTGGTGGAGTGCGCGGCGGCGGACCTGCGGGCCGGGATGCCACTTCGGGTGATGTTCGAGGAGGGGAAGCCGGTGTTCCGCCCGCGCAGCTGAGCCCGGGGAAAACCGGTGTTCCTCCCCGAGTCACGTGCCGATCATGGGCGTATGCGCCCTGACAACTGGTATCTCACCGACGACCTGGACGAGTTGCTCTCCCGAGGGGGTGACTTCCTGCGCTCCCGGCCGGCCCTGCACACCGTGCCGCTGACGGTGACGGACGCGCTGCGCCGCCGCGGGCTGCACCTGTACGGCGACGAGGCTCCCCTCTTCGGCCTGCTGGAAGCGGACGACGGCACGATACGGGCCGCCCTGGTCCACACCCCTCCCTTCCCCGTCAACGTCACCCCGCTCACCTCCCAGGAGGCCGACGCCCTGACGGTCCGGTTCGCGGAGCTGGGCCGCACGGTGTCCGGGGTCTTTGGGGCGCAGGAGGCGACGGAGGCCTTCGCGGTGGCCTGGCAGCGGCGCACCGGCGCGGCGGTCGCCGTGGACCAGCGGCAACGGCTCTACCGGCTGAGTGAGTTGACCGAGCCGGCGCCCCGGCCGCAGGGGCGGGCGCGGATCGCCGGCCCGGCGGACCGGGATCTGCTGATCCGCTGGTTCGAGGAGTTCGAGGAGGTCACCGGGGGCGTCGCGCAGGAGGCGGGAAGGTGGGCCGACGCCCGTATCTCCTACGGCGGCATCACCCTGTGGGAATCCGGCGACGGCACCCCGCTCGCCATGGCCGGAGTCACCCCGCAGACCGCCGGCCAGGTCCGCGTCGCCCCGGTCTACACCCCTGCGGAGCTGCGCGGACGCGGCTTTGCGGGAGCGGCCACGGTGGAGGTGAGCCGGGCCGCGCGCGAGAGCGGGGTGTCCGAGATCCTTCTCTTCACCGACCTCGCCAACCCGACGAGCAACGGGCTCTACCGGCGGATCGGATACCGGCCGGTGGCGGACTTCACGGTGTGGCGGTTCGGGGGCTGAGGCCCGCACCGGCTCCGTCCTCCCCGCACACGAACGGGCGGCGTACACCGACGGGATGCCGGTGTACGCCGCCCTCGGGTGGCAGGAGTCGCGGGAGGCGGCCCGCTGTCACGGCGGTTATTTCGGGTCGGCGTTGAACTTCGAGGCCGACCAGAAGTACCCGAGCACCGCGAGGCCCACGCACCAGCCGACGGCGAGCCATCCGTTGTTGCCGATCCCGGTGCCGAGCAGCAGGCCGCGCAGGGTCTCGATGGCGGGCGTGAACGGCTGGTACCTGGCGATCGGCTGGAACCAGCCCGGCATCGAGTGGAGGGGTACGAAGGCGCTGGACAGGAGCGGCAGCAGGATCAGGGGCATCGCGTTGTTGCTGGCGGCCTCGGCGTTGGGGCTGACCAGGCCCATGCCGACCGCGATCCAGGTGAACGCCGTGGCGAAGAGCACGAGCAGTCCGAAGGCCGCGAGCCACTCGAGGGGGGTGGCGTCGGTGGTGCGGAAGCCGATGGCCACGCCGACGGCGCCGACGAGGACCACGCTGATGACCGACTGCAGCACGCTGCTGATGACGTGCCCGACGATCACCGAGCCGCGGTGGATCGCCATCGTGCGGAAGCGGGCGATGATGCCCTCGGTCATGTCGTTGGAGACGGAGACCGCGGTGCCGACCACCGTGCTGCCGATGGTCATCAGCAGCAGGCCCGGCACGATGTAGGCGATGTACTTGGCGCGGTCGGCGTGGCCGCCGCCGATGCCCGCGCTCATGGTGTCGCCGAAGACGTAGACGAACAGCAGCAGCAGCATGATCGGGGTGAGCAGCAGGTTCAGCGTGAGCGACGGGTAGCGCCGGGCGTGCAGCAGATTGCGGCGCAGCATCGTCGACGAGTCGCGTACAGCGAGGGAGAGGGAGCTCATCGGACGGTCTCCTTGGGCGGGCCGGGCTGGTGGGGGACGCCGGCGCCGCCGGTCAGGGCGAAGAACACGTCGTCCAGGTCGGGGGTGTGCACGGTCAGCTCGTCGGCCTCGATGCCGACCGAGTCAAGCCAGTCGAGGATGGAGCGCAGCTCGCGCTGGCTTCCGTCGCTGGGGAGCTGCAGTGCGAGGGCCTCGTCGTCCCGGGAGGCCTCGCTCAGGGCCGAGGCGGCGTTCTGGTACGCGGCCGGGTCGGTGAAGCGGAGCCGGACGTGTCCGCCGGGGATGAGCCGTTTGAGCTCCTCGGCGGTGCCCTCGGCGGCGATCCGGCCGTCGTTGAGCACGGCGATGCGGTCGGCGAGCTCGTCGGCCTCCTCCAGGTACTGGGTGGTGAGGAAG
>NZ_JBEYYJ010000026.1:14758-146069 GCF_040645475.1 Streptomyces sp. NPDC046759 | reverse complement strand
CTTCTTGCGGCCCTGAGGGCTCCGCACCTTCCGAATCTCGAAGTCCATCGCATCCCCTGAACTGGGGTGTTGCGACGACCACTAGAACGGAAGGTTCTTGCTCGGTACCGGGCCCTTTCGCCTGGCCGGGGGCGGTTGAGCGCGTGTGCCCGGCCCGCGGACGCCTCGAAGTCCCGGAAGGGGCGAGTGGTCCGCGCGTCGCCTACTCGTCGTCCTCGTCGTCGAGCCGGGCGAGCCAGGTGGCGAGCCGCTCGACGGGCACCTCGAAGTCGGGGTTGAGATCCACGAACGTGCGCAGCTGCTCGGCGAGCCACTCGAAGGTGACCTCTTCCTCGCCGCGCCGCTTCTCCAACTCCTCGATACCGCGGTCCGTGAAGTACATGGGGTGCGTCTCCTGCGTGAACATCCATAAAGGTGGTGGCTTCAGGGACAGCCTAAGCAACACCCGGGGGATCTCCGTTCCCCGCGCCCCGGAGGTGCCTGGGCGCCTTGACTTGCCGCATCCACGATATATCGTGTTTCCAACAGGACGCGATATGGCGTGTCGCGTCCCTGTCCACGCCCGCCGAGGAGGCACCCATGCCCGAGTGGTCCGTCACCGAGCCCCAGAAGCTGACCTTCGACACCCGCGTGAGCGACCTCCACGTCCGCATCGTCAACGGCACGGTGAACGTGGTGGGCACGGACGAGGGCCCCGCCCGCCTCGAGATCTCGGAGATCGAGGGACCACCCCTGGTGGTGACCCAGAGGGGCGACACCCTCACCGTGGCCTACGAGGACCTGCCCTGGAAGGGCTTCCTCAAGTGGCTCGACCACAGGGGCTGGCGGCGCAGCGCCGTCGTCTCCCTCGCGGTCCCCGCCGACACCCGCGTGGAGGTGGGCGTGGTCGGCGCCGGTGCGGTCGTCTCCGGCATCCGCGGCCCCGCCGTCGTCAAGGGCGTGACCGGCGACACGACCCTGGTCGGCGTCTCGGGCCCGGTCCGCGCGGACACCGTCTCGGGGAACCTGGAAGCCCAGGCGGTCACCGGTGACCTGCGCTTCAACTCGGTCTCGGGGGATCTGACGGTGGTCGAGGGCTCCGGCCGCTCCGTCCGCGCCGACTCCGTCAGCGGCTCCATGATCGTCGATCTGGACCCGGACGGTCCGACGGAGGTCGGCCTCACCAGCGTCTCCGGTGAGATCGCCATCCGGCTGCCGCACCCGGGGGACGCCGAGGTGGAGGCCAACACCGCCAGCGGCACCATCTCCAACGCCTTCGACGGACTGCGGGTGCACGGGCAGTGGGGCGCCCACAAGATCACCGGCCGCCTCGGCGCGGGCACGGGCAGGCTCCGGGCCACGACGGTCTCCGGCTCGATCGCCCTGCTGCGCCGCCCGCCGCGCGAGGACGAGGCGGACACACCGTGGGAGTCCGGTCCCTCCGAGCCCTCGCAGGCCCCCGGCTCCGCCCCCGCCGCCGACGGCACGACCGACAAGAAGGTGCTCTGACATGCCCCCCGTCTTCGCCCACGGGCGCCTGCGCCTGTATCTGCTCAAGCTGCTGGACGAGGCCCCGCGCCACGGCTACGAGGTGATCAGGCTCCTCGAGGAACGCTTCCAGGGGCTGTACGCTCCGTCGGCGGGCACGGTCTACCCCCGGCTGGCCAAACTGGAGGCCGAAGGTCTCGTCAGGCACACCAGCGAGGGCGGCCGGAAGGTGTACGCCATCACGGACGCGGGACGCGCCGAACTGGCCGATCGCAGCGGTGAGTTGGCCGATCTGGAGCTGGAGATCCGCGAGTCGGTCGCGGAACTGGCCGCCGAGATCAAGGCCGACGTGCGCGGTGCGGCCGGCGATCTGCGTCGCGAGATGCGCGCCGCCGCGTCCGAGGCCCGCCGGAACGGGGGGACGACAGCGGGCCCCTCCGGGGACCACGGCGACCTCACCGACAAGGAGGCCTGGCGGGCGGCCAAGGAGGAGATGCGCCGGGCCAGGCAGGAGTGGAAGGAGCAGGCCCGCCGCGCCAAGGACGAGAGCCGCCGGGCCCGCGAGGAGGCCCAGCGGGCCCGCCGCCAGGCCCAGGAGGCGCAGGCGCGGGCGCGGGCCCAGGCCCAGGAGGAGATGCAGCGCATCGCCCGCCAGGTCCAGGACCGCGTCCAGGACCACTTCACCCAGGGCGACTGGCCGACGGGTGTCCGCGAGGGGCTGTCCGAACTGGCCAGGGAACTGGGCGACTTCGGCAAGTCATGGGGCGCTCCGCGCACCCCTGAGGCACCGGCCCCGGGCCCCGCGGCCCCGCCGTCGGACACGCCCCACGTCCGGCCCGCCGAGGACTTCCCCGCGGAGTACGAACCCTCCTGGGCGCACGAGGAGTTCACCGGCGAACCGACCCGTGACCTGGACCGCCTCCTGGACCGCTTCCGCGACGACATCCGCGACGCGGCCCGCGACCACGGAGTCACTTCCGCCCAGCTCGGGGAGGCCCGCCGTCACCTGTCCGCGGCGGCGGCCCACATCGGCGCGCTCCTGCGGACACGGAAGGCCTGATCCGGAGGGAGGAGCAGGGCGGCGGCCCGCCGGTGCCTCAGCCGGCCTGCGCCTCTCCCGCGCCGTACAGCACGCGGGTCACCGACGCGTGCGTCACCCCGTGGTCGGCCAGCACCTCGCCCGTCACCCCGGGCAGGACGGTCAGCGCCAGCAGCAGGTGCTCGTCCCCGATGTGCCGGTCGCGGTGTCCGACGGCAACCCGCAGCGCTTTCTCCAGGACGCCCTTGGCGCCGCGGCCGAAGCCCGGCCGACGCCCCGGCCGGCGGTGCCGGTCCTCGGGGTCGCCGGACATCGCCCCGGCGCCGTGCACCTCTTCGACCCGGGCGACGATCTCCGGCACGTCGATCCCCAGTCCCGCCAGGGCGTCCGACTCGGCCCGCGACAGCCCGCCCCGCCGCCGCGCCTCGTCCAGCGCCTCCCGCACGGACGCCTCGCGCCCGGCGAGCCCGAGCGCGGCCAGCGCGCAGGACGCGGGGCTGCCCTCGCGGTCGAGGAGGGCGAGCAGCAGATGCTCGGCGCCGACGGTCCGCTCACCCGAGCGTTCGCAGTGGGCGAGCGCGCCCTGCACGACCTCTCGGGCGTCCCTGGTGAAGCGTTCGAACATCACTGCCTCCCGTACTTCTTGTGCACGGCCTGCCTGCTGACACCGAGCTCCGCGGCGATCTCCTGCCACGACCAGCCCTGATTGCGCGCACTGCGCACCTGTACCGCCTCCAGCTGCTCCAGCAGCCTGCGCAGCGCGGCCACGGCGCGCAGCCCGATCCGCGGATCACGGTCACCGGCGCGCTCGGCGAGATCGGTTGCCTCGGTCATGACGTCAACCTACATTGACACCCCGTCCATGTCAATCAAAGTTGACACCCGGAGTGCGCGAAAGGGCGGGCCCGGACACCCGGACCCGCCCGGCGACCGTCCCCCAGGACGGCCTCAGGAGTTGGTCAGCACGATCTTCCCGAACTGCCCCCCGGACGCGAGCCGTTCGAAGCCCTCACGGGCCCGGTCCAGCGGCAGTTCCTCGTCGATGACCGGCCGGACGCCCGTCGCGGCACAGAAGGAGAGCAGGTCCTCCAGCTCCTCCTTGGTACCCATGGTGGAGCCGACGACCTTCAGTTCCAGGAAGAAGATCCGGGTCAGCTCGGCCTGCGAGGGCCGGTCGCCACTGGTGGCACCGGAGATGACGATCGTCCCGCCGGGCCGCAGCGACTTCACCGAGTGCGACCAGGTCGCGGCACCGACGGTCTCGATGACGGCGTCCACCCGCTGCGGCAGCCGCGCCCCCGTCTCGACGGCCTCGACGGCCCCGAGTTCCAGGGCCCGCTTCCGCTTGGCCTCGTCCCGGCTGGTCGCGAAGACGCGCAGCCCCGCTGCCTTCCCGAGCATGATCGCGGCCGTGGCGACACCGCCGCCCGCGCCCTGCACGAGGACCGAGTCACCGGGCCGCACCCCGGCGTTGGTGAACAGCATCCGGTACGCCGTCAGCCAGGCCGTCGGCAGACAGGCGGCCTCGGCGAAGGACAGCTCCCTGGGCTTGGGCAGCACGTTCCAGGTCGGCACGGCGACCTGCTCGGCGAAGGTGCCCTGGTAGCGCTCGGTGAGGATGGAGCGCGGCTCGTCCGGGCCGACGCCGTGGCCGGTCTGGCCGATGACGGAGTGCAGGACGACCTCGTTGCCGTCCTCGTCGACGCCGGCGGCGTCACAGCCGAGGATCATCGGCAGCCGGTCCTCCGAGAGGCCGACACCCCGCAGGGACCAGAGGTCGTGGTGGTTGAGGGACGCGGCGCGCACCTTGACGGTGCTCCAGCCGGGCCGGGCCTCGGGGGCCGGGCGCTCCCCCGACTCAAGGCCGGTGAGCGGCTGGTCGCGGTCGATTCGGGCGGCGTACACAGCGAACATGCAGCCGACCTTAGGTGCGCTGATCAGCCGACGGAACCAGGCGGCCCTGTGACACATGCCCTCTTGCCTTGAGGGCACCCGTTCGGCACGCGGATCGGGCCGGTGGGAAGGAAGGCCGGTGGGAAGGAAATGGCCCCGCCTCGGCAGGCGGGGCCATTGCGTTCGGGCTACCGGCGGGCGACACCCTCGGCACGGGCGGCAGCCGCGACCGCGGCCGTCACCGCGGGGGCGACCCGCTCGTCGAACGGCGAGGGAATCACATAGTCGGCGGCGAGATCGTCACCGACGACCGCGGCCAGGGCCTCGGCCGCAGCGATCTTCATGCCCTCGGTGATCCGCGACGCCCGCACCTGCAGCGCGCCCGCGAAGATGCCCGGGAACGCCAGCACGTTGTTGATCTGGTTCGGGAAGTCGGACCGCCCGGTGGCGACGACCGCCGCGTACTTGTGCGCGACGTCCGGGTGCACCTCGGGGTTCGGGTTGGCCATCGCGAACACGAAGGCGCCCTCGGCCATGGAGGCCACGGCCTGCTCCGCGACCGTACCGCCGGAGACGCCGATGAAGACGTCGGCGCCCGCGAGGGCGTCCTCCAGCGTGCCGGTGATGCCGGCCTTGTTGGTGAACCCCGCGAGCTCGCGCTTGACCGGGGTCAGATCCTCCCGGTCCGCCGACACGACGCCCTTGCGGTCCGCCACCGCCACGTCCCCGATGCCGGCCTCGACCAGCATCTTGGCGATGGCGACGCCGGCCGCACCGGCGCCCGAGATGACGGCCCGCAGCTGCCCGATCTCCCGCCCGCTCAGCCGCGCCGCGTTCCGCAGCGCCGCGAGCGTCACGACGGCCGTGCCGTGCTGGTCGTCGTGGAAGACCGGGATGTCCAGGCGCTCCTGCAGCCGGCGCTCGATCTCGAAGCACCGGGGCGCCGAGATGTCCTCCAGGTTCACTCCGCCGAAGGACGGGGCGAGCCGGACGACGGTCTCGACGATGTCGTCGACGTCGGTGCAGTCGAGCGCGATCGGCACCGCGTCGACGCCGCCGAACTGCTTGAACAGGATCGCCTTGCCCTCCATCACCGGGAGGGAGGCCTCGGGACCGATGTCGCCGAGTCCGAGCACGGCCGTACCGTCGGTCACGACGGCGACCACGGAGGACTTCCACGTGTAGTCGTTGACCAGGTCCGGCTGTTCCGCGATCGCGGTGCACACGCGCGCGACGCCGGGCGTGTACGCGAGGGAAAGGTCGTCCTTGTCACGGACCGGCACGGTGGCCTGCACGGCCATCTTGCCGCCGCGGTGCAGCGCGAACGCCGGATCGAAGGAATCGAGGGGCTCGGCCCCGCCGTCCTGGTCCGTATTGCTGTCGCTGCGAGGATTGACGATCTCCGCTGCCACTTCGTTTTACCCCTTAGGTATGCATGGTTTGAGGGTCGACCACTCCTGGTGAGGGGTGGGCGGGCACCGCGTACCGCCCGATTGCTGATACGTACGGGCCATACGCGACGGGCGCGCCGCACACGCGCCCTGAGCCCCGGATGAGGGGTGTAAAGAACCTTCTTACCGGACGGACGGTGCCCACGACGAGTCCATTAGGTGCAAGGTCACATCCCGGAACCGGAAAGCCACGCGGAGATGACGGGCATCTGACAACCGACCGAGGCACGCGAAAACGCTGGTACGTGGGCGAGCACGCTGCCCACATCGTGAGACGTACCGGAGATGTTCCGGCCGGAGAGCTGTATTCCCGCAGATGGTTCGGTGGTGAACGACCAAGGATGTACCGACCTGATGCGGTTCGGGGGTCACCCGTTATGCGATTTTGACACGAACGCCCCCTTGAACGGCGCCGTCCGAATGGCAAGATGCGGTAAACCCACGAGGTCGCGACACCCGAAGGTGTTTGTTCTCGCTGACCATCGGCACCTCTTCCCACCGCCGGAGGAACCACGATGACCGCAAGCTCCACCCGTCGTACGACCGCCGCCCGCTCCCGTCTGGCAGCGGCCGGTGCGATCGCGGTCGCGGGCGCCCTGCTGCTCACCGGCTGTGGTGACCAGACCAAGGACAAGACCAAGGACTCCGGCAGCGTCGGCAGCGCCCCGCTGGCCGACAAGCTGCCCAAGGAGATCAGGGACAAGGGCAAGCTCGAGGTCGGCTCCGACATCGCGTACGCCCCGGTGGAGTTCAAGGACTCGGCCGGCAACGCCGTGGGCCTGGACCCGGACCTCGCCGCGGCCATGGGCAAGCAGCTCGGCGTCAAGCTGGACTTCCAGAACGGCACCTTCGACGCCCTGCTCACGGGTCTGCGCTCGGGTCGCTACGACATAGCCATGTCGGCGATGACCGACAACAAGAACCGCCAGAACGGCATCGACCCCGGCACGGGCAAGAAGGTCGGCGAGGGCGTCGACTTCGTGGACTACCTGACCGCCGGTGTCTCGATCTACACCCGCAAGGGCGAGACCCAGGGCATCAACGGCTGGTCGGACCTGTGCGGCAAGAAGATCGCCGTCGAGCGCGGCACCGTCTCGGAGGACCTGGCCAAGCAGGAGGCCAAGAAGTGTCCGAGCGGCAAGAAGCTCACCATCGAGCCCTTCGACGACGACCAGCAGTCCCAGACCCGGCTGCGCTCCGGCGGTGTGGACGCGGCCTCCTCCGACTTCCCGGTCGCCGCGTACGCCGTGAAGACCTCCGGCGGCGGCAAGGACTTCCAGGTCGTCGGCCAGCAGGTCGAGGCGGCCCCGTACGGCATCGCCGTGTCCAAGAAGGACACGCAGCTGCGCGACGCGCTCCAGGCCGCGATGAACGCGATCATCAAGAACGGCGAGTACGCGAAGATCCTCCACAAGTGGGGCGCCCAGGACGGCGCCGTCAAGGAGTCCGTCATCAACGGCGGCAAGTGACCCGCGCAGGCGGCAGCGGCCACCGAGAGGCAACACCCGTGACTGACATCGACAAGACGGCCGGGCCGAGCGCCGGGGAGAGCCCCGCCCGCCCGGCCGGCCCGGAGGCCGTCAAGGCCGTCCCGGTGCGGCACTACGGGCGGTACATATCCGCCCTCGCCGCCATCGCGATCCTCGTCGCCATCGTCTACGCCTTCGGCCAGGGCGACATCAACTGGCAGGCGGTTCCGGACTACTTCTTCGACCACCGGATCATGACCGGTGTCTACAAGACCCTCATGCTGACGGTCCTGTCGATGCTGATCGGCATCGTCGGCGGCATCGTCCTCGCGGTCATGCGGCTGTCGAAGAACCCGGTGACCTCGTCGATCGCCTGGTTCTACATCTGGTTCTTCCGCGGCACCCCGGTGCTGGTCCAGCTGTTCCTGTGGTTCAACCTGGGCCTGGTCTTCCACTACATCAACCTGATGCCGCTCTACAAGGACTACTGGTCGAACTTCATGACGCCGCTGCTGACGGCGCTGCTCGGCCTGGGTCTGAACGAGGCGGCGTACATGGCCGAGATCTGCCGGGCGGGCCTGCTCGCGGTGGACGAGGGCCAGACCGAGGCGGCCCACGCGCTGGGCATGAGCCACGGCAAGACCCTGCGCCGGGTGATCATCCCGCAGGCGATGCGGGTGATCGTGCCGCCGACGGGCAACGAAGTGATCAACATGCTGAAGACGACCTCGCTGGTGGCGGCCGTCCAGTTCCCCGAGCTGTTCCGCTACGCCCAGGACATCGGCCAGAACTCCGGGGCCCCGGTGGAGATGTACTTCCTCGCCGCGGCCTGGTACCTGATCATGACCTCGGTGCTGAGCGTGGGCCAGTACTACGTCGAGCGCCACTACGCGCGCGGTTCCAGCCGCAGCCTCCCGCCGACCCCGTGGCAGAAGGTCAAGGGGCATCTGACGGCCTTCTCGAGCAGGAAGGTCACGGCATGACCGACAAGCTCAGCAAGACGCAGGACACCCCGGCCAAGAGCGGCGTCCCGATGGTCAGGGCGCAGGGCGTCCACAAGTCCTTCGGCCATGTCGAGGTGCTCAAGGGCATCGACCTGGAGGTGAAGCCGGGCGAGGTGTTCTGCCTGATCGGCCCCTCCGGATCCGGCAAGAGCACTTTCCTCAGGTGCATCAACCACCTCGAGAAGATCAACGCCGGCCGGCTGTACGTCGACGGCGAGCTGGTCGGCTACCGCCAGCAGGGCGACAAGCTGTACGAACTGCGCGACCGCGAGGTCGCCATGAAGCGCCGGGACATCGGCATGGTCTTCCAGCGCTTCAACCTGTTCCCGCACATGACGGCGCTGGAGAACGTCATGGAGGCGCCGGTGCAGGTCAAGGGCGTGGCCAGGACGCAGGCCCGGGAGCGGGCCATGCAGCTGCTGGAGCGCGTGGGCCTGTCCGACCGGGCGGGGCACTACCCCTCGCAGCTCTCCGGCGGCCAGCAGCAGCGGGTGGCGATCGCCCGGGCGCTGGCGATGGACCCGAAGCTGATGCTGTTCGACGAGCCGACCTCGGCCCTGGACCCGGAGCTGGTCGGTGACGTCCTGGACGTCATGCGGGACCTCGCCGAGTCCGGGATGACCATGGTCGTGGTCACCCACGAGATGGGCTTCGCCCGCGAGGTGGGCGACAGCCTGGTGTTCATGGACGAGGGTGTGGTGGTCGAATCGGGTCATCCTCGCGACGTCCTGACGAACCCGCAGCACGAGCGGACCCAGTCGTTCCTGTCGAAGGTTCTGTAGCGAACCCCGCGGCGCAGGACGCCGAGGGGCGGTACGGGGTCCTCGTACCGCCCCTTGCGTACGGTTCCCGCGCGTGCCTCCCTACAGTTGCGGCAGCGGCAGCGGCTGCGGCTTCAGCGCCGGTGCGCGCAGCCGCGGTGGCGGACGGCCGGCAGGCCGCCGTCCTTGTGCAGCGGCCGTGCCTCCGGTACGGCGCCGCGGTACGACGGCCGGGTGAGCTTCTGGGCGGGCGCCATGCCCGGCCCCGCCCTTCCGGGCGACCGCGCCGTCACCGTCGCACGGCTCCACACGCGCGGGCAGCGGCGCCCGGGGCGCTTGCCCGGTCAGCGGCATCAGCGCCTCCGGCCCCGCTGCCGCGCGTCACTTCAGGGCGAGGAGCAGCGTGTCCGAGGGCGAGCACCACACCGGCCGGGCCTCGCCGAAGCCCTTCTCGCGCAGCACGCGCGCGTGCCAGGACGCGGACGGCATGTCCCCGTCGGCGTGGACGCCGTAGATCTCGAAGCGGCGGGCGGTGGGCGCGGCGAGGACGGGGTCCTCGGCGGCCAGGGCCCACCATTCGGCCCAGTCCAGGGCGCCGTCGAGCATGGCCTGATTCATGCGGGCACGGCTGTGGGTGGCCTCGGCCGCGTTGATCCGGGGCGTGGTGTCGTCGATCATGTGGTCGGCGTTCATGAAGACGCCGCCGTAGCGGACGAGTTCGGCGACCTGGCCGTAAAGGGCCTCGAGGGGGTCGGTGCGCAGCCAGTGGAGGGCCGTGGCGGTGAGGACCGCGTCGTAGGTGTCGTGCGGCAGCCTCGCCGGCCAGCCGGGGTCCTTGAGGTCGGCCTCGACGAGGGTGACCCGCTCGTCGCCCGCGAAGGTGCCGCGCGCGATGGCGAGCAGGGCCGGGTCGAGGTCGACGCCGGTGCTGGTGGCCTCCGGGAAGCGGCCCAGCAGCCGGGCGGTGATGCTGCCGGTGCCGCAGGCGAGGTCGAGGACGCGCGGGGCGGTGCCCACCACCGCCTCGACCATGTCCAGCATGATCCGGAAGCGTTCCTCGCGGTCCGGCATGTACCACTCCTGCTGCCGGTCCCAGCTCTCCTGCCAGGCCGCCCAGTCGGTTCCGGTACTCGTGGTCATGGAACCCCGTCTCCCCTCGTGACGCGTAATACCCTGGAAGCGCGATCGGCTGTTACCCGACCGCAGACACGACCATAAAGTGCCGCAGTAAGGACTACAAGTGGAACTGGCCTATTACTCGGATTACGCCGTACGTCTCGTCAACAGCGAGGAACCGGCCCGGGGCAAGGACGCGCTCACCTCGGTCGAGGCCGTCCGCGACCTGTTCGGCACCAACTCGTCGGCGGCCCGGCGCGCCACGGACGCCGATGTCACCCGCTTCCGCTCGGTACGGGCGCGGCTGCGTGCGGTCTTCGAGGCGGCCGACAAGGGCGACGAGACCCTCGCGGTGGACCTCCTGAACTCACTCCTGCTGGAGTTCCCGGTCAGCCCCCAGATCTCCGGCCACGACCACCGCGACGAGGACGGCCGCCCGCTGTGGCACATGCACCTGGCCGACCACCCGTCGAACGCCACGGCGGGCTACGCGGCCATCGCCGCGATGGGCCTGGCCTTCCACCTCACCGAGTACGGTGTCGACCGCCTCGGCCTGTGCGAGGCGGCCCCCTGCCGCAACGCCTACCTCGACACCTCCACCAACCGCTCCCGGCGCTACTGCTCCGACCGCTGCGCCACCCGCGCCAACGTGGCCGCCTACCGGGCCCGCAAGCGCCTGGAGGCCGACCGGTCGGGCAGCAGCGGCCGCACGGCCGAGAGCGCCCAGCGCGCCAGCGCCAGCGGCGAGCGCTGACCGGCCGGCAGCGGCCGGTACCGGAAACGCGCCCTGCCCAGCACCAGCTCGTCGGGCACCACCCCGTAGTCCGTGCTGTCCCCGCCCGCGTAGGGGTTGTCCCCGAGCACCCACCAGCCGCCCTCGCGCCGCTCCACGGCACGCTTGACGACCAGCAGGTCCTGCTGGAACGGGTGGCGCAGCACCACGACGTCCCCCGGGCGGACCACACCGCCGTACTGCAGCACCAGCCGGTCCCCGTGCTGGAGCGTGGGCACCATGGACGGCCCGGTCACCTCGGCCAGCCCGAACGGCGCCACGGCCCTCCCCCGCTCGGTCTCCTGCGACAGCTCCGGCATCCCCGGCACCTCCCCGGTCCGTTCCTCCACCAGTCTCAGTCTGACCCTGGACTTTTGTCCTAAGCCCTAGGGGGCACCCGAGAAATCGCCTTCCTCAGGGAGTAATGTCGCACCTGAGAAGACGATCACGAGGAAGGAATGCTCCATGCTTTCCCGCCTGTTTGCCCCCACGGTCAAGGTCAGCGCCCACTGTGACCTGCCCTGCGGCGTGTACGACCCGGCCCAGGCCCGCATCGAGGCGGAGTCGGTGAAGGCCGTCCAGGAGAAGATGGCCGGTAACGACGACCCCCACTTCCAGGCACGCGCCACCGTCATCAAGGAGCAGCGCGCGGAGCTCGCGAAGCACCACGTCTCCGTGCTCTGGAGCGACTACTTCAAGGCCCCGCACTTCGAGAAGTACCCGGAGCTGCACCAGCTGGTCAACGACACCCTGAAGGCCCTCTCGGCCGCCAAGGCGTCCACCGACCCGGCGACGGGCCAGAAGGCGCTGGACTACATCGCCCAGATCGACAAGATCTTCTGGGAGACGAAGAAGGCCTGATCTTTTTAAGCCTTCTGACCTGCGGTTTCTTTGATTGCAGCGTCTCCCTGTCCGCACCCGGTCCGCAGGCCGCCGAGAACGGCGACCGTGACGGTCCGGGTGCGGTCTGCTTCGCCCGGCCGGGTAACGCCCCCGGTCTTCGCCGAGCTCACCCTCCGCAGACCGCGCCCAGGCCGTCGTTCCTCGCCTACGGGACGGGCCTGGTCACCCCGGCGGCTCCGTCATCGACCGACACCGCTCCCACGGCGCGCCGCACCGGCCCGCACTGACGCGCCGCGGGGTACGAAGGCCGCTACACCGCCAGCCAGACCGCCTGGTCCGGGCGCAGCCGGCCGTCCTCGACGGGTTCGCTGCTCAGCAGGATCGCGGTGTGGTCGGGCAGCGGATACGGCTCGGTGGAGAGGTTGACCACGCAGACGAAGCCGGGGTCGCGGCGCAGGGCGAGGACGCCGGCGGGGGTGTCCAGCCAGGTGAGGGTGCCGTCACCGAGGGCGGGGTGCTCGCGGCGCCGGCGAAGGGCGGCGCGGTAGAGCTCCAGCACGGAGCTCTGGTCGCCGGTCTGCGCCTCGACGGTGCGTGCGGCCCAGTCCGCGGGCTGCGGAAGCCAGGGCGCGGCGGAGGCGCCCTTTGGGCTGAAGCCGTACGGCGCGGTCCGCCCGGACCAGGGGATCGGCACCCGGCAGCCGTCCCGGCCCCGGTCGGTGTGCCCGGAGCGTTCCCAGACCGGATCCTGCAGCACCGCCTCGGGCAGGTCCTCGACCTCGGGCAGGCCGAGCTCCTCGCCCTGGTAGATGTAGGCGCCGCCGGGCAGGGCGAGCATCAGCAGGGCGGCCGCCCGGGCGCGGCGGACGCCCAGTTCGAGGTCGAGGGGGCCTTCGGGTTCGTAGCGCTCGTTGGCCACCCAGCGCCGGGCCGCCCTACGGCCGTACCGGCTGGCGTGGCGCATGACGTCGTGGTTGGAGAGCACCCAGGTGGCGGGCGCGCCGACCGCGCCGAGCATGGCGAGCGAGTCGTCGATGACCGTACGCAGGTCCTTCGGGTCCCAACTGGCCATCAGGAAGTCGAAGTTGAAGGCGGTGTGCAGGCCGTCCGCGCGGACGTAGGCCGCCAGCCGTTCGGGGGTGTCCGCCCAGGCCTCGGCGACGAAGCACCGGTCGCCGGGGAACTCGTCGGCCACCTTGCGCCAGGCGCGGTAGATGTCGTGGACCTCGTCGCGGTCCCAGTGGGGGTGGTCGAGGTGGTGCCTGCGCCGGCCGACCCCGGCCGGACGCGGGGGCAGGTCGGGCAGTTCGGGGTGCTTGATCAGTCCGTGCGCCACGTCGATGCGGAAGCCGTCCACGCCCCGGGCGAACCAGAACCGCAGGATCGACTCGAACTCGGCGCGCACCTCGGGGTGCTGCCAGTTCAGATCGGGCTGCTGGGGAGCGAAGAGGTGCAGGTACCACTCCCCGTCGGGCAGCCGGGTCCAGGCCGGGCCGCCGAAGGAGGAGACCCAGTCGTTGGGCGGCAGGGCGCCGTCGGGGCCCCGGCCGGGGCGGAAGACGTACCGTTCACGTTCCGGGCTGCCCGGTCCGGCGGCCAGGGCCGCCAGGAACCAGGCGTGCTGGTCGGAGGTGTGGTTGGGCACCATGTCCGGGATGATGCGGATCCCGTGCCGGTGGGCCTCCTCGATGAGCTGCTCGGCCTCGGCCACGCTGCCGAACAGCGGGTCGATGGCGCGGTAGTCGGCCACGTCGTAACCGTGGTCCGCCATCGGCGACTTGTACCACGGGTTGATCCACAGGGCGTCGACGCCCAGCGACTCGAGGTACGGCAGGCGGGAGCGGATGCCGGCGATGTCGCCGATGCCGTCACCGTTGCCGTCGGCGAAGCTGCGTATGTAGACCTGGTAGATGACGGCGCTGCGCCACCACGGTGCGGTGCCGGACATGCTGCTCCTTAGGAGGGGAAGAGGGCTTACTTCGCGGCACCGGCCGTGAGGCCGGCGACGATGCGGCGCTGGAAGAGCAGCACCATGACCACCAGCGGGATCGTGACGAGGACGCCCGCGGCCATCTGGCTGCCGAACGGGGTCTCGTACGTCGTGGCTCCGGTGAACTTCGAGATGGCGACCGGAGCGGTCTGCATGTCCGGCCGGTTGGTCATCGACAGGGCGATGAGGAACTCGTTCCAGGCGGCGATGAACGTGATGATCGCGGTGGTGAAGATGCCCGGCGCGGCGAGCGGGACGATGACCTTGCGGAAGGCCTGACCCCGGGTGCAGCCGTCCACCATGGCGGCGTGCTCCAGTTCGTCCGGCATCTGCCGGAAGAACGTGGTGAGGTTCCACACCGCGAGCGGCAGGGCGAAGGACATGCTGGGCACGATCATGGCCTGGTAGGTGTTGATCCAGCCGATGTCCGTGAAGAGCTTCAGCAGCGGGACCACGATCGACACCACCGGGAACATCGAGGTCGCGATGATCAGGGTCAGGATCAGCCGCTTGAAGCGGAACTCCAGCCGGGCCATCGCATAGGCGGTGAACGTGGCCAGCAGCAGCGCCAGCACGGTGGTGACACCGGCCACGACCAGGCTGTTGAGCAGTGCCCGGGTGAAGCCCTGGGAGGCGCCGAACAGCGAGCGGTAGTTCTCGAACGACACCGGGGAGGGGACGAGCGAGGTGTCGAAGATGTCGGAGGTGCGGCGCAAGCTGGAGACGAGCATCCAGTAGAACGGCGCCAGGCAGTAGGCCACCACCGCGGCGACCCCCGCGTACAGCAGCCGGCCGCGCCACTTCGCCGTGGTCGTCATGCCGTCACCTCCGCCCGGCGCGCCAAGGGGGACCTGTTCCTTCTGAGGCGGCTGCCACCGTTCCTCCTGAGGCGGCTGCCACCGACGAGATCGGCGCCCAGCAGCCGTACGAAGGCGAGCGCGATGAGGAAGACGTAGAGGAAGAGCAGGACCGCATAGGCGGAGGCCGGGCCGAAGCGGACGTTGGACGCCTCGTTCTGCGCCAGCATGGACAGCGTTTCCACCGAGCTCTTCTGCGCGCCGATCAGGATGTACGGCAGGTCGAACATCCGCAGCGCGTCCATGCAGCGGAACAGCATCGCCACCAGCAGCGCGGGTTTCACCAGCGGCAGCGTGATGTGCCAGAACCGGCGCAGCGCGCTCGCGCCGTCGATGCGGGCGGCCTCGTAGACCTCGTTCGGGATCACCTGCAGGCCGGCCAGGACCAGCAGCCCGATGAACGGGGCGGTCTTCCACACCTCGGCGATGATCACCGCGACCTTGGCGTGGAAGCCCTCCGTGGTCCACAGGACCTGGTGACCGATCAGGGCGTTGGCGATGCCGTCGCTGTTGAAGATCCACCGCCACAGCAGGGCGGAGATGGCCGTGGGCACCGCCCAGGGCACGAGGATGCTCGCCCGGACCAGGGCCCGGCCGCTGAACGCCCGGTGCATGATCAGGGCCATGACCACGCCGATCACCGTCTCCAGCCCGACGGTGACGACGGTGAGGAAGGTGGTGTTCCAGAAGGCGTTCCAGAACCGGTCCCCGGCGGCGCCGACGATGCCGGCGTAGTTCCTCAGCCCGACGAACGGCTCGGTGCTGCGGATGAAGCCGGTCTCCGGGTCCAGCCCCTTCACCCCGTACAGCGACTCCCGCAGTGCCATGAGCGTCGGGTAGAGCACGACGACCGTCAGCACCAGGAGCGTCGGGGACACCAGCAGGGCCGCCATCCGTCCGGCGCCGGCCGTGGCGCGGGCCCGGGGCCGCCGGGTCCGCGCCGGTGCACCGGACGGGCAGCGGGGGCCGGCTGCGGCGGGTCCGGACGGGATCCCGGTGTCGGTCATGGCCCCGCCCCTCACTGCGCCGTGGCCTTCCGCAGCTCTTGCTGCAGGTCCTTCAGCGCCTGTGCGCTGCTCTTGGTGCCCGTCAGCGCGGCGTACGCCTCCTGCTGGATCGCCGAGGTCACATCGCCGTACCCCACGACCCGCGGGCGCGGCACGGCGCGGAGGATCGACTGCTTGAGCACCGGGAGGTACGGATACTGCCTGGCCAGTGCCGCGTCGTCGTACAGGCCGGCGTACGGCGGGGCGAGGGACGCCTTCTCCAGGAACGTCCTCGCGGTGTCCTCGCTGCTGTAGAACTTCATGAAGTCCAGGGCCGTGGCCTTGTTCTTGGCGAAGGACGACAGGGCCAGGTTGTGACCGCCCAGGCTGGAGGCACCGGGTCCGTTCAGGCCGGGCAGCGGCGCGACGGCGTACCGGCCGGCCACCCCGCTCCTGCCGGCGAGCGCGTACATGTACGGCCAGTTGCGCAGGAAGACCAGCTTGCCCGCCTGGAACGCCTGCCGGCCGTCCTCCTCCTGGTAGGTGATGGCCTCCTTGGGGATCGTCCCGTCCCGGAAGGAGTCGGCGAGGAAGTCCAGGCCCTTCTTCGCCGCGGGCGTGTCCACGTCCGGTCTGCCGTTCGCGTCGGTGACGGTCCCTCCCGCGGAGTTCACCGCCTCGGAGAAGTTCACCGTCAGGCCCTCGTACTTCTGGAACTGCCCGGCGTAACAGGAAAAGCCCTTGGCCGCGGGCAGCTTCTTCACCTTGGCGCAGTCTGTCTTCAACTCGGCCCAGGTCGCCGGGGGTTTGCCGACGCCTGCCTGCTTGAGCAGGTCGGAGCGGTAGTACAGCAGGCCGCCGTCCGAGCTGGCCGGTGCCGCGTACAGGCCGCCGCGGTACTTCGCCGTCTCCACCACCGGCTTGAGCATCTTCCCCAGCGCGAACCGCTGTTCGGGCAGCTTGTCGATCCACTGGTGCGCGGCGAACTCCGACGTCCACACGACGTCCAGGGAGAGCACCGTGTAGGCGTCGGACTTCGTCTCGGCGTTCTGGATCATCTGCTGGCGCTGTGCGTCCGCGTCCGTCGGCAGCTGGATGAAGGTGACCTTCTCCTTCGGGTGCAGCTTGTTCCAGCGGTCGAGGACCGGCTGTACGGCGCCGGTGGTGTCCTTTCCGGCCACGAAGGTGATGGGGCCGCGGCCGGTGAACGACGTGCTCCCCGCGCGGCTCGCGGTGCCGCCGTCGTCGGACGAGCCGCAGGCGGCGAGCAGGAGTCCGGCGGCGGCGAGCGCTGCCGAACACCGAAGGGCTCTGGCGGTTGTGGTCTTCACTGTCTCTCCTGGTCGTGCGGAACCTGAGGCGAGGCTGTTGCGAGACTGCGTTGTCACCGCGACTTCTTGATCAAATGCGCAGGTCAAAGCCGCTGCGTGGTGGCCCCAAGAGATAGCTGTGAGCCCCTTGTGACAACGCTTGCACGCTAGGAGTGGGGTAAGCGGAAGTCAATGCGTTACTTCTGGGTAATGAGGGGAAGTGACGGTGGGAATCTCGTGAAAGCGCTGTCATGAGCGACCCTCGGCACCGGGTCTGCTGTGCTACCGTCCGGCACATGCCACCTGCTCAGCGACACCCCACGATGGCTGACGTCGCCGAACGGGCCGGGGTGTCCGCATCCACCGTCTCGCGCACCCTACGCGGACTGCCCACCGTCTCGCCGGAGGTCCGTGCGCGGGTCGAACAGGCCGCCCGGGAACTGAACTTCGCCGTCTCCCGGCAGGCGGCAAGCCTCGTCACGGGAAAGACGGGGACCGTGGCGGTGCTCGTCCCCACGCTCAACGCGTGGTTCATGGGCTCGGCCCTCTCCAGCCTCGCCCCGATCCTGCGGGCGGCGGGCATGGAGCTGACCGTCTATGTGATCCCCGATCTCGCCGAGCGCGCCTCGTTCTTCGACCGGCTGCCCGCCCGGCGGAACGCCGACGCGCTGCTGGTCTTCTCCTTCGACCTCACCGCAGAGGAGACCGACCGGCTGGACACCCTCGGCATGCCGGTCATCTACGTGAGCCAGCACGTCGACGGCCGCCCCAGCGTGTACGTCGACGACGTCGCCGGCGCCCTGCACGGGACCCGGCACCTGCTCAACCTCGGCCACCGCCGGATCGCGTTCCTCAAGACGGTGGGCGCCAGCGGCTTCTCCTTCAGCTCCAACGAGCGGCTGCTCGGCTATCAGCAGGCGCTCGCCGAAGCGGGCATCCCCCACGACGACGACCTGGTGGCCGCCCTGCCGGTCGGCGACGAACGCGCCACCGCCGAGGCGCTCGGCACGCTGCTGAGTCTGCGCGAGCCGCCCACCGCGGTCTTCGCCGAACAGGACGAGGTCGCCGTCGCCGTCATCCGGGCCCTGCGCCGCACGCGCATCGAGGTGCCCGCGCAGATGTCCGTCCTGGGCTTCGACGACCAGCCGGTGGCCGACTGGTTCGACCTGTCCACGATCGCGCAGTCACCCTCGGACATCGGCCGCGAGGCCGGCCGGCTGGCCCTGAAGCTCATCGACGGCTCCGAGGCGGACCACCGGCAGCACGTCGTGCTGCCCACCCACCTGATCCCACGGTCCACCACCGCGCCCCTGCTCGCCGGCGGACGGGAGCCCGACGGCGAGCCGCCGCGCGCCTGAGGCCCGCGGCGCGACACGGGGAGAATGGGGGCACCTGTGGTGCAGTCCTGTGCGAAATCGTTTCGCCCCTCGGTGTCGGTGCCGTGTGCCAAGCTGTGGACGTGAGCCTGGAGGACCTCAGGCGGCTGCGTCGTGTGCGCGACCGCATGGACCGCGAGTACGCCGAGCCGCTCGACATGACCGAGCTGGCCCGCGGCGCCCACATGTCCCCCGGCCACTTCCAGCGCAGCTTCCGCAAGGCCTTCGGCGAGACGCCGTACAGCTATCTGATGACCCGCAGGATCGAGCGGGCCAAGGCGCTGCTGCGCCGGGGCGACCTCACCGTGACCGAGGTGTGCCTGGCCGTGGGGTGTACGTCGCTCGGCTCCTTCAGCTCCCGTTTCACCGAGCTGGTCGGCGAGACCCCGAGCGCCTACCGGGCCCGTGACCACGAGGAGAGCGCGGTGATCCCGTCCTGCGTGGCGCGTACGTTCACCCGGCCACGCCGCCGTCCCTACTGAGTCGCGCGCGCCCGGGCCCGGATGGGCCTAGCGTGAGCCCATGGACGTGAAACTCAAGCAGTGCTTCATCGCGGTGGACGACCATGACAAGGCGCTCGCCTTCTACCGTGACGTGCTCGGCCTCGAGGTCCGCAACGACGTGGGCTTCGAGGGCATGCGGTGGGTGACGCTGGGCTCGCCGCTCCAGCCGGACGTCGAGATCGTGCTGGAGCCCCCGGGCGCGAACCCGGATGCCTCCCCCGCCGACCGGCAGGCGCTGGCCGAACTGCTCGCCAAGGGCATGCTGCGGGGTGTCATCTTCACGACCGAGGACTGCGACGCGCTGTACGAGCGGGTGCGGGAGTCCGGCGCCGACGTGCTCCAGGAACCGACCGACCAGCCGTACGGTGTGCGCGACTGCGCCTTCCGGGACCCGGCGGGCAACCAGCTGCGGTTCCTCCAGCGTCCCGCGGAGTGACGGACGGGTCACCCCCAGGACTCCACCTCCACCACGGCGGCGGCCGGCACCGGCCCGTACACGTGCGGGAACTCCTCGCCGCCCGGCTCCATGGCCTCGTACCTCACCGGCGCGCCCACCAGGGCCGGATCCACGACCAGCACGACCAGCTCGTCCGGTCCGTCGTAGTCGCCGTAGAGGAACTCGGCGATGCGGGGCAGCTGTTCGCGGGTGGAGAAGTGGATGAAGCCCTCCTCCTGGAGGGTGCGGCCGCGGGTCGACAGCTCGTAGGCGCCGCGCTCGCACGCCGCCTCCCACAGGGAGCGTTCGGTGATGTGGAAGATGCGGGGCAGTTTCGGCATGCGCTCACGGTACGGCGTCCGGGGCGGTCTCAGCGCTTCCTGGCGTACGTCCGCACCAGCACGCCGTCGGGGAAGGCGCGCACCCCTTCGAGGGTGAACTCGTTGATGTCCAGGCCGGTGCCGGACATGGGCATGCCCGTGCCGTAGACGATCGGGTAGGTCTTGACGACGAGTTCGTCGATCTCGTCCGGCAGTGCTTTCACGCATGCGTGAGCGACGGGTCCCGCACGCCGTGGGGATGTGCGGGACCCGCCCGGCCGGAGCCCCGGTGAGCGTGCGGGGTCAGGAGCCGCACGGACCCGGGACTCCGGGGTTCTTCCCGGCCGCCGGTGCCGGCGGCTGTCAGCTGCTGCGCCGGGTGACGAACTCGGCGAGCGCGAGCAGACCGCCCGCCGCCTCGGGAACGGGGACCGCGCGGGACAGGTCCTGCACGGCGCGGGCCATCCGGTCGGCCGCCTCCGCCTGCGCCCAGTCCCGGCCGCCGGCCCGCTCCACGGCCAGTGCCGTGCGCGCGATGCCCTCGGCGTCACCGGAGACGTACGGCTTGCCGTAGAGCTCGGCCAGTTCGGCCGCCGCCCCGGTGCCGGAGGACAGGGCCGCCACCACCGGCAGCGACTTCTTGCGGACCGCGAGATCCGCGCCGGCCGGCTTCCCGGTGTGCCGCGGGTCACCCCATATGCCGATGACGTCGTCGATCAGCTGGAAGGCGAGCCCCGCCTGGCGGCCGAAGCCGTCCAGCGCCGCCACCTCCTCGTGCTCGGCGCCCGCGTACAGCGCGCCGAGGGCGCAGGCACAGCCCAGCAGCGCGCCGGTCTTCGCCTCGGCCATGGCGAGCACCTCGTCGAGGGTGACCTCGCCCGGGGCGCGGCGCTCCATGTCCGTGTCGCTGTGCTGCCCGGCGCACAGCTCCACGACACAGTCCGCGAGCCGGGCCGCGGCCGGACCGGCGGCCGGGTGCGGGTCCTCGGCGAGCAGCCGCAGGGCCAGCGCCTGCAGGGCGTCGCCGGCGAGGATCGCGTCGGCGTCGCCGAAGACGGTCCACGCGGTGGGCCGGTGCCGGCGGGAGGTGTCCCGGTCCATCACGTCGTCGTGCAGGAGGGTGAAGTTGTGGACCAGTTCGACCGCCACCGCCGCACGGACCGCCGCCGCACGCGCCGCCGGACCGCCGAGGGCGGCGGCCGCCGCCAGCACGAGCGCGGGCCGTATCGCCTTGCCCGCGTTGCCCGTCGCCGGGGCGCCGTCCGCGTGCTGCCAGCCGAAGTGGTAGAGCGCGATCCGGCGCATGGAACCGGGCAGCGACTCCAGGGCCGCGCGCAGCTCCGGGTCGACCAGGGCGCGGGTGCGCTCCAGCAGCGTCGCCGCCTCCTGCCCGTCGAACGGCCCGGCACCGGCGTCGCCGGCCCTCCCCCGACGGTCTCCTGCCGTGCCGGCCCTCTGCACGGCAGGGGACCGCTGTTCGGTCTCCGTCATGAACTCGGCCATGTCTCCCCCTCGCCAGGTCCGCGGACACCGGCGTCGCCGGCCCGGCCGGACGCATATTCCGAGGGTCTACCCGACACGGCGGGCAGGGACACGGCCGCGAAGTGCGGAAACGTCACCTCCACCGGCCGATCTCGACGTTCTCCAGCACGCCGAGCGCGTCGGGCACCAGTACGGCGGCCGAGTAGTAGGCCGTGACCAGGTACTTGATGATGGCCTGTTCGTTGATGCCCATGAACCGGACGGACAGGCTCGGCTCGATCTCGTCCGGGATCCCCGACTGCCTGAGACCGATGACGCCCTGGTCCTGTTCTCCGGTCCGCATCGCGATGATCGAGGTCGTGCGCTCGGGGGTGACGGGGATCTTGTTGCACGGGTAGATCGGCACTCCGCGCCAGGTCGGGATGCGGTTGCCGCCGATCTCGACGGTCTCCGGTACCAGTCCGCGCTTGTTGAGCTCGCGCCCGAACGCGGCGATCGCGCGCGGGTGGGCCAGGAACAGCCTGGTGCTGCGCCGGCGGCTGAGCAGCTCGTCCATGTCGTCCGGGCCGGGCACGCCGTCGTGCGGCTGGATCCGCTGGTCGTACTCGCAGTTGTTGAGCAGGCCGAAGTCGCGGTTGTTGATCAGCTCGTGCTCCTGGCGCTCCTTGAGCGCCTCGACCGTGAGCCGCAACTGCTGCTCGGTCTGGTTCATCGGCTGGTTGTACAGGTCGGCCACGCGTGTGTGGATGCGCAGCACGGTCTGGGCGATGCTCAGCTCGTACTCGCGCGGCCGGGGTTCGTAGTCGACGAAGGTGTGCGGGATGTCGGGCTCACCGGAGTGGCCGGCCGCCAGCTCGACCTCCTTCTCGCCGTACTTGTTGGTCCGCTGCTCCGGCACCGAACGCAGCTGTTCGAGGTGTTCGCGCAGGCTGTCCGAGCGCTCCGCGACCTGCTGGAAGTCCTGGCGGCTGAGGATCAGCACGGTGGTCGCGGTGTCCGCGCGGACGGTGTACTCCCAGATGGCGTCCGGGTCCAGCAGCGCCTGGTCGCCGAAGTAGGCGCCGTCGGCGAGGACTCCGAGGACGGCGTCGTCGCCGTAGGGGCCGGTGCCGATCTTCTCGAGCCTGCCGTGGGCCAGCAGGTACACCTCGTCGGTCTGGTTGCCGAAGTCGGCGATCACCTCACCCGGGGCGAAGTCGCGCTGACGGCAGCGCCGGGCGAGCTCGGTGAGCACCTCCTCGTCCTCGTACGCGCGCAGGGCCGGCAGCTCGCCGAGCTCGGCCGGGATGACCTCGACCTGGTCCCCTGTCTTCACGAAGGTGATACGGCCGTCGCCGACGGTGTACGTCAGCCGCCTGTTCACCCGGTACGTGCCGCCCTGCACGTCGACCCACGGGAGTGTGCGCAGCAGCCAGCGGGAGCTGATCTCCTGCATCTGAGGAACGGACTTGGTGGTGGTGGCCAGGTTCCGCGCTGCCGCCGTCCCGAGGGACTGCTGCGGCTTGCCCTGTTCCGTGCGGACCTCTTCGCCTACCGACATAGAGAATTGCCTCCCAGGTATGCCCGGCGCCGAATCGCAGGGGGGCACCGGTCTCGGCACCGAGCCTTCCAGCACGGAACGTGACCGCGCCATTACCCGAAAGAGCGGGAATGGATCATCGGATTACTGGGCACGAAGAGGGACCCCGGCCGGCCCTCGCCACGCCGGTGACCTGCGCCGGCTGTCCGGATCGGCTCGCACACCGTGCGAACGAAGCGGTCCGGCACTTCTACGGCGTCGTGCGGGGACCCGGGCGGCGGAAAGGATCCCTGCCTGCCCTGCGGGATCGTGTGGCCCGGCGGCCGAGGGGACAGCGCGCAGCGGGCGACAATGAGTCGGTGACCAGCCGTGCCCCGCTCAGCCCCCGCCTCCCCTCACCCCTGCAGGAGGTCGGGGACGAGCGCTTCGGCCGGCACGGACTCCGGCTGCTCCTCAAGCGCGACGACCTCATCCACCCCGACCTCATCGGCAACAAGTGGCGCAAGCTCGTGCCGAACATCGAGGCGGCTCGCGGCCGGCCGCTGGTGACCTTCGGCGGGGCCTACTCCAACCATCTGCGGGCCACCGCCGCCGCGGGCCGTCTCCTCGGCCTGCCGACCACCGGCGTGGTCCGCGGCGACGAGCTGGCCGACCGCCCGCTCAACCCCTCCCTCGCCCGGTGCGCGGCGGACGGCATGCGGCTGCACTTCATCGACAGGTCGACGTACCGGCGCAAGGCCGAGCCGGAGAAGCTGGCCGCGATCCTGCGCGCGGCCGGTACCGAGGAGGCGTACGTCGTGCCCGAAGGCGGCAGCAACAGCGCGGCCGTGCGCGGCTGCCGGGCCCTCGGCGAGGAGCTGCGGGGGCACGCCGATGTCGTCGCCGTGGCCTGCGGCACCGGCGGCACGCTCGCGGGGCTGGCCGCCGGGCTGGCGGCACGGCAGCGCGCGCTCGGCGTGCCGGTCCTCAGGGGCGGCTTCCTGGAAGCGGACGTCCAGGCACTGCAGGAACGTGCCTTCGGCGGCCGTACCGGCTCCTGGTCCCTCGACGAGCGCTTCCACTTCGGTGGTTACGCCCGTACGACGCCCGAACTGCTCGCCTTCGCACAGGACTTCGAGGACCGCCACGCGCTGCCCGTCGAACGTCTCTATGTCGCCAAGTTGCTCTACGGACTTGTCGCTCTCGCTCGGGAGGGGGCCTTCGCGCGCGGGACGGCGATCGCGGCCGTCGTCACCGGGCGGCCCTTCCCGGAGGGCTAGTCCGTCTCCCGGTAGGCCGCCGCCTCCTCCAGGTCCAGGCGCCTGAGCAGTGCGCGCAGCATCTCGTCGTCGATGTAGCGGTGGTCGCGGAGCTTGACGAAGACCTCGCGTTCGGCGCCGATCATCTCGCGGGACAGCCGGCGGTAGGTGTCGTCCACGGACTCGCCGGTGACGGGGTTGGTCTGCCCGAGCCGCTCCCAGACGGCGTTGCGGCGGCGTTCCAGGACGGTACGCAGGCGGTCGGCGAGCGGCGGGGGGAGGGCGTTGCGGTCGTCGGCGAGGAGGTCGTCGAGGCGGTGTTCGGCGGCCCGGGAGGCCTGGGCCTGGGCGTTGGCCTCGGCCAGCGTCTCGGCCTGCTGGTCGCGGCCGGGGAACCTCATCAGGCGGATCAGCGGCGCGAGGGTCAGGCCCTGCAGCACGAGGGTGCCGATGACCGTGGCGAACGTCAGGAAGAGGATCAGGTTCCGCTGCGGGAAGGGGGCGCCGTGGTCGACCGTGAGCGGGATCGAGAACGCGATGGCGAGGGACACCACACCGCGCATGGCTGCCCACCCGGTCACGACCGGCGCCCGCCAGGTGGTGTCCGGCTCGCGCTCCCTGATGCGCGGGAAGAGCGCGCGGGGCAGGAACGTGGCCGGGAACACCCACACGAATCGGGCCGCGACGACCACCAGGAAGACGGCGATCGCGTACCAGGCCGCGTCGGCCCCGTGGTACGCGCGCAATCCCTTCAGGACGGTGGGCAGTTGGAGGCCGATCAGCGCGAACACCGCCGATTCCAGCAGGAAGGCGACCATCCGCCACACCGCGTCCTCCTGGAGCCGGGTGGCGAAGTCGACCTCCCACGCGTGGTGCCCCAGGTAGACCGCGACCACGACGACCGCGAGGACTCCGGAGCCGTGGAGCTGCTCGGCGACGCCGTAGGCGACGAACGGGATCAGCAGGGAGAGGGTGTTCTGCAGCAGCGCCTCCGTCAGATGGGTGCGCAGCCAGTGGATCGGCACCATGAGCACCAGACCGACGACGACACCGCCGACGGCCGCCCGCAGGAACTCGCCGATCCCGCCCGCCCAGGTGGCGCTCGCGCCGACGGCCGCGGCGAGGGCGACCTTGTAGGCGGTGATCGCGGTGGCGTCGTTGAACAGGGACTCGCCCTGCAGGATGGTGGTGAGCCTGGGGGGCAGGCCCACCCGGCGGGCGATCGCCGCGGCCGCGACCGCGTCCGTCGGCGCGACCACCGCGCCCAGCACCAGGGCGGCGGGCAGCGGCAGCCCGGGCACGACGAGGTAGGCGACCCAGCCGACGGCGAAGGTCGCGAAGAGCACGTACCCGATCGACAGCAGCCCCACGGGCCGCATCTGGGCACGCAGGTCGAGGTACGAGCTCTCCGTGCCCTCCTTGTACAGCAGCGGCGGCAGCACCAGCGGCAGGACGACCTCCGGGTCCAGGGTGTAGTGCGGGACCCCGGGGACGTAGGAGACCGCCAGGCCCACCGCGACCAGCAGCAGCGGCGCCGGCACCGGAGTGCGCCGCGCGGCCCCCGCCACCGCCGCACTGCCCGCCACCAGCAACAGCAGCGGCATCACGTCCATGATCCTCGCCCACCCTCGTTTTCCGCGCGGCCACCCGCACGCCCGTCGTAATCTGGCAATCATGAAACAGTGCACGCACGCCGACGCGCTGCCGCACCCGGAACCGGAGCCGCTGGACCCGACCTGCCCGGAGTGCCTGCGGGACGGCACACACCCGGTGCAGCTGCGGCTGTGTCTCACCTGCGGCCACGTCGGCTGCTGCGACTCGTCGCCCGGGAGGCACGCGACACAGCACCACGAGACGTCCGGTCACCCGGTCATGCGGACCTTCGAACCCGGCGAGGACTGGCGGTGGTGCTTCGTGGACCACGTCCTGGTCTGAGCGACACCGTCGCAACGGGTTCCCACGTGATCGCATTCCCGCCCGGCCGGGTTCTCGTGTGACACTGCATGCGACGGGACCGCACGACGGTTCGAGCGTCTGACGCCTGGGTACGTCAATCCGGCGCGCGCTCTTCCCATTTGGGGCCGCAGACCCCCTAGACACGGAGCGTATGCACAGCTTTACTGTGAGTGACGCCAGGGGGGGTTGGGGTCCCGGGACAGGAACGTTCGGAGCGCGATAGCGTCACCGCGGAAGCACGTACGCGTTTACCCCGGGGGGCGACCCTCGGCCCCGTAGAGCTTGTACCACCATGGAGGTGAGGGTGTCCCAGATCGCAGGCGAGCCCGCGGCGAACCAGGACTTCGTGGAAGTCCGGCTGCCGGCTGCGGGTGCCTACCTGTCGGTGCTGCGGACGGCCACGGCCGGTCTCGCGGCCCGCTTGGACTTCACCCTGGACGAGATCGAGGACCTGCGCATCGCCGTGGACGAGGCCTGCGCGATCCTGCTCCAACAGGCCGTGCCCGGCTCCGTGCTCAGCTGTGTCTTCCGGCTCGTCGACGACTCGCTGGAGGTCACGGTCTCGGCGCCGACCACGGACGGTCACGCCCCCTCGCGGGACACCTTCGCCTGGACCGTGCTGTCGGCCCTCGCGGGCAAGGTCTCGTCCGCCGTCGACGAGGACAGGACCGTGTCGATCAGCCTCTACAAACAGCGCGGCGCGGGCCCCGGCCCGGCGTGAGGAACGGGGACGGTCCGGTGCGGGACGAAGAGCGCGGCACACGGGAGCTGCCGGCCGGGGACGGGGGTGCCCCCGGGCCATGGGGGTCCCCCCGCTCGAGCGGAGCCGAGAGTGGGGGAACGGGCGACATCTCCGGGGAAGTCCCCCCGGGCGGTTCGCGGCGCATGGCGAACGGCATCGACGGCATCCCGGAGCAGGCCAGGCCACACCCGGAGGACGACTCCGCGGCGACCGGCGGCGACGGCGCCGTGCAGGACGTGCCGCCGGAGGGCCCGGGCGGCACGCCGCCCCCCGTGCGTACGGGGGCCAGGGCTCGGGGAAGGGCTACGGGCGGGACGATGAGCGAGCACGAGCGGTACGGCCAGGACGACGCGCCGGTCGCGGAGGCCGTGCAGGCCGCACCGCACGATCCCCAGGACCGCAGCGGGGCGCGCGCGATGTTCGTTGAGCTGCGCAAGCTGAACGCGGGCAGCGCGGAGTACGCGGAGCTGCGCAATCGGCTGGTCCGTATGCACCTGCCGCTCGTGGAGCACCTGGCGCGCCGGTTCCGCAACCGCGGAGAGCCGCTGGACGACCTCACCCAGGTCGCCACGATCGGTCTGATCAAGTCCGTCGACCGGTTCGACCCGGAGCGCGGCGTGGAGTTCTCCACGTACGCCACCCCGACGGTCGTCGGCGAGATCAAGCGGCACTTCCGCGACAAGGGCTGGGCGGTCCGCGTCCCGCGCAGGCTGCAGGAGCTGCGGCTCGCACTGACCACGGCGACGGCCGAACTGTCCCAGCTGCACGGCCGCTCCCCCACGGTCCACGAGCTGGCCGAGAAGCTCGCGATCTCCGAGGAGGAGGTCCTGGAGGGCCTGGAGTCCGCCAACGCGTACTCCACGCTGTCCCTGGACGTCCCCGACACCGACGACGAGTCCCCGGCGGTCGCCGACACCCTCGGCGCGGAGGACGAGGCGCTGGAGGGCGTGGAGTACCGGGAATCGCTGAAGCCGCTGCTGGAGGACCTCCCGCCGCGCGAGAAGCGGATCCTGCTGCTGCGCTTCTTCGGCAACATGACCCAGTCGCAGATCGCGCAGGAGGTCGGCATCTCCCAGATGCACGTCTCCCGGCTGCTGGCACGCACGCTCGCCCAGCTGCGGGAGAAGCTCCTCGTCGAGGAGTAGGGCGCCTGCCTACTCGGCGCGGCCCGGCCCCTTGATGCCGAGGGCCCGGGTCGTCTCGCCGTTGACGAGGAGGACCAGGACCGCGACGGCGACCACCGCGAGGGCGATGCCGGCCGGGATGGCCATGCTGTCGGCCTTGAGCAGGCTGTAGGCGATCGGCAGCGCCATGAGCTGTGTGATCACCGCCGGGCCCCGGCTCCAGCTGCGCCGCAGCAGCAGTCCCCGCGCGGCGAGGAGCGGCAGGAGCGCCAGGACGGCCAGCGTGATGCCCAGGGTCACGGCCTGCTGCCGGTCGTCCGGGGCGCCGGTGATCCCCAGCACGAGCACCCAGAGACCGCCGGCCACCAGTGCGACGCCCTCCAGGCCGGCCAGCACGGCGGCGTAGGTCAGCCGACGAGGGCGGGGGCCGACGGTGTCCTGGGCGGGGTTCTGCTCACTGCTCACCCCAGCAGGGTAGCCGCCGGCCGGGTGCGGGCAGCGGGGGGTGCGCGTGCCGGCGGCGCTCTGCGTGTCCAGGCTCACGCCCCGTCCTCTTACCTGATCCCTACCTCGGTATGGGCGGGGTACCACCCAGTAGGTACGCTGCCCTCCATGCGTGCACTTCTCGTGGTCAACCCGGCGGCAACCACCACAAGCGCACGCAGGCGTGACGTGCTCATCCACGCGCTGGCGAGCGAGATGAAGCTGGAGGCGGTCACCACCGAGTACCGCGGCCACGCCCGCGACCTCGGCCGGCAGGCGGCGGACAGCGACGACATCGACCTGGTGGTGGCCCTCGGTGGCGACGGCACGGTCAACGAGGTCGTCAACGGCCTGCTGCACGCGGGACCCGCCCTCGAGCGCCTGCCGGGGCTCGCCGTCGTACCCGGCGGCTCCACCAATGTCTTCGCCCGCGCCCTGGGCCTGCCCAACGATCCGGTGGAGTCGACCGGCGCCCTGCTGGACGCGCTGCGCGAGGGCCGGGAGCGGGTGGTGGGGCTCGGGCTGGCCTCCGGCGTGCCCGGCACCGAGGACGAGGCGGTCCCGGACCGCTGGTTCACCTTCAACGCCGGACTCGGCTTCGACGCGGGCGTGGTCGGCCGGGTCGAGCAGCAGCGCGAACAGGGCAGGAAGTCGACGCACGCGCTGTACGTGCGTCAGGTGGTCCGGCAGTTCCTCGGTGAGCCGAACCGCCGGCACGGCTCGATCACGCTGGAGCGGCCCGGCGAGGAGCCGATCGGTGACCTTGTGGTCGCCATAGTCTCGAACACGTCGCCTTGGACGTATCTCGGCAATCGCCCGATGTACACGTCGCCTAAGGCCTCGTTCGACACGGGGGTCGACGTGCTCGGTCTCAGCCGCCTGTCGACCGCCGCGGTTGCCCGGTATGGCACCCAGTTGCTCACTTCGTCCCCCGAGCGCGGCCCCCATGGCAGGCACGTGGTATCTCTGCACGATCTGGATCAGTTCACCTTGCATTCGAAGGTGCCACTACCCCTGCAGATGGACGGTGACCACCTGGGGCTGCGTACGAGCGTGGCGTTCACAGGCGTACGCCGTGCACTGCGTGTGATTGTGTGAGCGGAAGACGCAAAAGTCCTTTCACTCGAACGTTTAGGCCAGGATCCACCCCATGGAAGTACGGCTGTGACCTAGTCGACACCGAGGAATCAAAAAAAACTTTCCGGAAGGGGTTGTATCCGTCGCTGAGGTTTGCCAGTCTCTACGTGGCGATCGGGACGGCCCGCAACACCGGCCTCCACTGATCACCAGAACCCCTCTTCAAACCAAGGACCACGCCGGGGAGACTCGGCGGTCGGCCCTTCACTTGTTGAGGGATTCGTGAAAGCGTTCACATTCACAAGCACCCTCTACGTCATACACGTTCAGAGGAACCAAGGAGAGGTAGCAGCCATGGACTGGCGTCACAACGCCGTTTGCCGCGAGGAAGACCCCGAGCTCTTCTTCCCCATCGGCAACACCGGTCCTGCGCTGCTGCAGATCGAGGAAGCCAAGGCCGTCTGCCGTCGCTGCCCGGTGATCGAGCAGTGTCTGCAGTGGGCGCTCGAGTCCGGTCAGGACTCCGGCGTCTGGGGTGGTCTCAGCGAGGACGAGCGCCGCGCCATGAAGCGCCGCGCCGCCCGCAACCGGGCTCGTCAGGCCTCCGCCTGACATACCCACCCCTGCTGACAGCCTGAGCTTGGCGGCGCGTGCAGCACGCACGCATCTCCCGCCCCCGAGCCGCAGCGCGCAGTATCCCCCGATGCGCTTAGCGATTGAGCGGAGCAGCAACGAGCACGAGCCTCGGACCCATGGCGGTCCGGGGCTTTTTGCTGTGCCCGATCCAAGGCCAGGCAGGGAAGTCGGCTACTTCTGCGCCCGCACCGGAATGTCGAGGATCACCCGGGTTCCCCGACCCGGTGCCGGAACCATGTCGAAGGAACCGCCCAACTCCCCCTCCACCAGCGTCCGTACGATCTGCAGCCCCAGGTTCCCGGAGCGGTGCGGGTCGAAGTCGTCCGGCAGGCCGACGCCGTCGTCCTGGACGGTGACCAGGAGGCGGGCCTCCTTCGTCGTACCGCCACGGACCGCGGAGACCTCGACCGTGCCGGTGTCGCCCTCACGGAAACCGTGCTCCAGGGCGTTCTGCAGCACTTCGGTGAGAACCATCGACAGCGGGGTGGCGACCTCCGCGTCGAGTATCCCGAAACGCCCGCTGCGCCGGCCGGTCACCTTGCCCGGCGAGATCTCGGCGACCATCGCCAGCACGCGGTCGGCGATGTCGTCGAACTCCACGCGCTCGTCCAGGTTCTGAGACAGCGTCTCATGCACGATCGCGATCGAGCCGACCCGGCGCACGGCCTCCTCCAGGGCCTCCCGGCCGCGCTCGGACTCGATGCGCCGGGCCTGCAGCCGCAGCAGCGCGGCGACCGTCTGGAGGTTGTTCTTCACCCGGTGGTGGATCTCCCGGATGGTCGCGTCCTTGGTGATCAACTCGCGCTCGCGGCGCCGCAGTTCGGTGACGTCCCGGCACAGCACCAGCGAACCGATGCGGGTGCCCTTGGGCTTGAGCGGGATCGTCCGGAACTGGATCACCCCGTCGCTGGCCTCGATCTCGAACTCGCGCGGCGCCCAGCCGCTGGCCACCTTGGCGAGCGCCTCGTCCACCGGCCCCCGGGTCGGCGCGAGTTCGGCGGTGGTCCGCCCCAGGTGCTGGCCGACCAGGTCGGCGGCGAGGCCCAGGCGGTGGTAGGCGGACAGGGCGTTCGGGGAGGCGTACTGGACGAGGCCGTCCACGTCGAGCCGGATCAGGCCGTCGCCGACGCGGGGCGCGGCGTCCATGTCGACCTGCTGGTCGGGGAACGGGAAGGAACCGGCCGCGATCATCTGCGCGAGGTCCGAAGCGCTCTGCAGATAGGTGAGCTCGAGGCGGCTCGGGGTGCGGACGGTCAGCAGATTGGTGTTGCGGGCGATCACACCGAGGACGCGGCCCTGACGTCGTACGGGGATGGACTCGACCCGGACGGGGACCTCTTCGCGCCATTCCGGGTCGCCCTCGCGCACGATCCGGCCCTCGTCGAGCGCCGCGTCCAGCATGGGCCGCCGGCCGCGCGGGACGAGGTGGCCGACCATGTCGTCCTGGTAGGAGGTGGGGCCGGTGTTGGGGCGCATCTGGGCGACCGAGACGTACCGTGTGCCGTCGCGGGTGGGGACCCACAGGACGAGGTCGGCGAAGGACAGGTCGGAGAGCAGCTGCCACTCCGAGACCAGCAGGTGGAGCCACTCGAGGTCGGAGTCGTCGAGGGCGGTGTGCTGGCGGACCAGTTCGTTCATGGAGGGCACGTCTGCGAGCGTACCCGGACGTTCGAGCATGGCCGAAAAACACCCGCGGGCCGCGGCGCCTGGAAGGGACCCTCAACCCTCCCGGCACCGCAGCCCGGAGCATCATCGGCCGTGGGGTGTGCGGTCCCGGTCGGCCGAAGGTCGAGGAGCCGGGGCAGTCAGGGCAGAGAGCTCCGGTTCCTCGGTCCGCCCTCCTGTGCGGGGAAGACGGAGGCTTGTTCACTTGCGATTGTGGACTAGACCACAAGTCCGTGTCCATGGTCGTGTGGGCATGCACGGAGAACGCCCCACAGACCCTACTGGCACCCGATGCCACGCAGCCTAGCCCGCACAGATCAGTAGCGGGGCCAGATGGCCATGGCAATTTCCGCGAGGGCCTCCAGTTCCCCCCGGCCCGCCCCGTCCCGGGCCTGCTGCGACATGCCCTGCTGCAGAGCGCCGGTGTGCCGGGCGAGGGCGGTGGCATCGGTGCCGGGCGGCAGCCGGCCGGCCGCGACGTCCGCCCGGATCCGGGCCTCCACGGCGGCGATGCCGGCGTTGCGCCGCTCGCGCAGCAGCTGCTCCACCTCGGGGCTGGTGCAGTTCGTGGCGGCGTGGACGACCAGGCAGCCGTACGGATGGGCGGGGTCGGTGTACTCGGCGGCGGCCTCGCGCAGCATGCGCGCGACGGCGGCGCGGGCGGTGGGCTCCTCGGTGAGGGCGCGGTCGCCGAAGGCGCCGTACGTGTCGGCGTAGAGCCGCACGACCTCCTCGAACAGCGTCCGCTTGTCCCCGAAGGCCGCGTACAGGCTCGGGGCGCCGATACCCATGATCCGGGTGAGCCCGGAGACGGAGGTGGCCTCGTATCCGTGCCGCCAGAAGGCCATGAGCGCCTTCTCCAGTGCGGTGGCACGATCGAAGGAGCGCGGGCGGCCACGGGACCTGGGGGCTTGGGGCTGTGTCCTGGTGTCCTGACCGCTCGCCATGAGCGGCATTTTATAGCGGCCCTTAGAGAAATGAAGAGGCCCAGTGCGGGAAGGTCGATTCTGTTAGATTGGTCTAAACCACATAGAGACGTCCAGAGCCCACTTCAGAACGGCAGGCCCAGCGTGGAAGTTGTCATCGTTCCGGACGCCGCGGCGGGCGGCGAGCTGATCGCCGAGGCCATGGCCCAGCTGCTGCGACGCAAGCCCGACGCCCTGCTCGGCGTGGCCACCGGCTCGACCCCGCTGCCCATCTACCAGGCGTTGGCCGCGAAGGTGCGCGACGGCGCCGTGGACACCTCGCGGGCGCGCATAGCCCAGCTCGACGAGTACGTGGGGCTGCCCGCCGACCACCCCGAGTCCTACCGCTCGGTGCTGCGCCGGGAGGTGCTGGAACCGCTCGGCATCGGCATGGACGCGTTCCTCGGGCCCGACGGCACCGCCGAGGACGTCCAGGCGGCCAGTGCGGCGTACGACCGTGCGCTCGCCGAGGCCGGCGGCGTCGACCTCCAGCTGCTCGGAATCGGCACCGACGGGCACATCGGGTTCAACGAGCCGTGCTCCTCGCTCGCCTCGCGCACCCGGATCAAGACGCTGACCGAGCAGACCCGCGTCGACAACGCCCGCTTCTTCGACGGCGACATCGACCAGGTGCCGCACCACGTCATCACCCAGGGCATCGGGACCATCCTGGAGGCCCGGCACCTGGTGCTGCTCGCGACCGGCGAGGGCAAGGCGGACGCCGTGGCCGCGACCGTCGAGGGCCCGGTGGCGGCCGTCTGCCCGGCGTCCGCGCTCCAGCTGCACCCGCACGCCACGGTGGTCGTCGACGAGGCGGCCGCGTCCGAACTGAAGCTGGCCGACTACTTCCGCCACACCTACGCGGGCAAGCCGGACTGGCAGGGCATCTGATCCGGGGTGCCCCTCCTGGGCAGCCGCCCGGGCGACGGCACGGCCGAGAAGCGCCGCCGCCCGCTGGACTAGACCAACAGTGGGGCCACCGGTATACAGAGGAGATCACGGAGCGTGCGGGTGGGCCCCTGAACACACGAAGGCGTGCCACGATGTGAGCCGTGGCCGATGTCAGTCGGTCGCTTTCGGCATCAGGAGCCGGGAAGGCAGAGCATGAGCACCGACGTCAGCAGTGCGGAGAACGAGGCCGGGACGACCGTCCGTACGGCGCGCGTGCCCAAGTACTACCGCTTGAAGAAGCACCTGCTCGACATGACCGAGACACAGGCGCCGGGCACCCCGGTCCCGCCCGAACGCACCCTGGCGGCCGAGTTCGACACCTCCCGCACCACCGTCCGCCAGGCCCTGCAGGAACTGGTCGTGGAGGGCCGGCTCGAACGCATCCAGGGCAAGGGCACCTTCGTCGCCAAGCCCAAGGTGTCCCAGGCGCTCCAGCTCACCTCCTACACCGAGGACATGCGCGCGCAGGGACTGGAGCCGACCTCGCAGCTGCTGGACATCGGCTACATCACCGCCGACGACCGGCTCGCCGGACTCCTCGACATCGCCGCCGGCGGACGCGTGCTGCGCATCGAGCGGCTGCGCATGGCCAACGGCGAGCCGATGGCGATCGAGACCACCCACCTGAGCGCCAAGCGCTTCCCGGCCCTGCGCCGCTCCCTGGTGAAGTACACCTCGCTCTACACCGCCCTGGCGGAGGTCTACGACGTCCACCTCGCCGAGGCCGAGGAGACCATCGAGACCTCCCTGGCCACCCCGCGTGAGGCGGGTCTGCTCGGTACCGACGTGGGCCTGCCGATGCTGATGCTCTCCCGCCACTCCCTGGACCACGAGGGCCAGCCGGTGGAGTGGGTGCGGTCCGTCTACCGGGGCGACCGCTACAAGTTCGTGGCGAGACTGAAGCGGCCCGCCGAGTAGGCAAGCAGGGACCGGGGGCCTTCGCTGAATCGATATACCGAGATACGGACGAGGTCTTCCACTGCCACGACACCGTCACCTAGATTGCCTGCGCATTACACAGGTGATCAGCGAGGGGACGGAGAGCCGTGGCATGTCCGATACGCCTGAAGTGAGACCACCGGTCGTCACACCTGCCCGGGTGGTCATCGCCCTGTGTCTGGTCGCGCCCTTCGTGGCGATGCTCTGGGTCGGCTCCTACGCCGAGACCGACCCCGCCTTCATCGGGATCCCGTTCTTCTACTGGTACCAGATGCTCTGGGTGCTGATCTCCACCGCGCTCACGATGCTCGCGTACCGGCTGTGGCGGCACGACCAGCGCTCCCGCGCCTCCGGAAAGGGCGGTGAGGCGAAGTGAAGAACGACGTCAACGGCGTCGCGCTCGGCGTCTTCATCTTCTTCTTCCTGGCCGTCACGGTCATGGGCTTCCTCGCCGCACGCTGGCGCAGAGCCGACGACGAGCACTCGCTGGACGAATGGGGCCTGGGCGGACGGTCGTTCGGCACCTGGATCACCTGGTTCCTGCTGGGCGGCGACCTGTACACGGCGTACACCTTCGTCGCCGTGCCCGCGGCGGTCTACGCGGCGGGCGCGTCCGGCTTCTTCGCGGTGCCGTACACGATCCTGGTCTACCCGCTCATCTTCACGTTCCTGCCCCGGCTGTGGTCGGTCAGCCACCGTCACGGCTATGTGACCACCTCCGACTTCGTCCGGGGCCGGTTCGGCTCCAAGAGCCTGTCGCTGGCGGTGGCCCTGACCGGCATCCTGGCGACGATGCCGTACATCGCGCTCCAGCTCGTCGGCATCCAGGCGGTGCTCGACGTGATGGGTGTCGGCGGCGGGGACAACACCAACTGGTTCGTGAAGGACCTGCCGCTGCTGATCGCCTTCGGCGTGCTGGCGGCCTACACCTACTCCTCCGGTCTGCGCGCCCCCGCGCTGATCGCCTTCGTCAAGGACGCCCTGATCTACATCGTCATCGCGGTGGCGATCATCTACATCCCGGTCAGGCTGGGCGGCTTCGACGACGTCTTCGCCAAGGCTGCCCACGCGTTCAGCCAGGTCAATCCGGCGACGGGCAAGCCGCGCGGCGCACTCACGCCCCCCGAGGCGGGCCAGTGGACGTACGCCACCCTGGCCCTCGGCTCCGCCCTGGCCCTCTTCATGTACCCGCACTCGATCACCGCGACCCTCTCGTCCAAGAGCCGTGAGGTGATCCGCCGCAACACCACGATCCTGCCGCTGTACTCCCTGATGCTCGGCCTGCTGGCCCTGCTCGGTTTCATGGCGATCGCGGCCGGAGTGAAGGTCACCAACGGGCAGTTGGCGATCCCGCAGCTGTTCGAGGACATGTTCCCGGACTGGTTCGCGGGCGTGGCCTTCGCGGCGATCGGCATCGGAGCCCTGGTCCCCGCGGCCATCATGTCCATCGCGGCCGCGAACCTGTTCACCCGCAACATCTACAAGGACTTCATCAAGCCCGACGCCACGCCGAAGCAGGAGGCACAGGTCTCCAAGATCGTCTCTCTGCTGGTGAAGGTCGGCGCCCTGGTCTTCGTCCTCACCATGGACAAGACGGTCGCCATCAACTTCCAGCTGCTGGGCGGGATCTGGATCCTGCAGACCTTCCCCGCCCTGGTCGGCGGCCTGTTCACCCGCTGGTTCCACCGCTGGGCCCTGCTCGCCGGCTGGGCGGTCGGCATGGTGTACGGCACGGCGGCCGCGTACGGTGTCGCCTCCCCGACCCAGAAGCACTTCGGCGGCTCGGCCAAGGAGATCCCCGGCATCGGCGAGATCGGCTACATCGGCCTCACGGCGTTCGTGCTCAACGTCGTGGTCACTGTGGTCCTGACGGTCGCCCTGAGGGCTCTGAAGGCCCCTGAGGGCGTCGACGAGACCACACCGGACGACTACACGGCGGACGCGGGCGACGCGGGGGTGCAGGTGGAACTTCCGCCGGCCACGGCGGGCTCCGCCCACTAGCCCACGCCACGCCCCACCTCGGCCGGGCGCACCCTGGTGCTGTGACCGGAAAGGTGAGCCGGTGAACCTTTCCGGTCGCGGCATCAGCCACGGGTCCGCCCGGCCATCTCGCCCCAGAAGCGGTCCAGGTCCCCGACGCGCATGCCGACCCAGGCGGGGGTCTTGCGGTGCAGGGTCGCCACGCCTCTGGGCAGCCGGCGCCGAAGCCGTCCGGGCAGCAGGGCCTGCTGCTGCCGGCAGAACGGCTCGCTGATCTCGCCCCGGGGCACACAGCCGCGGGGCGGGTAGGGGCACAGCTGGAACTTGCAGTCGGGCAGGCAGGTCGCGCCCGGTGTGGGCGGCCGCGAGGTACCGGCCTTCATGCCGGGCCACAGTGCCCTCCGGTCCCGGCGGATGCACGGCGGCAGAGGCATGCCCGGCTGCTCGACGCGCTCCAGGCGCTCCTCCACCCCTTCGGGGTGCCCGTCGCGTTCGATGAGGTTCAGCATGACCAGCACATCGGCGATGAGACGCTGCGCCCGCCCGTCCAGGGTGCGCCAGCCGGCCGAGGGTGGAATCCACAGGTGGTGCTTGCGGTAGCCCCGCGGGGCGGTGCGGGAGCCGATGTTGTCGGCGGCACCCTTCTCGTCGATCCAGACGAACCGCTCGGGCCGCCTGGTCTCCAGAGCGAGGGCCACCAGATCCCCGGTCTCGGCGACGAACGGATGCAGACGCCCCCGGGTCGCGGTGCCGTCGGCACCGGCCCGGGCGGCTGCATGGTTGACCGTTCCCGCCATCGACAGCCAGCGCTCCACGGTCTGTACGGCGGTCAGCCCGCGGACCGCCCCGGACGCCTCGCCCGGCGGCTCTCCGTCCCTCTCGTGTCCGTTCCCGGTCCGGCCACCCTGTTCCCGGTGCTTGCCGCTGTCCGGGAGTTCCCAGAGGCACAGCGCCTGGAGCAGGTTGAGCTGCGCGTACCAGCACCGGCTCTGCTGCAGCACGGTCTCCGCCTGCCGGATCAGGTCGGCCCGGGCGCCCGGATAGGTGTCCGGATGGCGTCTGCGCCGGTTGGCCGCGTACTTGAAGCCCTGGGCCAGGGCGGCCTCCAGCGCGAGAGGCAGATCGGGAGTACCGCCGGTCGACCGCGGGTCGAGGTGCCACAGCCACTTGGTGAGGCGCTCCCGGGCCTCGTCACGATGGTTGTCCTCGACGGAGCCCAGGAGCATGGGGATCATCCAGGCCCGCATCACGAACTCCCGCAGCAGCACGTCGCGTTCCCGCTGGTACTGCTGGTCGAAGGACTCCCGGCGGCGTGTCAGCTGTGTGACGAGCCGGTCCCGGTCCTGGGGTGCGATGGCGGCGGCTCTCACCCTCTGCATGTCCGCCGCCCAGACCTCGCACAGCCGCCTCCTCGAGTCCTTCAGCCCGCTGACCCTGTCGTTGTACTCCCGCACGGGATCGGTGTGCTTGTTGATCCACCGGCGGACCACGGCGAACGCGTCGTTGCCGCCGCTGCCGAACTCCTGAGCGGCCGCCAGCCGGATCGAGTACGCCGGCTCCTCCTTGCCCATCTCGAAGAGTTCCTGGTAGAGCGGCGTGGTGTCGATCCTGCCGGAGGTGGCCCGCAGCGCTGTGCCGAGCTGCCTGAGCAGCCCCAGTTTCGCCTCCTCCAGGGTGCGCTTGTCGCCCTTGAAGACCCGCCACCGGCGGTGCACCGTGCGGACGATGGCATGGAGCAGCCTGGGGTCGTCCTCCACGCACTCGATCTCCAGGGCCGCCGTGTAGAGATCGAGCGCCTTCGGGTCGGGTGAGCGGCGGTTGGCGGCGATCAGCAGCCGGTGGGCCAGGGACCGCCCCGGCACGGGAGCCCGCCGCCGGTCCCCCTCGGCACGTTTCCTCTGCCCGGCGGTCACCGCGCCGCCCTTCGCGGACCGGTCCGCCGCCCATCGGCGGGACAGCAGCACGAGAGCGATGAGCAACTCCCTGCCGGGACCCGGAGGCCGCAGCGCCTGCTCGACCAGTTCCCCCGCGTCGCGCTCCCCCAGCCGGTAGAGCGTGCGGTAGCCGAAGTACGCCTGCAGGATGCTGTGCGGGAAGCGGACCTTCTGGTCGAAGCCCTCCACCAGCTTCAGTCTGTCGGCGTGGCTCGCGTAGTGGGCGAGAACGTCATAGCCCTGGCTCAGGTTGCCCTCCCTGAGCCTCCTGCTCACCTCGCCCCTCCCGTCGCACAGGAGCTTCCAGATCTGGTGCCTGTGCCACTGGGAGAAGGCGCCGCCGCGTTTGCCGGACGGGTCCCAGCCCCGCTGCTCCCACAGATGCCCGGCATGCGCCCGCACCCGCCTGGCCCGGCCGGGGTGAACGTCGTTGTCCACCAGCTCCGTGAAGCCGACCTCGAGGGTGTCCTGGAGGAGCCCCACACAGGCCAGGGCGGAAACCACCTCCAGGGTGTCCTGCCGCTCCCTCTCCCCCAGCGGCTCCTCCGTGCGCAGCCGGCCCTCCAGCAGGGAGTTCCCCCATGTCTCCAGCAGCCACAGCCGCAGTTGGCTGCGGTCCGTGCTGCGGGAGTCCAGGCGCCGAGGGTCGTTGCGGCGGTCCCGCTCGAGGTCTCCGTGCTGGTGCAACTCCCGGGCGATCTGCAGGTAGATGGGAGACTCGGTCACCTCCGCCGTCTCCACGATCCAGTCGACGCGACGCTCGTCCGTCTCCGGCACGCGAGCCTCGACGAAGTCGAGCGCCTCCTCCTCACTGAGGGGTTCCAGCTCCACGATGGCGGCGGGGGTGCTCTCCAGCGGGCTGTGCGGCCGGGAGGCGATGACCAGGGGCAGCCGCTCCTCGTGGGCGCGTTCGATGGCCCGGCGGATGATGTTGTCCCGGTCCTGCCGCACGCCCTCGTCGAGAACGGCCTCCTCCAAGCCGTCGGCGAGGACGACCACCTTGTCGTCGGCGAGCAACTGCTGCCAGACACGGTCGGTCTTGGTGCGGGCCAGTACCCCGCGAGGCGCCGCCTCGGCGAAGCGCTTCTGGGCCATGCGCTCGAAGTCCAGGTCGGGGCCCGTGGCGTCCCGCAGCCGGATCGGCACGGGGACGGCACCCTGCTCGGCGAGCATCTCGGTGAGCCGCACCAGGACGGCGGTCTTGCCCACGCCCACCCCGCCGACGAGCAGGTAGGGGCGGCGGGTGTCGCGCTCGCGCAGCCGCTGGGTGATGACCTGGGCGACCTCCTCCCGGCCGACGATCTCGGCGGTGTCCGGTCCGGCGGTGACCACCAGCTCCCGCGGGACGCGGCGCGCCTTCTTCAGGTAGCGGCGCTTGGTCCAGCTGTACCACCAGAACAGGAAGAGCGCGGCGGCGAGCGAGGCGGTCAGGACGGGACCGACGACGCGGACGATTCCATCGAACCCCGGGCTCTTCCGCCAGTGCTCGAACCAGTTCGACCCGCCCGCGACGGAGATGTACACGGCCTCGGCGGCCCAGGCGAGGACGGCGAGCGCGGCGACGGCCCAGACGACCCTGGTGGCGTTGGTGTAGGAGACCCATCTGCGCCACTTCTTGGATCGTGTGGTGTCCTGGCGTGCCTCCCAACGGACCGTCAGGCAGTGCCAGTGGCGCAGGTACACGCGTCTGATCCGGCGCCCCAGCCCCCTCAGTGGGAGCGTCGCCATGGGTGCGTTGCGCGGCCGGTCCTTGCCCGGTGGGTGGCGGACGATCTTCGGCATGGAGCGTCTCCTCCCGCGTCTCTGCCCGTTCCTGCTCGGGACGGAGGACCGCCGGACACCCACACCCACTTCCATGGAAGCACTCCAGGCCCGTCCCGCAACCCGGCCCCGGCCCAGGTGAAACCGGCGGCCCGCCGTCGTACCCGTCCGGCACACTCGGCCCCATGGACATCGTCATCCGGCAGGCGGCTCCCCACGACTACGAGGCCCTCGGCGAGATCACGGCCCAGGCCTATCTCCAGGACGGCCTCCTGGACTTCGGCGAAAGCGACGAGTACCTCGGTGAGTTGCGGAACGTGGCAGAACGAGCGGGCGCAGCCGAGCTCCTCGTGGCCACCCGCGACGACATCCTGCTGGGCGGCGTCGCCTTCGTGCCGAACGGCGGCCCCATGGCCGACATCGCCCGCCCCGGAGAGGCCGAGATCCGCATGCTGGCCGTGGCGGCGGCCGCCCGCGGGCAGGGCGCCGGCGAGACCCTGGTCCGCGCCTGCGTCGACCGCGCCCGGTCCACCGAGGGCTGCACCGCCGTCGTCCTGTCCACCCAGCGCACCATGCACACCGCCCACCGCATCTACGAACGCCTGGGCTTCGTGCGCACACCCGAGCGGGACTGGAATCCGCTGCCCCAGCGGCTCGACGTCACTCTGCTCACCTACGAGTTGACGCTCCGAGACCGCCACGACACAACATCTGGGGGTGACGCGACAGCCCGGCACTAGATGTATGCTCATGCTCGCTGTCGCCGCAGGGGAATCCGGTGCGAATCCGGAACTGTCCCGCAACGGTGTACTTGTGCGCGTCTGCGCCCAGGAGTCAGTCCGAGGACCTGCCGGCAGCGCACCCGGCCGTCCGGTCCGGGTGCCCTGAGACGTCCGGGCCTCGTGGGATGGGCCGGTGGACGCGACGCCGTGTGCGCTCGTGACTGCCCCCTGCCCTCCGCAAGGCCCCCGTGCCGAGCGAGGGAGAGCCCCACGTGACCATCGCGCCAGCAGATCCGGCTTCAGCCGGCGCCCTGGAGACCGACGGTCCCGGTGCCGCGCTGCTGCGGACCCTGACCGAGCTGACCGCCGACCTCCCCGACGCCGACCCCGGCCGGGTCGCCGCCGCCGCGCTGCGCGGCCGGTCGGCTCGTGCGGACGAGTCGGAACTGCGGGAGCTGGCCACGGAGGCCGCCGCCGGGCTCATCTCCGAGGACCCCGCCTACTCCCGGCTGGCCGCCCGGCTGCTGACCGTCTCCATCCGCGCCGAGGCCGCCTCGCAGGGCGTGACGTCGTTCACCGAGTCCGTGGCCGTGGGACACCGCGAGGGGCTGATCGCCGACCGGACCGCCGCCTTCGTGACGCTGCACGCCGAGCGGCTGGACGCGCTGACCGACCGCCGGGCCGACGACCGTTTCGGCTACTTCGGCCTGCGCACCCTGCACAGCCGGTACCTGCTGCGGCACCCGATCACCCGCAAGGTCATCGAGACCCCCCAGCACTTCATGCTGCGGGTCGCGAGCGGCCTCGCCGAGGACGACACCACCCGCTCCGTGGACGAAGTCGCCGCGCTCTACGGCCTCATGAGCCGCCTGGACTACCTCCCGTCCTCCCCCACCCTCTTCAACTCCGGCACGCGGCACCCGCAGATGTCGTCCTGCTACCTCCTCGACTCCCCGCTGGACGAGCTGGACTCCATCTACGAGCGCTACCACCAGGTGGCCCGGCTCTCCAAGCACGCCGGCGGCATCGGTCTGTCGTACTCCCGGATCCGCAGCCGCGGTTCGCTGATCCGCGGCACCAACGGGCACTCCAACGGCATCGTGCCGTTCCTGAAGACCCTGGACGCCTCGGTCGCCGCCGTGAACCAGGGCGGCCGGCGCAAGGGCGCCGCGGCCGTGTACCTGGAGACCTGGCACTCCGACATCGAGGAGTTCCTCGAGCTGCGGGACAACACCGGCGAGGACGCCCGCCGTACGCACAACCTGAACCTCGCGCACTGGGTCCCGGACGAGTTCATGCGCCGGGTCAACGCCGACGAGCAGTGGTCGCTGTTCTCCCCGGCGGACGTGCCGGAGCTGGTGGACCTGTGGGGCGAGGAGTTCGACGCCGCCTACCGCAAGGCCGAGGCTGCGGGTCTGGCGAAGAAGACCATGTCCGCGCGTGAGCTGTACGGCCGGATGATGCGGACCCTCGCGCAGACCGGCAACGGCTGGATGACCTTCAAGGACGCGGCGAACCGCACCGCCAACCAGACGGCCCTGCCGGGGCACGTGGTCCACTCCTCCAACCTCTGCACGGAGATCCTGGAGGTCACCGACGACGGGGAGACGGCGGTCTGCAACCTGGGGTCCGTCAACCTGGGTGCCTTCGTCGACACCGTGACCGGTGACATCGACTGGCAGCGGCTGGACGAGACCGTCCGCACGGCCGTCACCTTCCTCGACCGCGTGGTCGACATCAACTTCTACCCGACCGAGCAGGCGGGCCGGTCGAACGCGAAGTGGCGCCCGGTGGGCCTCGGCGCGATGGGTCTGCAGGACGTCTTCTTCAAGCTGCGCCTGCCCTTCGACTCGCCGGAGGCCAGGGCCCTGTCCACGCGGATCGCCGAGCGGATCATGCTCGCCGCGTACGAGGCCTCCGCCGACCTCGCCGAGCGCAACGGTCCGCTGCCGGCCTGGGAGAAGACCCGTACGGCCCGGGGCGTGCTGCACCCCGACCACTACGGCGCCGAGCTGACCTGGCCCGAGCGGTGGGAGGCGTTGCGCGCGCGCATCGCGTCCGTCGGCATGCGCAACTCGCTGCTCCTCGCCATCGCCCCGACGGCCACCATCGCCTCCATCGCGGGCGTGTACGAGTGCATCGAGCCACAGGTGTCGAACCTGTTCAAGCGCGAGACGCTGTCCGGTGAGTTCCTTCAGGTCAACTCCTACCTGGTCCAGGACCTGAAGAACCTGGGTGTCTGGGACGCCCGCACCCGGGAGGCGCTGCGTGACGCGAACGGCTCGGTGCAGGACTTCGCCTGGATCCCCGAGGACGTACGCCGGCTCTACCGCACGGCGTGGGAGATCCCGCAGCGCGGCCTGATCGACATGGCGGCGGCCCGCACCCCGTTCCTGGACCAGGCGCAGTCCCTCAACCTGTTCCTGGAGACACCGACCATCGGCAAGCTCTCCTCGATGTACGCGTACGCCTGGAAGTCGGGCCTGAAGACGACGTACTACCTGCGCTCCCGCCCGGCGACCCGCATCGCCCGCGCCGCCCGGGCGCAGGCGCCCGCCACCCTCCCCGTACAGCAGGTGGCCGACCCCGACGCGGTCGCCTGCTCCCTGGAAAACCCCGAGTCCTGCGAGGCCTGCCAGTGATGACCACCCGAGACCAGAACCTGCTCGACCCGGGCTTCGAACTCACCCTCCGCCCGATGCGCTACCCGGACTTCTACGAGCGCTACCGGGACGCGATCAAGAACACCTGGACCGTCGAGGAGGTCGACCTCCATTCCGACGTCGCCGACCTCGCGAAGCTGACGCCCGAGGAGCAGCACCTCATCGGTCGTCTGGTCGCCTTCTTCGCGACGGGTGACTCGATCGTCGCGAACAACCTGGTGCTGACGCTGTACAAGCACATCAACTCCCCCGAGGCGCGGCTGTACCTGAGCCGTCAGCTCTTCGAGGAGGCCGTGCACGTCCAGTTCTATCTGACGCTGCTGGACACCTACCTGCCCGACCCGGACGACCGGGCGGCGGCCTTCGCGGCCGTCGAGAACATCCCCTCCATCCGCGAGAAGGCGCAGTTCTGCTTCAGGTGGATGGACTCGGTGGACCGGCTCGACCGCCTGGAGACGAAGGCCGACCGCCGCCGCTTCCTGCTGAACCTGATCTGCTTCGCCGCGTGCATCGAGGGCCTGTTCTTCTACGGCGCCTTCGCGTACGTCTACTGGTTCCGCAGCCGGGGCCTGCTGCACGGTCTCGCCACCGGCACCAACTGGGTGTTCCGCGACGAGACGATGCACATGTCCTTCGCCTTCGACGTGGTCGACACGGTCCGCAAGGAGGAGCCGGAGCTGTTCGACGACGAGCTCGGTCAGCAGGTCACCGACATGTTGCGGGAGGCCGTCGAGGCCGAGCTGCAGTTCGCGCGCGACCTGTGCGGCGACGGCCTGCCAGGGATGAACACGGAGTCGATGCGGCAGTACCTGGAGTGCGTCGCCGACCAGCGCCTTGCGCGTCTGGGCTTCGCCCCCGTCTACGGCTCGGAGAATCCGTTCTCCTTCATGGAGCTGCAGGGGGTTCAGGAGCTGACGAACTTCTTCGAGCGCCGCCCGTCGGCGTACCAGGTGGCGGTGGAGGGCACCGTCGACCTGGACGAGGACTTCTGATCCCTCCCTTCGCGCCGGGCCTCCTGGGCCCTCCTGATCTGGCGGTCGATGATCCGGTCGTGCACGATGCCGATCACCGCCGGGAGGACCAGGAGGCCCAGGATCCCGATCACGGCGATCATTCCGAGCAGTCCTTCTGTCTGTGCCGTAGTCATGTCACCACTGTCGCGCCGGATGCTGCTTACCGTGAGTGGCAGGACTGCCGCACGTCTTCAAATTCCTGCCACCGTGGGGGCACACTGGGGGCATGCTCCAGAACGTGGCCGCCGTGCTCCTGGACGGCGTGAACCCCTTCGAGATGGCCGTCGTCTGCGAGGTGTTCGGCACCGACCGCAGCGACGAGGGCCTGCCGGTGTACGACTTCGCGGTCGTCTCGGCCGAGGGCCCGGTGCTGCGCTCCACGGCGGGGTTCACCCTGCAGGTCGAGCACGGCCTGGAGCGCCTGGAGGCGGCCGATCTGATCGCCGTGCCCGCCGGGTCCGCCTACGACTGCCGGGAGTTCCCGCCCGAGCTGCTCGATGCCCTGCGCCGTGGTGTGGACCGCGGCGCCCGGGTGCTCAGCGTCTGCTCGGGCGTCTTCGTGCTCGCCGCCGCCGGGCTGCTGGACGGCCGGCGCTGCGCCGTGCACTGGCACCATGCCGGGGAGCTGGCCCGGCAGTACCCGGGACTGACCGTCGAGCCGGACGTGCTCTACGTCGACGAGGACCCGGTGATCACGTCCGCCGGCACCGCCGCCGGGATCGATGCCTGTCTGCACCTCGTGCGCAAGGAACAGGGACCCGAGGTCGCCAACAAGATCGCCCGCCGGATGGTCGTGCCGCCGCACCGGGACGGCGGGCAGGCGCAGTACATCGAGCGGCCGTTGCCCAAGGGCCCGTGCGACACCGTCGGCGAGGTGCTGGTGTGGATGGAGGAGCACCTCGACCGGGAGGTCACCGTCGAGCAGCTCGCCGCTCGTGCCCACATGGCGCCGCGCACCTTCGCGCGCCGTTTCCAGCAGGAGACGGGGACGACCCCCTATCGCTGGGTCCTGCGCCAACGGGTGCTACGGGCACAGGAGTTGCTGGAGGGGACCGACGAGACCATGGACGCGATCGCCTGGCGCACCGGGTTCGGTACGGCGGCGGCGCTGCGGCACCAGTTCGTCCGGGCGCTCGGCACCACGCCCCACGCCTACCGGCGCGCGTTCCGGGGCCCGGAGGCCGCCTGAGCGCGCGCCGGTACCAGGTGTCCTACCAGGGCATCGGCCGCAGCCTCAGGCCGTGCGGACGGAGCGTGATGCCCACGCGGGTGGTGTCGTCGGATCCCGCGGCCTGCTCGAAGCGGTACTTCGCCGAGATCGCCGCCGTGATCAGGCTCAGCTGGGTCATCGAGAAGTGGTCGCTGGGGCACTTGCGGTTGCCGACGCTGAACGGGCTCATGGCGTACTTCGGCACGTCCTTGGCGCGCTCGGGCAGCCAGCGGTCGGGGTCGAAGTCGAGGTGGCGGTCGTAGGAGCGGGCGTCTCGCTGGATCGCGTACGGGCTGTAGACGATGTCCGCCCCGGCGGGAATGCGATAGCCACCGAGTGCCGTGTCGGTCACCGCGCGGCGCGTCAGAATCCATACGGCCGGCCTGAGCCGCATGGCCTCGACGACGACATTGTTGGTGTGCCGCAGTGAGCGGACGTGCTGGAATCCGACCGGTCGGCCACCGGTCACGGATTCGACCTCGGTCCGTACCTTCTCGGCGTGTTCCGGGTGTTTCGCGAGGACCTGGAGGAGCCACATGATCGTGGAGGCCACTGTTTCGCTTCCGGGGGTGAGTATCGCGACGACCTGGTCGTGGATCTCCTGTTCCCCGATGGGGTCGCCATTGTCGTCCTTCGCCTCCAGCAATGCCGTCAGCAAATCGTCCGGCTTTTGACCAGATGCCCTCCGCTCGGTGACGATCTCGTCGACCAGCAGATGCAAATCGGCCAGGGCCCGGTTGAATTCGCGGTTGGCCGGGAACGGCAGCCGGTACAGCGGTCCGAGCGGAACGACCATCCGGCGGTACATGCCGCGGAAGACGGTGGCGAGGTCGACGCTGAGCCGCTCGGCGCGCTCGTCCATGTACTCGCCGCGCAGCAGGCAGCGGGCGGCGATGCGGACGGCGACCCGGAAGGACTCCGAGGTGCAGTCGACGGTGTCGCCGGGTTTCCAGCGGTCGGTCAGCGCGTGCGCCTCCTCTTCCATGATCGGCCCGTAGTCGGGTATCGCGTCCAGCCGGAAGGCGGGCTGGATGGTGCGGCGCTGGCGCCGGTGCCTGGGGCCGTTGGCGGTGGCCACGCCCTCCTTGCCGAGCAGCCCTTCGAGGGACTCCCACAGCGGCCCGTCGATCTTGAAGTCGCTGCTTAGGGCGAGCGCACCGGTCAGCGCCGGCGTGGTGACGGCGTACACCGTCTTGGGGCCGAGCTTGAGGCGTACGACGTCGCCGTGGTCGCGGAGCCCGGACATGAAGGCGAGCGGGTCGCGGACCAGTTTCAGGCCGTGCCCGAGGCCCGGTACGGCGCCCCCGGCCAGGGGCGGCTCACGCAGTTCGGTCGCCTCGGGGGTGACGGGGTGCACAGACTCGACGGTCATTTCTCACCTGCCGCTTCGTGGGTGACGTACGGGGGCGTGGACCGGTCGTCCCAGGTGTCGACCCTGTACCGGCCGGACTCGTGGTGGAACCAGTAGACGGAGCTGAACCAGTTCCGCATATTGCCGACGCAGGCGCGCACCGCGGCACTCAAGCCCTTTGCGCGGACCGTGTCGTCGCCGATTTCGTCGGCGAACCGCAGGGCGGCCTGCTCGGCTTCGATGAATTCACTGATGCATTCCTCGACGCGTCGCCTGACTTCGTCGATCGCTTCTTCGAGCGTCATCCCCTCATGAGTGATGAGGCTGATTCCGAGATTATGGACCTCGTCGCCCGCTATTTCCTTCGGCAGCGAGCAGAGGTCGTTGTACCAGGCGGCGAATTCCTGGCTGAGCAGGGCGGCCCGGCGGTAGTCCGGGTTTTTTCTCACGGAGGCCGGGAGTTCGCATCCGGCGCTCGGCTCCAGCAGGTCCGTCCATATCCAGTGCGCGAAGGTGTGCCGGCGCAGCGCGAGATATTCCTCGACGCCGGGTACGCGTCCCTCGGTGCGGTTGCGGAACTCACGGTCGTAGGCCTCGATCACCGCGTGGAAGTGCCGGGCGAACCGCTGGTTCCAGGTGCGCGGCAGGAAGCCGTACAGCCGGAGCACGCCGTCCGCGAAGGCCGCCACCAGTGGGTCCGGGTGGTGCAGATGGTGCCGGGGGGCATCGAGGGCCGCGTGCAGGCGGTACCTCAACCGGCGCCAGTCGCCCGCCCGGCCGTGGACGACGTACCGGTCGTGGCGGTCGTCCCAGACGAAGAACCACGCGCTGTAGTCGGCGATGGCTTGCAGGACCTCGTCGGGGGCGCCCAGGTAGTACCCCGCCATGAGGTCGGTGTAGCACAGTCCGTCGGCATATTCCTGCACCTTGTCCGCAGGCATGAGGCGTTTTTCCAGCAGCCAGCGCCGCGTCCTCTCCTGGAGCCGCGGCCAATACGGGTGCAGTTGCCGGGGAAAGGCGGACTCGATCACCGGGAGTGCCAGTGAGGGTGGTACTACGACCGCCGTTGGCGTCGCTGTGGTGCTGTATGGGAAAGCATGCACGTACAAACCCCTCTCAGCCGCCGGGAGCGCACACCCCTCCCGTTGTGCCGGGCGTGCGCCGTTGCGTATCCCCGCACTTACATTCAGCACCACAACTGACGGTCATGGGAACGGATTTGCTTCACTCACTACCCCAAGGTGCCGAGAATGCCCCCTGGTATGACCGATTAAGGATCACCGGGGTCCCGAAGGGATCGGTTGTACGACGCACGGACGAGCGAGAGCAGGACATACGAAGGGCGCCCGACCGGGAGTTATCCCGGCCGGGCGCCCCAAGACCCCCGTCACGCCTGGTCGTTGGCGACCACCGGATAACGTGGCTCGTTCTCGGCCATCTGCCGCAGCGCGTCCTTGCGGTCCCGCTTGGACAGCCGGTCGATGTACAGGTAGCCGTAGAGGTGGTCGGTCTCGTGCTGCAAACACCGTGCGAAGTAGCCGGTGCCACGGACCTTGACCGGGTTGCCCCGCTCGTCCTGGCCGGTCACCTCGGCGTAGTCGGGGCGGGCGAGCGGCGCGTACGCCGTCGGCACGGACAGGCAGCCCTCGTTGCTGTCGTCCAGCCGGCGCCGGTCGGCCGGCAGGTCGACCAGCTTCGGGTTGCACACCACGCCCACGTGCCGGGCACCCTCGTCGTCCTGGCAGTCGTAGACGAAGACCTTCAGGTCGACACCGATCTGGTTGGCGGCCAGGCCCACGCCCTCGGCGGTGCGCTGGCTGGCGAACATGTCGGCGACCAGCTGCTGCAGCTCCTCGCCGAACTCGGTGACGTCCCTGCACTCCTTGTGCAGCACGGGGTTGCCGACGACCGTGATCGGCCGCGAGGTCCCGCGCTCGCGCCAGGCCCTCTCGCGCTCCTCGCAGTCCTCCGTGTCGACGACGTACCCCTCGTCGTCGACGGGGAGCACGCCCGCGTGCTGCTGATCGGTGTCCTGCTGCGCCATGACCGACGTACGCCTTCCTGCAAATCTGGGAAAAGTCTCGGGTACAGCCTAAAGGCGGCTGGTCATCGGCGGCTCAGCAAACCTCTTCCAGGTCCCGCCAGTCCCGCGAGTCCGGGCTGTCGGCGACCCAGCCGTCCAGCAGGCCACGGACCAGCGAGGCCGGCGCGGCCACGCCGCACTCCCGCTCGGGCACCCACAGCTGCCCGTCCGTCCGGTGGCCCAGCGGCCCCGGATGCCCGGGCTCGCTGTGGTCGTGCGGATCCAGGTGCACACCCTCGCCCTCGTCCGAAGGCATCCGGGACTCGGAGCACATCCGGCACAGCAGCCGCACCGAGGACGACCAGTCCTCCGCGGCGAACCCGGCGTCGGCCGCCAGCTGCTCCAACGCGTCGCGGTCCGCCTCCGTGGCCGCCTCCAGCAGAACCACCCAGGTCGGCACGGGTGAGGGCGCCCACAGCTCGATCTCGTCGAAGACCGGGTACGCGTGCCCGGCGGACGTCGTGCGCTCGCCGTGCGGGACGCCGTCGTGCAGCACGACCTCGCCCCAGCGCCGCCCGGACGAGGGAAGCGGGATGGACAGCACCTCCATGCGCGCCGGGTCCAGCCTGCGGCCCCACACGACCTCGGCCTCGCCCTCCGGGGAGAGCCGTACGGCCGCGCTGCCCAGCTCCATGCCGACCGGTTCACCGGCCACCGTGGCCCCGCCGGGCACCTTCAGCCCGTACGCCTGCCAGGCGCGGCGGGCCAGCGGCCAGTCCTGCAGGGCGGTGGCGGCGATGCCGACGTTCCACCAGTCGGGCGCCCCGGTCTCCCGGTCCAGCAGCGCGACCGCGCGCAGACCGGCGGCCCGCGCCTGCTCCCAGTCGTGCCGGAACTTGTGCAGCAGGGCGAGGTTGAACCAGGACTCCGACAGCCAGGGCTCCAGGTCGGCGGCCCGTGTCAGCAGCTCGCCCGCGTCCTCGTACCGGCCGTCACCGATGAGCGTGAACGCGCGGTCTGTGGCCTGCCGCCAGGAGGCGGAGGGCCGGTGCCGTCCCTTTCCGAAGATCCTCACGATTCCCGCCTGCCAGTTCCAGTTCCACAATGGGCTGGCTTGTGCCCCCGGACACCCTCTCCCTCGCATCCAACCACGTACGGCGGGAAAGGCGCTCATTACCCATGGGTTACCCAGCCGCGAGCGGGGTCAGACAGTGCCGTGCGTCTCCCGTCGGCCGCCTCCGGCGCGCTCTGACGCCAGGCCCGTGGCTGGGCCAGGACCCGGGCGAGGGACTCCACCACCTCGGGAGCGTAGTCGTCGGCGGTGCCGAGGCGCAGTTCCTCCAGCGCTCGCAGAGGTCCCTCGGGGCCGGCGTCCCTGGCCTTCTCCTCGTAGGCGTTCACGACCCGGATGATCCGGGCGGCGACCGGCTGTTCGCGGTAGCCGTCCGCCTGCCGTTCCACCATCACGGCGACGGCCGGTGCCACGCCCGTCTGCCGTACCACCGCCCCGCCGAGCAGCGCGATCCGCCGCTGTTCCGCGACGGGCAGCCCGGCCGTGGCACCGCCCGGGACCGGGTCGACCAGGCTGAGCTGGCCGATGTCGTGCATCAGGGCCGCGTACTCCAGCACGGTCAGTTCCCCGCCGGTCAGGCCCAGGTCGCGCCCGACGGCGAGACTGAGCGCGGCCACGCGGCGGGCGTGCCCGGCGGGGGTGTACCCGGCTATCTCGGTGGCGCGGGCGAGGGAGGCGATGGTCTGCCGGTAGGTGGCGCGGACGGCCGCGTAGCGGCGTACGGACAACTGGGTGAGCAGCAGCGGCAGGCAGAACACGGGCAGCGCCCACAGCCCGGCGACGGCGACGCCGAGCGCCATCACCACGCCCGTCGCACAGACGGCGGAGCCGATGCCGAGCAGTCCCTGCAGCTCCTCGCGCAGCAGCGGGCCGAACGGCCAGCGGGTGCGGGAGCGGGCCAGCGCGGCGGCCAGCACGGCGTCGCACAGGGCGGTGAGCAGGAGGAGGGAGACGAGCAGCAGGGCGTAGGCGGGACCGCTCCAGGACCGGAACACGCCCCTGCTGGACAGGGGTTGGAAGCAGACGGCGGCGAATCCGACGGTCAGGACGCGGCGGGCGAGGTGGTCGAGGGTCGGGGTGCGGCCGCACCAGATGTGCGGGACGCCGCCGAGCAGGGAGGCGGCGAGGACCACGGTGACGACCTGCGGCGCGTCGTGCAGCGTCGGGTGTCCCGCGTCGGGCCCGAGCAGGGCGTACGACAGCGATCCGGCGGTGCCCAGCGGTGCGGCCTGCCGCGCGGGGGCTCCGCTCCACCGGGTCAGCTCGCCCACGGTTATGAGCACGCCGAAGGCGAGCGCCACGCCCCGGTCGTCGAGGCCGCTCCACAGGGTGGCGGCCAGGGAGCCGCCGGCGACGAGGGCGGCGGCGCCGTGGACGATCCGCGGGGCGGTCACCGGGGTGCCCCGCTCACCGGCCGCGTGCCCCGGGTCCGCTGCGGCGCCTCGTCGTCGGCGGTGACCGTCGGATGCCACCCGGACCGGGCCAGCGCCCGAACGAGGGCGCCGACCATGCGCGGGTCGAACTGCGCGCCCGCGCAGCGCTCCAGCTCGGCGACGGCCGCCTCGACCGGCCGGGCCCTGCGGTAGGAGCGGGTGGAGGTCATCGCGTCGAAGGCGTCGGCGACGGCGACGATCCGGGCGCACTCGGGGATCCGGCTGCCGGCGAGGCCGTACGGGTAGCCGTTGCCGTCGAGGCGCTCGTGGTGGTGCAGGATCGCGGCGCGGGCCTCGCCGAGGAAGGAGATCCCGCGGACCATCTCATGGCCGTACTCGGGGTGCAGCTCGATGATCCGGCGCTCCTCGGGGGTGAGCGGGCCGTCCTTGCGCAGCAGCCGGGTGGGGACGCCGAGCTTGCCGACGTCGTGCAGGATGCCGGCGAAGCGCAGCACCTCGACCCGGTCGTCGTCCATGCCGAGTTCCCGGGCGATCATCACGGAGGCCTGGCCGACGCGTTCGCTGTGGCCGCGGGTGTAGCCGTCCTTGATGTCGACCGCCTGCACCAGGGCGCGGATGGTGGCCTGGTGGGCGGCGCGTTCGCGGTGGTACTGGGCGAAGATCCACCAGGACACGCACATCGGCAGCAGCACGAGCAGCGCGGCGACCGGGCCGTACGGGCTGCGCCACAGCACGGCCATCATCAGCCCGGCGAGTCCGTGCACGGCGACCGGTGCGAGCGAGCGGGACAGCAGCCCGCGCCAGGCCCGGCGCAACGGGACGCCGAGGGCGGCCGCGCGGATGCCGCCGTCGAGCACGGTGAGGACCAGGCAGAAGGCGAGGACGGCCGCGCCGGCGGGCAGCAGCGCGTACGGGAAGTCGGAGGCGACGACCGCGTCCCGGCCGCCGAGCGCCCAGTGCACCCGGGCGGCTCCCCACACGGCGAGCACGAGCTGCGCGGCCCGCCAGACGCGGCGCGGCAGCGCGGGCCCGTGGTCCACCGGGGTGAGCAGGGCGGCGGGCAGCGGGATCAGCGCGGCGGCCGGCGGCGGCAGCAGGAACGCCCCGGCGAGCAGGACGGGGTGGAAGGTGCCGCCGAAGCGCCGGCGTACGACGTGCTCGCAGGCGGCGTAGAGCGCCACCAGCAGGCCGAGCGCCCACCAGGGGGTGCGTGTCGTCGGCAGCGGCAGGAGGCAGAGCAGCGCCAGCAGGGCGGCACAGGCCACATAGCCGCGTGCCCTCGCAGGTACCGCCTCCATCGCGCCCCTCCCGACCGTGCCGGTCCAGGCTCGGAGCCTAGGGCGGCGGTCGGCGGGTACGGGGCTACGACCTGAGGATTAGCACGTTCGGGTGATACGGCGCGGCTGCTCAGCTCTCCTGGGGCGTCGCCGTCACATCGTGCTCGGGCACGGTCTGGCCGGAGCGGATCAGGTCGATCCGGCCCATCACCTTGGCGCGCAGGTCCGCGGGGACGTCGTCATGCCCGCAGCACCGCTTGACCAGCTTCTTCACGGCCTGTTCCAGGCCGTACTTCTCCAGGCACGGCGAGCATTCCTCGAAGTGGTGCTGGAACTTGTCGCGGTCGATTTCCGGCATCTCGCTGTCGAGGAACTCGTACAGGTGGTCGAGGACCTCGCTGCAGTCCGTCTCGTGCGGCTCTCCGCAGCTCATGAGCCCGAGCCTTTCGCTTCGTTCGACTCTCCGGCGCCCGCCGGGACCAGCCCGCGCTCACGCGCGTAGTCCTCCAGCATGCCGCGCAGTTGACGGCGGCCCCGGTGCAGCCGGGACATCACCGTACCGATGGGTGTCCCCATGATGTCCGCGATCTCCTTGTACGCAAAGCCCTCGACGTCCGCCAGATAGACGGCGATGCGGAACTCCTCGGGGATCGCCTGCAGCGCTGCCTTCACGTCCGAGTCGGGCAGGTGGTCGAGCGCCTGCGACTCGGCGGAGCGCAGACCCGTCGACATGTGCGACTCGGCGCGGGCGAGCTGCCAGTCCTCGATCTCCTCCGCGGCGGAGCGCTGCGGCTCGCGCTGCTTCTTGCGGTAGGAGTTGATGAAGGTGTTGGTGAGGATCCGGTACAGCCACGCCTTGAGGTTGGTGCCCTCACGGAACTGGTGGAACGACGCGTACGCCTTCGCGTACGTCTCCTGCACCAGGTCCTCGGCGTCGGCGGGGTTGCGCGTCATGCGCAGCGCGGCCGAGTACATCTGGTCGAGGAATTCGAGCGCGTCCCGCTCGAAGCGCGCACTGCGCTCGGCGGTGGACTCGGAGTTCGCCTCCGCGCTCACGCCCTGGCCCTCGGGCTGCTCCGCCTGGCCGTTGTCGGTCCCTGCGTCGGTACCGGTGACCGGACCCACCTCCTCAAGATCCCGGGCAGGACCGAGACCGGTCCCACTCGATTCGGAGGATAGAACACGACCCGTCCCTGCCGCCCCTCGAATAGGAGCGGCCTTGGCCGCGTGCAGCACCGTCCAGTCCAGGTCAGCGCTGCTGCTGCGGGCCGGGCAGATGGTCGAACCCATGCGGCGGACTTCCTCTCCCACGACGTCGGTGCCGAGGCCTCAGCACTTCTGTCCGCCACAACAGTGGTCCGCCCCGCGGCATTCCCGGGGGTCACCCGAGTGACGCGGCCCACTCCACGACACCCTCGGTGATGATCTCCAGCGCCCGCTCCTCGCCGATCTGCGCCCGCTTGGGTACCGCGAAGCCGTGATCGCCACAGGGCACCTCGATCAGTCCGTACGGGCCCTCGGGGAACTCCTCCGGCTTGCCGAAGGGGTCGTTGCCGCCCTGGACGACCAGCGTCGGCACCCCGGCCCCGAGCAGCTCCTCGGCCCTGGACTTCTCCGGCTTGCCCGGCGGGTGCAGCGGGAAGCTGAGGGCGAGCACGGCGTGCGCGCCCAGCTCCACGGCGGTCCGGCAGGCGACCCGGGCCCCGGCGCTGCGCCCGCCGGAGATCACCGGCAGCCCGGGCCCGGCCAGGGCGGGCCAGACCCCCCGCCAGCCGACGTCCAGCGTCTTCGGCGCGGGTGCGACCTTCTTCCCGGCCACCCGCCAGGGCTGCTCGACGAGGGCGACGCTCACGCCGTGCGCGGGGAGTGCGCGCGCGAGCGCCTGCAGGTCCCGCGCCTCGATGCCACCCCCGGCACCGTGACTCACGGCGAGGACGAGCGTGGGCTGCTCGGCGTGGTGCCAGGTGACGCGCGCGGTCCCGGCCTCGGTCTCGACAGTCTCGATCACGCTAGAAGAGTGTGCCCTCTTCCGGTGCCGGAAGCTCCTTCAGCAGCTCCGGGCCGTTGTTGCGGACGTTGCTGACGGCCGTGGAGACCGGGTAGGCGCGCATCAGGCCGGGCGGCGGCGGCGCCAGCAGGTCGCGCAGCATGCCGGGGTCGGTGCGGCCGGGGTCGAGCCAGGCGTCCCAGCGGTCCGGGGTGAGCATCAGCGGCATCCGGGGGTGGATGTCGACGAGGGAGCGCGGGCCCTCGGCGGGGGCCACGGCCAGCGGGCTCGTCTCGGCCTCCGTGGTGATCACCGAGCAGGTGGCCCACCAGGCCTGCGGGTGGTCGTCGGGCAGGGTCCGGTCGCGCCAGAACTCGTACAGCCCGGCCATCGCGAACACCGAACCGTCGGCCGGCAGCACGAAGTACGGCTGCTTGCGCGGCCGCTTCTTCTTGCCCTCGACCTCCAGCTCGCGCTCCTGCGCTGCGGTGACCCACTCGTAGTAGCCGTCGGCGGGGACGATGCAGCGCCGGGCGGCGAAGGCACGGCGGTAGGCGGGCTTCTCGTGCACGGTCTCCGCCCGCGCGTTGATCATCCGGGCGCCGCCCTCGGGGGTCTTGGCCCAGGAGGGCACCAGTCCCCACTTCAGCCTGCGCAGCTGGCGAACCGGGCGCGGGGAGTCCGCGTCTTTCAGGGGACGGTCGAGGACGGCGTAGACCTCCTTGGTGGGAGCCACGTTGTAGTCCGGCTCCAGGGTCTCCTCGGGCACCCACTTGTCGATCTCAAAGATTCCTGCGAGATCCTCGGGCCTACGACTGGATGCATACCGTCCGCACATACGTGCCACACTGCCAGACTCCGTACCAGGACAGGAGCCGCTCGGACACATGGACAGCCTCGCCGCCCTCGCGCTGCCCGACCTCTGGGACCGGCTCACCGGCACCCAGCCCGATCCGGACCTGTGGGTGGTCGTGGCCACCGCGGCCGCCGCCCTCGCCGTCGTCGTCCCGCACACGCTGTGGCGGATATCCCGCAACGCGATCACCATCGCGCACGAGGGCGGCCACGGCCTGGTCGCCCTGCTCACCGGCCGGCAGCTGACCGGCATCCGGTTGCACTCCGACACCAGCGGCCTCACGGTCAGCCGGGGCAAGCCGTACGGCCTGGGCATGATCCTGACGGCCACCGCGGGATACACCGCGCCCTCGCTGCTGGGTCTGGGCGGCGCCACCTTGCTGGCCGCCGGCCGCATCACGCTCCTGCTGTGGGTGGCGACGGCGCTGCTGGTGGCGATGCTGGTGATGATCCGCAACGCGTACGGGGTGCTGACCGTGGTGCTGGCCGGGGGCGCCTTCCTGCTGGTGTCCTGGCTGGCGGGGCCCCAGGTGCAGGCGGCCTTCGCGTACGCGGTGGTGTGGTTCCTGCTGTTCGGCGGGGTGCGGCCGCCGTTCGAGCTGCAGATGAAGCGGGCCCGGGGCGGCGCCGGTGACTCGGACGCGGACCAGCTGTCGCGTCTGACGCATGTCCCGGCGGGGCTGTGGCTGTTCCTGTTCCACGCGGTGTCGCTGTGCTCGCTGATCGGTGGGGGCCGCTGGCTGCTGGAAGGTTGACGGCGGGCCGCCCTTATAAAGTGGCCCCATGGCCCCGAACACTGCTCCTCCCGCCCTCTGGCCCGCCCCGCACGCGAGCGGAGCCGTCGACGCGACGGTCCACGTGCCCGGGTCCAAATCGGTCACCAACCGCGCGCTGGTGCTGGCCGCCCTCGCCTCCGAGCCCGGCTGGCTGCGCCGCCCGCTGCGCTCGCGCGACACCCTGCTGATGGCCGGTGCCCTGCGTGCGATGGGCGTGGAGATCGAGGAGGGAGTGGGCCCGGACGGCACGGGCGAGGCCTGGCGGGTGCTGCCGACGGGCCTGCACGGCCCGGCGACGGTCGACGTCGGCAACGCCGGCACGGTGATGCGCTTTCTGCCGCCGGTGGCCGCGCTGGCCGACGGCCCCATCCGGTTCGACGGCGACCCGCGCTCGTACGAGCGCCCGCTGCACGGCGTGATCGACGCGCTGCGCGTGCTCGGTGCCCGGATCGACGACGACGGCCGGGGCGCGCTCCCGTTGACCGTGCACGGCGGCGGAGCCCTGGACGGCGGCCCGGTGTCGATCGACGCGTCCTCCTCCTCGCAGTTCGTCTCGGCCCTGCTCCTGTCCGGTCCGCGCTTCAACCAGGGCGTCGAGGTCCGTCACACCGGCGCGACCCTGCCCTCCGTGCCGCACATCCGGATGACCGTCGACATGCTGCGCGCGGTCGGCGCCCAGGTGGACACCCCGGAGTCGGGCGGCGAGCCGAACGTGTGGCGGGTGACGCCGGGCGCGCTGCTCGGCCGGGACCTGACGATCGAGCCGGACCTGTCCAACGCCCAGCCGTTCCTGGCGGCGGCCCTGGTGACGGGCGGCAAGGTGCTGATCCCGGACTGGCCGGAGCACACCACCCAGCCGGGTGACCGGCTGCGGGAGATCTTCACCGAGATGGGCGGTTCCTGTGAACTGACCGAGTACGGGCTGGTGTTCACCGGTACGGGGTCCATCCACGGTATCGACGTGGACCTGGGCGACGTCGGTGAGCTGACCCCGGGCGTCGCGGCGGTCGCCGCCCTCGCCGACTCCCCCTCGACCCTGCGGGGCGTGGCCCATCTGCGGCTGCACGAGACGGACCGGCTGGCCGCGCTCACCAAGGAGATCAACGAGCTCGGCGGTGACGTCACGGAGACCGCCGACGGCCTGCACATCCGCCCGCGCCCGCTGCACGGCGGCGTCTTCCACACCTACGAGGACCACCGCATGGCGACCGCCGGCGCGATCATCGGCCTGGCGGTCGAGGGCGTGCGGATCGAGAACGTGGCGACCACGGCGAAGACCCTGCCGGACTTCCCCGAGCTGTGGGCCGGGATGCTCGGGCAGTAGGGACACGCCATGCGCCGCTACGGCAAGCACACCGACGAGGACGACATCCGCACCCGTCCCAACCGCAAGGGCAACCGGCCCCGTACCAACATCCGGCCCAAGCACGAGGACGCCGCCGAGGGCCTCGTCCTCACGGTCGACCGCGGCCGGCTGACCTGCCTGGTCGAGGACACGGTCGTCCTGGCGATGAAGGCCCGCGAGCTGGGCCGCAAGGCGGCGGTGGTCGGGGACCGGGTGGCCCTGGTCGGTGACCTGTCCGGCAAGAAGGACACGCTCGCGCGGATCGTGCGGATCGAGGAACGCACGTCGGTCCTGCGGCGCACGGCCGACGACGACGACCCGTTCGAGCGTGTGGTCGTCGCCAACGCCGACCAGCTGGCGATCGTCACGGCCCTGGCCGACCCGGAACCGCGTCCCCGCCTGATCGACCGCTGCCTGGTCGCGGCCTACGACGGCGGTCTGGAGCCGCTGCTGGTGATGACGAAGTCGGACCTGGCCCCGCCGGACCAGCTGCTGGAGCTGTACGGCGCCCTGGACATCCCGTACCTCGTCACCAGCCGCGAGGAGCTGGAGAACGGGGACGCGGCGGACCGGGTGCGGGAGCAGCTGGACGGCAGGGTCACCGCGTTCGTGGGTCACTCGGGCGTCGGCAAGACGACACTGGTGAACGCGCTGGTTCCCGAGGAGCGCCGCCGCATCACGGGTCATGTGAACGCGGTGACGGGCCGCGGCCGCCATACGACCACCTCCGCCCTCGCGCTCCCCTTGATGGGCGCGGACGGCTGGGTCGTCGACACCCCCGGTGTCCGCTCCTTCGGACTCGCCCACGTCGACCCGTCCCGCGTCATCCACGCCTTCCCCGATCTCGAGCCGGGCACAGAGGGCTGTCCCCGCGCGTGCAGCCACGACGAGCCGGACTGCGCGCTGGACGCCTGGGTCGAGGAGGGGCACGCGGATCCCGCGCGGCTGTACTCGCTGCGCAGGCTGCTGGCGACACGGGAGCGCAAGGAAGGCGACTGAGCCGCTGTCGCGTTGTTTGCCGGGGCCCGGTGCCGGTAAGTGCATAATCGCACCGAGCCGGAGATCCGGACCAACGGGAGGACAGCACATGGCGTGGCTGCTGGTCATAGTGGCCGGGATCCTGGAGACCGGTTTCGCCGTGTGCCTGAAGCTCTCGCACGGGTTCACCCGCCTGTGGCCCACGATCGCCTTCGCCTCGTTCGCCCTCGGCAGCTTCGGCCTGCTGACCCTGTCCCTGAAGAAGCTCGACGTCGGCCCCGCCTACGCGGTGTGGACCGGCATCGGCGCCGCCGGCACCGCCATCTACGGCATGGTCTTCCTCGGCGACCTGGTGTCCACCCTGAAGATCGTCTCCATCAGCTTCGTGATCGTCGGGGTGATCGGGCTGCAGCTGTCGGGCTCGGCGCACTGACCACGGGGCGCTGAAGGCGTCGCGCCGCAGTCACGCCGGAGTCACGCCGGGGTCATGCCTCAGTCACGCCGCCAGGCGCGGGACGACCGCTCGGATGAGTTCGGCCATGCCGCCCTGGCCGGGCGGCGCCGCGACGCACGACAGGGCGAGGCGTACCGCCAGTTCGCAGGGGCGGGTCAGCTCGGCGGTGTCGGCGGGGGCGGCGGCGGGACCGGTCAGCGCGGTGACCGCGCGGTCCCGCACGATCCGCACGAAGTCGCGGGGCGTCGGCAGCGGCCCGTCCGCGCGGCGCTGCGCCGGCACCGAGGACGAGGACGGTACGGCGGTGCGGGGCGGGGCGGGCAGCCGTTCGCTCCAGCAGCCGGTGAGCATGGCCCGGATCAGCGCGTTGTCCCGCGCGGCGGAACTCGTCCACTCGGCGACGGCGGTGAGCCGTTCCGTCGGCTCGCCGGGGCCGGCGAGGGCCCGCTCGACTCCGGCCAGATAGCCGTCGGCCTCCCGCCGCACCAGCGCGCGGGCCAGCCCGTCCTTGCTGCCGAACTCGTTGTACAGGGTCTGCCGGGACACTCCCGCCGCCGTGGCCACGTCGACCATCCGCACCGCGGACCACGGCCGGCGCGCGAGCGCCGTGTAGGCGGCGTCCAGTAGGGACTCCCGGGCAGCGGGCATCATCGCCTCCCTGGGGCGGAGCGGCTGTCCGCCCAGATTTGACGCGCTTGTATGCACTGTCAAGGGTTCGCGGTGGTACAGGTGCGCCGCGCCCCCGCCGCGAGGCGAGCCGTTTCGCGGCCGCGCGCGGTTCCGCGCGTCCGATCGGTGCTCCGCCGCCGCAACGCCCGCGCCCCTGCTGGCCCGGTACCGACCACGGCGGATACCGTTCCGTGCATGCCGGACTACCTCGACGACCTGCGCCTCGCCCACGTCCTTGCGGACGCCGCCGACGCCGCCACGATGGACCGTTTCAAGGCGCTCGACCTGAAGGTCGAGACGAAGCCGGACATGACCCCTGTGAGCGAGGCGGACAAGGCGGCGGAAGAAGTCATCCGCGGCCATCTCCAGCGCGCACGCCCGAGAGACTCGGTCCTCGGCGAGGAGTACGGGGTGCAGGGCTCCGGCCCGCGCCGCTGGGTGATCGACCCCATCGACGGCACCAAGAACTACGTGCGCGGCGTCCCCGTCTGGGCCACCCTGATCGCGCTCATGGAAGCGGGCGAGGGCGGCTACCACCCCGTCGTCGGCCTCGTCTCCGCCCCCGCTCTCGGCCGCCGCTGGTGGGCCGCGAAGGGCCACGGTGCCTTCACCGGCCGCAGCCTGACCTCCGCGACCCGCATCCACGTCTCCGGCGTCGGCGAGCTGGCCGACGCGTCCTTCGCCTACTCCTCCCTTTCCGGCTGGGAGGAGCAGGGCCGCCTCGACGGCTTCCTCGACCTCACCCGCCAGGTGTGGCGCACGCGCGCGTACGGCGACTTCTGGCCGTACATGATGGTCGCCGAGGGGTCCGTGGACATCTGCGCGGAGCCGGAGCTCTCGCTCTGGGACATGGCGGCCAACGCGATCGTCGTCACGGAGGCCGGCGGCAGCTTCACCGGTCTCGACGGCCGTCCGGGCCCGCACAGCGGCAATGCCGCGGCGTCCAACGGTCTGCTGCACGACGAGTTGCTGGGGTATCTCAACCAGCGCCAGTGAGGAACGGGACTACTCCCGGTACGCCCTCAACTGGCGCCACGCGCCCCCTTGTTGACCCGCACTTTACCTGGCATGCTGAGTTCACCCCCACTTTGTGAACTTGTGAATCCGTGCACAACGGCAGGGATTCCTAGGAGGTGGCCCCATCCATGCTCGTCCGTGACGCCATGAGCACGGTGATCCTCACCGTCGGCCCCGCCCATACCCTCCGTCAGGCAGCCACCCTGATGTCCGCCCGTCGCGTAGGCGCCGCCGTCGTCCTCGACCCGGACGCCGGCGGCATCGGCATCCTCACCGAACGCGACATCCTCAACTCCGTCGGCCTAGGCCAGAACCCCGACACGGAACGCACCCACGCCCACACCACCACCGACGTCGTCTTCGCCGCCCCCACCTGGACCCTGGAGCAGGCCGCCCGCACCATGGCCCACGGCGGCTTCCGGCACCTGATCGTCCTCGACCGCGGCGAGGTGGCCGGCATCGTGTCGGTCCGCGACATCATCCGCTGCTGGGCCCCGGCCCGGGAGCCCGCGGCGGCGCTCTGAGCCGTCCCGGACAAGCGGAACGGGCCGGACCCCGAGCACCGGGGGGTCCGGCCCGCCTGGAGGCACCCCCCAGGTCCTTGATGCTCCGAGGGAGGCACGGGCGGTGCCCCGACTTGTACGGCCGGCCCACTGCAGCCGACTCAACGCAGCCGACTCAACGCAGCCGGCTCACTGCTGCCGGCTCAGCCGCGCAGCGCCTGCACGGCCGCCTCCAGCCGCTTGCCGAAGCCGGGGTCGGCCTTGCGGAAGTTGCCGACGGCACGCTCGACGATGTCCTCGCGCGAGACGGGCGCGAGCGCGCCCGCGAGGTTTGCGACCAGGCGCTCCTTCTCCTCCTGCGACATCAGCCGGTAGAGGTTGCCCGCCTGTACGAAGTCGTCGTCCTCGGCGTGCGCGGGCGTGGGGTGACCGCCCGTGGCCCCGGCCACCGGGGTGGACCGCCACAGCGGCCGGCCGGTCTGCCGCGGCCCGCCGAAGCTGTTCGGCTCGTAGTTCTTCGCCGCGCCGTGCCGTCCGTCGTAGAGGTGGCCGTCACGGGAGTGGGTGCGCGCCTCGGTGGCGTGCGGACGGTTCACAGGCAGGTGGTCGGCGTTGATGCCGACGCGGTAGCGGTGCGCGTCGCCGTACGCGAAGAGGCGGCCCTGGAGCATCTTGTCCGGCGACGGACCGATGCCCGGCACGAAGTGCGCGGGGTTGAAGATCGCCTGCTCGACCTCGGCGAAGATGTTCCGCGGGTTGCGGTTCAGCTCCAGCCTGCCGATCTCGACGACCGGGTAGTCCGCGTGCGGCCACACCTTGGTCAGGTCGAACGGGTTGAAGCGGTAGGCCGCCGCGTCGGCCGCCGGCATGATCTGCACACCCACGGTCCAGCTCGGGAACTCGCCGCGCTCGATCGCCTCGCGCAGGTCGCGCTGGTGGGAGTCGGGGTCCTGGCCGGCGAGGGCGCCGGCCTCCTGCGCGGTGAGGTTCTTGATCCCCTGGTCGGTCTTGAAGTGGTACTTGACCCAGAAGACCTCGCCGGCATCGTTGTTCCACTGGAAGGTGTGCGAGCCGAAGCCGTCCATGTGCCGGTACGACGCCGGGATGCCGCGATCGCCGAACAGCCAGGTCACCTGGTGGGTCGACTCCGGCGACAGCGACCAGAAGTCCCACACGTTGTCGGCTTCCGTGGAGCCGGTGCAGGGGTCGCGCTTCTGGGTGTGGATGAAGTCCGGGAACTTGATCGCGTCCCGGATGAAGAACACCGGGGTGTTGTTGCCGACGAGGTCGTAGTTGCCCTCCTCGGTGTAGAACTTCAGCGCGAAGCCGCGCGGGTCACGCACCGCGTCGGCCGCACCGAGGTTGCCGGCCACCGTGGAGAAGCGCAGGAAGACCTCGGTCTCCTTGCCGGCCTCGGAGAGGAAGGCGGCCCGGGTGTACGGCGTGACGTCGGCGGTCACCGTGAAGGTGCCGTAGGCGCCGGCACCGCGTGCGTGCACCACCCGCTCCGGGATGCGCTCCCGGTTGAAGCGGGCGAGCTTCTCGAGCAGGAGCTGGTCCTGGACGAGGACCGGTCCGCCGACGCCCGCCGTCTCGCTGTTCTGGTTGTCGGCGACCGGAGCACCGGCCTCCGTGGTGAGCGGTCCCTGCGTCACGCGCGCCTCCTGCGTCATTGCTGACTGGTCCTGTCCCAGTCCTGCCCCATGGCCAAAGCCATTCGCGATCCTACATTGGACTAAGTCCAAGTCAAACATCGTTCCAATCTCACACCTATTCCCGTCCTGGTCCCCCTTCCTGTTAGGCTTGTGGCCATGAGCGACCTTCTGGAACGGCTGCGTGGACGCGGATGGCGGATGACCGCGCAGCGGCGCGTCGTGGCCGAGGTGCTCGACGGCGAGCACGTCCATCTGACGGCCGACGAGGTCCATGCGCGGGCTGTCGTGAAGCTGCCGGAGATCTCCCGGGCGACCGTCTACAACACGCTGGGTGAGCTGGTCTCGCTCGGTGAGGTGCTGGAGGTCTCGACGGACAAGCGCGCCAAGCGCTACGACCCGAACGCACACCGGCCGCACCACCACCTGGTGTGCGCCCGGTGCGGTGCGATCCGCGACGTCCACCCCACGGGTGACCCGCTGGCCGACCTCCCCGACACGGAGCGCTTCGGCTTCACGGTGTCGGACGTCGAACTGACGTACCGCGGGCTGTGCCCGGACTGCGCGAAGGCGTAGCCACCGCTTCTTCGCAGAGCCCCGGCGACCGCCGGGGCTCTTTGCGTGGCCGGCGTGCCCGCTCCTTGCACGCACGCCCTCGCACGCGCAACAAACACCGAGGGCCGGAACCCATCTCTGGATTCCGGCCCTCGGCCTTCAGTAGCGGGGACAGGATTTGAACCTGCGACCTCTGGGTTATGAGCCCAGCGAGCTACCGAGCTGCTCCACCCCGCGTCGGTGAACACGACATTACGTGAGGGAGGTCGACGGAAGCAAATCAGTTACCGGAGACGTGGCCGGGCTCACGCCGAGAGCTCCTCCCGCAGCGCGTCCCGCAGCCGCCCCGCCCGCTCCGAGACCTCCGCCGGCCCCAGCTCGACGGCCCTGGCGGCCCACGTCTGCCCCTCGGCCAGCTCGCCACGACGCGCGTAGACCAGGGCCAGCCGGAGCGCCGCCCGGCCGTGCCCGGCGTCCGCCGCCCGCGTCCACCACACCGCCGCCTCCGGCTCGCTCCCCTCCCGCGCCAGCAGCAGCCCGAGGTTGAACGCCCCGTTGCGGGATCCGGCCTCCGCCGCCGCCCGGTACCACCGCGCCGCCTCGACCACGTCGCCGCGCGCCGCCGCGAGCATCCCGACGCGCACCTGCGCCCGCCGGTGCCCCTGCGTGGCCGCCCGCTCGTACCACTCCTCGCACTCGGTCTTCTCGTGCACGATCTCGCCCAGCTCGTGCGCCGGCTCCGGCGGGCGACGGGCGTCGAGCAGGGTGGCCAGCCGGTACGCGCCCTCCGCGCTGCCGCCGCCCGCCGCGCACCGCAGATGCCGCTCGGCCTCGGGCTCGTCGCCCTCGCGCAGCCGGGCGATCCCGACCTGGAGCGCGGCCTCGGTGTGCCCGGCGGCGGCCGCCCGCTCGTACCAGCGCAGGGCCATCGCCTCCTCGCCGCGTCCGGCGTAGAGGATGCCGAGGTTGAAGGCGGCGTCCACGCTGCCGGCCTCGGCCGCCTTGGAGAACCACGGCTCGGCGCCGGTCGTGTCGCCGCCCTGGAGCAGCAGGATGGCCAGCGCGTTGGCGGCCTCCCGGTGCCCGGCGTAGGCGGCCCTGCGGTACCACTGCTCGGCCTGCGTGGTGCGCCCCTGCTCGGCGCAGAGCAGTCCGAGGTTGTACGCGCCGTTGTCGTCACCGGCGTCCAGTGCCGCCCGGTACCAGCGCTCGGCGGTCTGCGTCTCGCCGCGTTCGGCGTGCAGCGCGCCCAGCGCGTTGGCCGCGTTGCCGTCGCCGTCCTGGGCGGCGCGCAGCCACCACACGGCGGCGCTCTCGGTGTCCCCGGCGTCGCGCAGCAGGAAACCGAGCGCGCAGGCGGCCCGGGACTCGCCGTCCTTGGCGGAGGTCAGGTACCACCGCCCCGCCTCCTTCAGCTCCCCGCGCTTCTCCAGGATCGCGCCGAGGTGCAGCGCGGCACGCCGGTGGCCGCGCGCGGCCGCCTGCCGGTACCACTGCTCGGCCTCGGCGACAGCGTTGTCGGACGCGGTCTCGTCCTCGCGGCCCGCGGCGCTGTCGAGCGTGCGGGCCAGCCGGTAGGCGGCCTCCCGGTGTCCGCGTTCGGCCGCGGCGCGCATCCAGTGCTCGGCGCCGACGTCACCGCGGTGCTCCAGCAGGTCGGCGAGCGCGTAGGCGCCGAGGACATGGCCCTGCTCGGCGGACTGACGCAGCCAGTACTCGGCGGCGGGCTCGTCGCCTCGCTCGCGGTGGTAGCGGCCCAGCGCGTGCGCGGCGGCGGCGGAACCGGCGACGGCCGCGATGCGCCACCAGCCGGCCGCCTCCTCGGGGTAGCCGCGCTGGTGCAGGAGGACACCCAGGTTGTTCGCGGCGGCCCGGTCGCCCGCCGCGGTGGCGGCCCGCAGATGGGGTTCGGCTCCGTCGAGGTCGCCGCGGCGCAGCAGCATGGCCCCGAGGACGCTCGCCGCCTCGGCGTCGCCGCTCTGTGCGGCCAGTGCGAGGCGTACCTCTTCCGCGGCGTCCCCCGTCTCGGTCAGCTCGTCGCGGGTCGGCTCCTCACCGGAAGTCTGCACAAATCGCCCTGACTCGAACAGAGTTGCCTTGTCCCCCATAACGTCCATCGTCGCACCACCTGCAACCTGGGTACACCCGGTATACCGCAGCCCGTGAGGTCACTTCAGCGTTTTGTCGACATGCCCACAGGACGACAAGTCAAACACACCCCACCCAACTCCCCACGGCGGCGCGGCCGTCCCTCCCCTCAGTACATGAGTTCGCACACCACGAAGGCCCGGATCCTGAGGATCCGGGCCTTCGACTGCAGTAGCGGGGACAGGATTTGAACCTGCGACCTCTGGGTTATGAGCCCAGCGAGCTACCGAGCTGCTCCACCCCGCGCCGTTGCCCGGCAACCGTATCACGACACCGGGGCGGCTTGATCAACTCCCGTTCTTGCCGCTGGTCCCGTCCGGCTTGGACTGTGCGCCCTCGGCTCGCTTCAGCGCGTCCTGGAGATCCTTCTGCGCCTTCGCGTACGCGCCCCAGTCCGGCCCGTCCTTCAGCGCCTGCTGCCCGGCCTCGAAGGCCTTCTGGGCGTCCTGCAGCGCCTGTTTGACCGTCGGGTTGCCGGTGCCGGGCGGGCTGGTGGTGCCGTTGTCCGGTGGTGTGGTCGTCGAGGCCGCCGTACCGAAGACCTTGTCGAGTGCCTCGCCGAGCGTGTTCTCGAACGCGGTCCTGCCGTTGTAGGAGACGAGCACCTTGCCCAGCAACGGGTACTTCAGCTTGCCGCCGAGGACGTAGACCGGCTCCGCGTACAACAGTCCGTCGTCGAGCGGCACGGTCAGCAGATTGCCGTACTCGACCTTGGAATGCCCGCGGGTGAGCAGACTGATCGTCTCCGCGATGTCCGGCCGGGAGTTGAACTGGCTCTGCACCTGTTTGGGGCCGTCGGCCGTCGTGCTGGTCGGCAGTTTCAGAATTCTGATCTTGCCGTAGTCACTGGTGCCCGGGTCGGAGTCGACCGCCATGAACGCGCTGAGGTTGTCACGTCCGTTCGGCGTGAACGTCGTCGTCAGCGAGAACGACTGCTTGCTCTGGTCCGGCATCTTCATGCTCAGGTAGTACGGCGGCACCGCGCTGCCCGAGTCGTTGGTCGGGTCGTTCGGCACCTGCCAGACCTCGCTGCCGGTGAGGAACGTCTGCGCGTCCGTCACGTGGTAGCGGCTGAGCAGCTCGCGCTGGACCTTGAACAGGTCCTGCGGATAGCGCAGATGGGCCAGCAGGTCCCCGGAGATGGCGCTCTTCGGCCGCACCGTGCCCGGGAACGCCTTCATCCAGGTCTTCAGTACGGGGTCCTTGGTGTCCCACTGGTACAGCTTGACCTCGCCGGTGTACGCGTCGACGGTCGCCTTCACCGAGTTGCGGATGTAGTTGACCTGGTTCTGCTGGGCCACCACCGCCCGGTTGTTGTTGGCGGCGGTGAGCGAGTCGGCCGTCGTATCGCCCAGGGTCGTACGGGAGGAGTACGGGTAGCCGTTCGACGTCGTGTACGCGTCGACGATCCACTGGACGCGGCCGTCCACGACCGCCGGATAGGCGTCCCCGTCGATGGTCAGCCAGGGTGCGACCGCCTCCACGCGCTCCTTGGGCGTGCGGTTGTACAGGATCCGCGAGCCCTTGCCGATCGCGCCGGAGTAGAGGATCTGGGGCTCGTTGAACGCCACCGCGTACGCGGCCCGGTTGATCGGGCTGTCGAGGTTGACGCCGCTCTTGCCGGTGTAGCTGGTGGTCTTCTCGTCGCCGTTGTCCGCCGAGTAGTCGACCTCCTTCTGCGGTCCGCCGACGATGGAGTACGTGGTGGTCTTCTCGCCGTAGTAGACGCGCTGTTCGTACGTGCCGAGCTCGCCCTTGGACGGCAGGCCGGACTCGGCGAAGACGGGCTGGCCCTGGTCGTCGGCGTCGGTGCCCCGGGCGGCGACCACGCCGTAGCCGTGCGTGTAACGGAAGTGGTCGTTGATCCAGTTGTTCTTGGGGACGCCGTCGAGGTTCAGCTCGCGCAGACCGATGACGGTGTCCTGGTCCTTGCCGTCCTTGGCCGGATACCGGTCGACGTCCAGGTTGGTCGGGAAGGCGTAGTAGTTCTTCATCTGCTGCGCCTGCTGGAACGTCGGCGAGACGATGTTCGGGTCCATGATCCGGATGCTCGCCGCGTCGTCCGCGTCGCCGCGCAGCTTGCTCTTGTCCGTGGCGGTGGACTTGCCGGCGTACTCGGTGACCTTGGTGTCGTCGATGCCGTACGCCTCACGGGTCGCCTTGAGGTTCTTCTGGACGTACGGGGCTTCCTTGGCCTGCTCGTTGGGCTCGACCTGGAACTTCTGCACGATCGCCGGGTACAGGCCGCCGATCAGGATCGCCGAGAGGACCATCAGGCCGAAGCCGATGACGGGCAGCTGCCAGGTGCGCCGCCACAGCGTGGCGAAGAACAGCAGGGCGCAGATGACGGCGATGCAGAACAGGATCGTCTTCGCCGGCAGATAGGCGTTGGCGTCGACGTAGCGCAGGCCGGTCCAGTTGCCGGTCGTCTTGAAGTCGCTGGACTTCACGGCCAGGCCGTACCGGTCGAGCCAGTAGGCGACCGCCTTGAGGGCGACGAAGACGCCGAGCAGCACCGACAGATGCCCGGTCGCGGCGGCGGTGGCCTTCGCGCCGGGGCTGGTGACGCGCAGCCCGCCGTACAGGTAGTGCGTGAGCGCGGCGGCGATCAGGCACAGGATGGCGGCGGCGAAGCCGAACCCGAGCAGGAAGCGGTACCAGGGCAGGTCGAAGGCGTAGAAGGAGACGTCGAGGTGGAACTGGGGGTCCTTCTGGTGGAAGGGCACGCCGTTGACCCACATCAGCCAGGTCCGCCACTGGCCGGCCGCGGAGGCGCCGGCGATCAGGCCGACGAGGGCGGTGACGGCCAGCAGCAGCCACTTCTTGTACGGCGCGATGCCCATCCGGTAGCGGTCGAGGCTCTGCTGCTCCATGGACATGGCGCTCAGCGGGGGCCGCAGCCGGTGCGCGAGCCAGATGTTGACACCCACCGCGACCGCCATCAGCAGACCGAAGACGGAGAAGAGGCCGATCTTGGTCCACAGTGTGGTCGTGAACACGGACGAGTAGTGCACCGACCGGTACCACAGCCAGTCCGTCCAGAAGCCCGCGAACATGGTGAACGCCATGCCGAGGACGGCCAGGACGCCCAGTGTCATGAGCAGGGCCCGGACCCGCCGGGACGGGCGGCCCGCCGTGATCCGTGGCCCCGTCGGGCCTCCGCCGCGGTCCGGCATCTGGAAAGCCAAGGTGCGCACCTCGAAGTTCGCTGTCGATCCGTCAGGCCCTCGTGTTCGCGGACCCGCCGTGGCCCCCCGTGATCGCGGGCCAACACCTATGCAACTTACTCACGCTTTGCTCGGTTCCCGATTCGGGCCGGGAACGAGGCAGGATTGTGACCATGTCCAACACTCCCATGGCAGCGAGCCCGCTCACCCGGGCCGTACTCGAGATCGACGAGTACGTCTCCGGCCTCGGCTGGGACCAGCCCGCCCGCCTCTTCGCCCTTGTCGACACCGCACGGCTGCGGGATCAGGAACCCGCGCTCGCCGCCCAGCTGGGCCTGGAGGACGAGTCCGCCTCCACCGGTCTCACGCCGATCGAGCAGGACGAGATCCCGTCCGGCAAGCCGCTGGACGAGTTCCTCGGCACCATCGCCTGGCCCGACGCCGTGACCGGCTGCGCGCTGTCGGTGGAGCGGCTGATGCTGCCGCCGTCCGCCGAGGCGCAGGTCCCCGAGAACCTGAGCGAGGCCAGGCTGACCAGGTGGGTGGCCGAGCACCCCGAGCGCCAGGAGGTGCGCATGACGGTCGCGGTGCTGCGCGACGGCGGCCGGGAGTCGGCGCTGCGGCTGCGCGAGAAGGACACCGCGACGGAGGTCCTGACCGGCCCGGACCTGGTGCCCGGCCTGGCGGAGGCGCTGGCCGCGACGTTCGAGGACTGACGGCCGGCGTCCGCGCGGCCGCCGGTCCGGTACGGCGCCGGCGGCGGGGGCGCACCTGCCAGGGGCGCCCCCGGCCGTGTCACCGGCCGCTCAGCCCCTGGTGGTGCACCTGGGCAGCGCGGCGGTGTTCCCGCCGCGGATGTCCTTCAGCGCGTCCAGCGCGTCCCCGATCGTCCTGACCTTCACCAGCCTGAGCCCGCCCGGGGTGTCCTTGGCGGCGGCCGCGCAGTTGTCGGCCGGCGTCAGGAAGTACTGGGCGCCCTTGTCGCGCGCGCCGACCGTCTTCATCTCGATGCCGCCGATCGGGCCGACCTTGCCGTTGTCGTCGATGGTTCCGGTGCCGGCGACGAACTTGCCGCCGGTGAGGCTGCCCGGGGTCAGCTTGTCGTAGATGCCGAGGGCGAACATCAGACCGGCGCTGGGGCCGCCGACGTCGGCGAGCTTGATGTCGATGTCGAACGGGAAGGTGTGGTCGGTCCCGGCGGAGATCCCGACGACGGCCCGCTTGGCGCCGCTGTCGTTCGAGGTGGTCGTGGTGATGGTGACGTCCTGCGTCGTCGTCGCCGTCCTGTGCGCCTTCTCGGCGGCGGCCTGCTCCTTGGCGGGGATGACGGTGAAGACGACGTTCTGCCCGGGCTTGTGCCTGGTGACGAGCTTGGACACGTCCGAGGGCTGCTTCACGGCCGTGCCGTCGACAGCCTTGATCACGTCACCGGCGTGCAGCCTGCCCTGGGCCGGCGAGCCCTTGACGACGGTGGAGACGATCACCCAGGACTTCACCGGGACGCCCAGTTCCTTCAGGGCGGCGACCTTGGCGCTCTCCTGGGACTGGCTGAACTCCTCGGCGTTCTGCTGCGAGGACTGCTCCTCTGTCGTCCCGTTCGGGTAGAGCGTGTCGTGCGGGACGATCTTGGTGTCGGGGTCCAGCCAGCCGTAGACGGCCTGCACCAGGTTCATCCGGAAGTCGGCGCTGGTCACCCTGACGGTCGTCATGTTCAGATTGCCGTCGGTCCTGTACGTCCGATGTCCGGTGATCTGCAGCACCGGCTCGCCGTCGTGGTCCCCCAGCGTGTTCACGGTCGGGCCGGGGGACATCTCCGCGTAGGGCACGGGGATGAGCACTCCGGCGCACAGGAGCGCGATCAGCATCAGGGTGGAGGCGAGCATCGTCGCGGTGCGGCGTGGCATGCCACGACAGTACGGGACGCCTCTGTCAGCGCACCGTCAGGGCACCCCGTCACGCGCCGTCGGCACCCGTGTGGGACCTCTCCATGGCCTCGCGGAACCGGGCATAACCGTCCAGCTCCGGGCCGTCCCCGCGCACCTTGCGTGTCCGATTGGCCCAACTGCCCCACAGCCCGCCGCCGACCGCGGCCACCAGCGGAATCAGCAGCCAGACAAGCGCCCCCATGCCGACCTCCCAACGCCACGAGCGTCCGCAACTGACTGATCAGCAGATTAACCATCCGCACGGACAACGCTCACGCCAGGGGGTCAGTTACGCAACCCGGGGGACGGGGATGCTCCGAGTGACCGACGCTTCGGGTGACGGGCGTCGGCGGGCGCCGGCCCGTGGTGGCCGGCAGGCACCGCCCCCGGGGTCAGCAGGCGCCGACCCACTCCTGCGTGCCGTCGGAGAACTTCTGGTGCTTCCAGATGGGCACCTCGTGCTTGAGGTCGTCGATCAGCTTGCGGCAGGCGTCGAAGGCCTCGGCGCGGTGCGGGCAGGCGACGCCGACGACCACGGCGAGCTCCCCGACCCGCAGGTCGCCGACGCGGTGGACGGCGGCCAGCGCCCGCACCGGATACTCGGCCACCACCTTCTCGGCGATCCGCCGCATCTCGGCCTCGGCGCTGGGGTGGCAGGAGTACCCGAGCGCGTCCACGTCGGCGCCCTCGTCGTGGTTGCGCACGGTTCCCACGAACAGGGCGATGCCGCCGGCCGCGTCGTCCCCGACGGCCCGGAACACCTCGTCGACGGAGAGTGCGCTCTCCCGGACGCCGATCAGCTTGATGGGATCCTGCGCCCCCTGCTCACCGGGGTGCTCGTTCGCGTGTGCCATGCCCCCCATCGTGCCGCACGCCCGTGACGGCGGGGAATACGAGATTCACCAGGCACACGCGTGTGCTGTCTTGGATGCTCGTACGACATGGCCGCGGGGCGTTCGTGCCGGGGCACGCCTCACGCGCGCCGCCGGGCCTTCCGGGCGCGCCGTACCACCGCCGCCGCGCCCAGCAGGGCCACCGTCGCGCCCGCGGCCCCCGCGGCCGTGGCGTCCTTGCGCCCGAGCCGCCGTCCGGCGACCGTGTGCCGCCCGGAGACCTCTTCCAGCAGTTCCGCGAGGACCTCCTCGTTGGTCCACGTCGGCCGCCACCCGGCGTCGTGCAGCCGGCTCCCGCTGACCACCCACGGGTGCATGGTGTAGGCGAGGTCCCCCGCCGGAGACGGTGTGAGCCCGATCCGGTGCAGCCGGGCCGCCGCGCCCAGCGCCACGGCCGACGGCAGCTCCATCCGGCGGATCCCGCTCAGCTCCTCGACCTCCTCCTGCTCCAGCCACCCGTCGCAGCCCACGGCCAGTTCCCCGTCGACCTTCTCCAGGACGGCGTACTCCAGAGCACTGCACAGGTCCTCGACGTGGCAGAACTGCCACACGGGCCGCGAGCCGGCGACGACGAGCAGCCGCGGCGACTCGAAGTACCGGGTCAGCGCGGTGTCGGTACCGCCGACCAGCACGGCGGGCCGTACGACGGTGACGTTCAGCCCCGGATGCGCCCGCGGCGCCCGCCGCGCCAGCCGTTCGATCTCCAGCAGGTCGCCGACACCGGTGGCCTCGGCGGTGGCGCGCAGCTCGGCGTCCTCCGAAAGGGGCAGCTCGTTGTCCGGCAGGGCGCCGTAGACCATCGCCGAGGTGCAGAGCACGACCCGGTGCACACCGGCCGCCGCGGCGGCCGTCAGCACGGTCTGCGTCCCCCGGACGTTGTAAGCGGTACGGGCGGCCGGATCGGTCTCCAGGTCGAGGTCGAGCGCGAGGTGGACGACGACGTCGGCGCCCCGCAGCTTGTCCGCGATGGCGGGGTCGCGCACGTCGAGGATGTGCCACTGGGCGTCGGCGCACTCGCCGCGCCGCTCGTCGATGGCGATGACCTGCTTGATCTCCTCGGAGGCGGCCAGCCGCGCGGTGAGCAGGGCGCCGACCCCGGTGGCAGCGCCGGTGACCGCGACGACGGGGCCGCGCACGGCGTGCGGGGTTGCGAGGTTTCGCGCTGCGCGAACCTGCGGATCTGGGGAACTCACCGGGCGTCTCCAGCGGTTGTCTTCGCATACGGGCGCGACTGACGCGTACGTACCAGGTGCATCCATCCTGCCGCAGGCTTGGCGTGGGCGAAGCACCGAGGCCCGATCGGGTCCGGGTGTCTACGCTGGGTGGTGTTGTCGGGCAGCCGCGCCGCCGGAGAGAACCGGTGGCCTTACCAGCCGAGGAATCCCGTGAGTGACACCCCATTCGGTTTCGGCCTTCCGCCGGAGGAGCCGGAGGACGGCGACGAGGGCAAGAAGAAGGACCCGCAGAGCGGTGGTGGGCAGGGACCGGCCAACCCGTTCGGTTTCGGCGGCCTGCCCGGAGCCGGAGGCTTTGGCGGCCCCGGCGCCGACAATCCGCTCGCAGCGATGTTCGGTTCGCTGAACCCCACGGATCTGGGTGCCGCGTTCCAGCAGCTGGGCCAGATGCTCTCCTACGAGGGCGGCCCGGTGAACTGGGACATGGCCAAGCAGATCGCCCGCCAGACCGTCGCGCAGGGCACCCCGGACGGCACGAAGGACGCCAGTGTCGGGCCGGCCGACCGCAGGGCGGTCGAGGAGGCCGTCCGTCTCGCGGATCTGTGGCTGGACGACGCGACGTCCCTGCCGTCGGGCTCGGCCTCGGCGGTGGCCTGGTCCCGCGCGGAGTGGGTCGAGGCGACGCTGCCCGCCTGGCAGGAGCTGGTCGACCCGGTCGCCGAGCGGGTGGGCGCGGCCATGGGCGACGTCCTGCCGGAGGAGATGCAGGCCATGGCGGGCCCGCTGATCGGCATGATGCGCTCGATGGGCGGCGCCATGTTCGGCACGCAGATCGGGCAGGCCGTGGGCGTGCTCGCGGGCGAGGTCGTCGGTTCCACCGACATCGGCCTGCCGCTCGGCCCGGCCGGCAAGGCCGCGCTGCTCCCGGCCAACGTGGAGGCGTTCGGCAAGGACCTCGGCGTGCCCCAGGAGGAGGTGCGGCTGTATCTGGCCCTGCGCGAGGCGGCCCACCAGCGTCTGTTCGCGCACGTGCCGTGGCTGCGCTCGCACCTGTTCGGCGCGGTCGACGGGTACGCGCGCGGGATCAAGGTCGACACCGCCAAGCTGGAGGACGTCGTCGGCCAGTTCGACCCGCAGAACCCCGAACAGCTCCAGGACGCGCTCCAGCAGGGCATGTTCCAGCCGGAGGACACGCCCGAGCAGAAGGCCGCCCTGGCCCGTCTGGAGACCGCTCTGGCGCTCGTCGAGGGCTGGGTGGACGCAGTGGTCCACGCGGCGGCGAAGCCGCGTCTGGCGTCCGCCGACGCCCTGCGTGAGACGCTGCGCCGCCGACGCGCGACCGGCGGTCCGGCGGAGCAGACGTTCGCCACGCTGATCGGCCTGGAGCTGCGCCCGCGCCGGCTGCGCGACGCCTCCCGCCTGTGGGCCTCGCTCACGGACGCGCGCGGGGTCGACGGCCGGGACGGCCTGTGGGCCCACCCGGACATGCTGCCGACGGCCACCGACCTGGACGACCCGGACGGCTTCGTGCACCGCGAGCAGCTGGACTTCTCCGAGCTGGACAAGATGCTGGGCGAGGCGGCGGACGGCTCTCACGGCAGGCCCGACCTGCGCAAGAAGGACGACGACGGCAAGGGCGACGACACCGAGTGAGCCTGCACGACGACGCGGTCCTCGTCCTCAAGGAGCACGAGGGCCAGGGCGAGCTGCGCCGAACCTACCTGGACCACTTGGCCGCCCACCCGGACGGCATGTGGAAGGCCTGTCGTGCGGGCCATCTCACGGCGAGCGCTCTGGTGATCGATCCCTCGCGCGAGCGCGTCCTGCTCACCCTCCACAAGAAGCTGCGCATGTGGCTGCAGATGGGCGGCCACTGCGAGCCGGGCGACGCCTCGCTCGCGGCGGCGGCCCTGCGCGAGGCGGCCGAGGAGTCCGGCGTGCCCGGGCTGGCCCTGCTGCCCGGCGGGCCGGTGCGCCTGGACCGGCATCCGATCCCGGCGCCGTGCCACTGGCACTTCGACGTCCAGTACGCGGCCCTGGCGCCGCACGACGCCGAGCACGCGATCAGCGACGAGTCACTGGACCTGCGCTGGTTCGCCTACGGCGAGGTGGCGGACGTGGCCGACGCGTCGGTCGTACGCCTGCTGGAGGCGACCCGCGCCAGACTCTGAACGGGCAAGGGGTGAGCGCCCGTGCGGCCACCCCTTGCCCGCTGCCCGCGGTTCAGCTCCAGACGTTGCCCTGGTTCTGCCCGCGCGCCCCTTGCTGCCCCATCCCGAACTGGGCGGCGAGGCCCTGCCCGATCACAGCGTTCTGCGGCGGCAGCAGCTCGCTGGGCTGGACCAGCGCGAACCCGGACCCCATGAAGCTCAGCTCCCAGCCCTCACCGGTGTTGCCGCGCCGGCGCCACACCCCCGAGGAGTGCGTCTGCGCCTGCATCTGCACGCGCAGACCGGTGGACCAGGCGACGATCGCGTCCGCGTCGCAGTTGACGTACCTGTCGGGCGTGACCTGCATCAGCAGCGGCGAGCCGGAGGTCATCAGGGCGACCTTGCCGCGCCCGGTGATGTTCAGCTGGTACTTCCCGGAGCCGGAGATGCCGTAGAGGCTGTCGACGGCGATGACCTCGTGGTGCAGCGAGGAGTCCATGGCGAGGACGTAGGAGCTGTCGACGGTCAGTCCGTCCTGCTCGACGTCCATGATGTGCACGTGCTGGGCGAGGTTGGCGAGGTACACCGTGCCCTGTCCGTGACAGCGCATCAGGTCCAGGCCCTCGCCGGTGTACGCACGCGCGCGTGCCTGGTTGTTGCTGCGGTACTCGGCGTCGAACTCGACCAGGCCCTGGTAGGCGACCATGGTGCCCTTGCGGGCGAGGATGTCGTCGTGGCCCTCCAGGCCGACGCGGAGCAGCTGCGAGTTCTGCAGGCTCCAGCGCTCCTGCGTCTGGAGTTCGTTGTACGCGAAAAGCGGGCTCTGCATGGCTTTCTGGCTCCCCCTCAGCCCCGGATCCGGAGGCGGTCGGTGCTGTCCTCGCTGGGCTGGACGACGACGATGCCCTGGCCGGAGAAGGCCATCTGGTAGGCCTCCCCGCTGCCCCGGCCGATCAGCGACTGGGCCTTGAAGCTGCGCTTGCCCTTCACCTTCAGATTGGGCGACCAGGCGACGAGCGCGTCCGGGTCCACGTACGTCTCGTTCTCGCCGCCGCCGCAGTCGACGACGATCGGCGTGCCCCGGGAGGTCAGCGCCACCCAGCCCTGTCCGGAGATCTTCGTGTTCCACAGGCCCTGCCCGGCGAACTTCGCGAGCCCCTTGACCCGTTCCACGCCCCAGCTGAGGTGGGCGTCGAAGGCGAGCAGGTTGGTGGCGTTGACGGAGATGCCGTCGCCGCCCAGGTTGATCACGACGACATCGGCGCCGTAGTCGGCGAGGTAGAGCAGCCCGTCACCGGTGCACTTCATCAGCGGGGCGCCCTCGCCGGTGATCCAGTCCCGGGCGATCTGCCGGACGGCCGGCGGGTTGGGCTCGTACTGGACGAAGCCTTCGTAGGCGACCATCGACCCCACCCGCGCGAGGAGGTCGTTCCCGGTCTGCATGGCGACCTTGAGCATGTGGTTGCCGTGGTTCTCCATGCGGGCGGTGACGGGTGCGGGGGCGAAGCCCGCGAGCGGCTGGTTCATGACGGGCTCCCCTTAGACCTCGTAGGGCTGGACGACGATGAAGTTCCCGGGCGCGCCGCGGAACTGGAGGTTGACGCTCTCGCCGGTGTCGCCCGGGTAGGCGTTGCGGCGCATGCGAACCTGGCTGGAGACGATCACCTGGGAGGCCGCGGACCAGGCCACGACGGCGTTGCAGTCGGCGAAGGTGGTCGGCGTGACCGGCAGGACCACGGGTGTGCCGTGCGTCTTGACCACGATCGTGCCGGTGCCCTGGAACTGCATGGTGAACAGCGCGCCGCCGGGAATGCCGTGGCCCTCGATGCGGCGCACCTCGTGCTGCAGGCTCTCGTCGAAGGCGAGGACGTTCTCCGCGGACACGCAGATCGCGTCGCCCTGGAGCTCGACGGGGTGCAGATGGGTGGAGTTCTCGGCGAGGAAGACCTGGCCCTGGCCGGTGCAGCGCATCAGCTGCATCTCCTGGCCCGTGGCGTGGCCGACGATGCGACCGGCGAACCCGGCGCCCTTGTAGCTGAAATCGACCTTGCCCTGGTAGAGCACCATGCTGCCCTGCCGGGCCAGGACGGGCTGCCCGCCGATGCCGAGGTCGACACGGATCAGCTTCTTGTTCTGCTGCGTCCAGCGCTGCCCGGTGGGCGCCTCCCTGAACTTCTGCAGGGCGACCGACACTCCGGCACCGCCCTGGGGCGCGCCCTGCGGCACTCCGTAGGCGGCGGGCTGCCCGCCGGGGGCCTGGCCGTAGCCGGGCGGCATCGGCGGGGCCGGCTGACCGCCGTAGGAGGGCGGCTGCTGGCCGTAGCCCGGGGGCATGGGAGCGGTCGGCTGACCGCCGTACGACGGCTGCTGGGGTGGCCCGCCGTACGGCTGCCGGGGCTGTCCGTAGGGTGCGGGCGCCGGGGCCGGGGGCGGGACGGTCCCGCCGACGGGCGGGACCATGGGGGCGATGACCGTCGGCGCGCCGTGTACGTTCGGCGCGGGCGCCGGGGCGGGGGGCGGGGTGTGCCCGGGCGCGGGCGTGAAGCCCTGGGGAGGCGTGGCGCCGGGCTGCGGGGCGAAGCCCTGCGCGGGTGCGGCGCCGGCGGGCGGGGCGAACGCCTGGGCTGCGGGCTGCGGGGCGGGAGCCGGCGCGGGAGGCGGAGTCGGGGCCTGGACGGCGGGTGTGGGCTCGGGGGCGGCCGGGACGGCGAACGCCGGCGGGGCGAAGCCGGGGGCGGCGCCGCTCTGCGGCTGCTGCGGGGCGGCTGGCGCCTCCTCCTCCAGCACTTCGCCGCCGAAGTTCTTCAGCAGCGCCTCCAGACCGCCGTCGAAGCCCTGCCCGACCGCGGCGAACCGCCACACGTCCTTCAGGTAGATGTCGCCGAGCATCACGGCCCGCTCGGTGGAGAACTCCGCGCCGTCGAAGGAGTACCGCGCGACCTCCTCGCCGCCCGCCACGATGCGCAGGTAGCCGGGGGCGATCTGCGACATCTGGCCGGCACCGTCGACGGTCGCCGTGAAGGACAGCTTGTGGATGTGGGAAGGGAGCCGGTCGAGTGTGATCCGGAACGACTCCGTGTCGCCCGCCTGGGAGCCCAGCAGCTGGATGGCCTCCTCCGGGGACTTCGGCTGGTTGAAGAAGACGAAGTACCGGTCGTCCGAGAGGCGCTCGTCGGCGTCCAGTCCGAAGCAGCTGATGTCGAAGGTCAGCCCGGGGGCGGAGATCTGCACGCCTACGTACAGATCCGTGCCCGCCGTGAGGTCACTGATCCTGGCCTTGTGGCCGCGTTGGAATTCCCTGGGCATGCGTTACGACCGTCCCCCATCCCGAATGCGAGTGCGTCGCGCCAGGCTAACGGCAAAGCCCGGCATCGGGCGCAGCCGGTACAGACCCGGTACACAACCGCGCCCGGAGGGGGACGGACCGCGCCGGGCTCACTCCGCGCGCGCTCCCGGCACATACGGCAGCCGTTCCGCGGCGACGACCCCTTCGAGGTAGCCGCGGGCCCGCTCGGTGCGCGGGTAGACCTCCAACAGCCGCCAGAAGTCCGGGCCGTGACCGGGCACCAGCAGATGGGCCAGCTCATGGCAGAGGACGTAGTCGACGACGTACTCGGGCATGCCCTGCAGCCGGTGCGAGAGCCGGATGCTGCCCTCCGCCGGGGTGCACGAACCCCAGCGGGTGTTCTGGTTGGTGACCCAGCGCACGGAGGCGGGGCGCGCCCGGCCGTCGAAGTACTGGGCCGACAGCCGCCCGGCACGCTCGGCCAGCTCGGTGTCGCCGAGCACCCGCCTGCTCTCCTGCGCGGCGAGTTTGTCGAGCATGACGGTGATCCAGCGCTGCTCCTCCGCCTTGGACATCCTGGCGGGGATCAGTACGACGGTGCGATCGCCCTCGCGGTACGCGGAGACCGTCCGGCGGCGCCGGGCACTCCTGCGGACCTCGATCGCGCTCGCCCCCGAGCCGCCGGACGGCGGGCTCGTCGTGCTGCGCTGTGGCTTTCCGGCGCTGTGCAGTGGGTCGGCGGGCACGCCCCGACGTTACCCGCTGGGCATGGCCAAAGTCCCGGCTCCGGGACGGTTCGATCCCGATCCCGCACCATGCGTTTGATTTCTGTGATTCCTACGACTGTCCCGTCCATCCGATTTATCCAGCCTCTTACGCCCGGTTTTGTACCCTTTACCTCACGGCCTTTTCGGCCGTCTTATATGACAAACACCCACAGTCTGTGGATAACTCTCGGCACGGAAGACCCCGGCACGGCATGCTGGCAGGCGTCGGCGGAGCGTGACCGGCTCCACCGGCGACAGGATGTCCCGCGATGCTCTCTACGGATACGGGGGGACCAGTCATGCATCCGGTGGTGAAACCCGCGCTGCGGCGCGGCTGGCGTGATCGCGACACCGTGCAGTTCGGAATGACGCCGGCCCACGCGCTGACCCTGGGGCCGATGAATCCGGCCACACGCGACTTCCTGGACCTCCTCAACGGCACCCGCGGACTGCCGCTGCTGCGCGCGGAGGGCCGCCGCATGAACCTGCCGGCCGGTTATGTAGACACCCTGCTGGAACGGCTCACCCGAGCAGGCCTGCTCGACGACGCGCACACCGGCGGACCGGCCGCGGACACCCTGCGCGAGAACACGGACGTCCTGCGACGGCTGCGCCCCGACCTCGCCGCCCTGTCCCTGACCACCACCGAGCCGGGCGGCGCGCTCGCCGGGCTCGCCGCCCGCCGCGCCCAGCGCGTACAGGTGCGGGGCGCAGGACGGGTCGGCGCCGTGCTGGCGTCGGTGCTGTCGGGCGCCGGAGTCGGCGAGATCGACGTGCGCGACCAGGGACGCGTGGAGCCCTGGGACGTGGCACCGGGCGGGCTGCCCGCCGAGTCGCTCGGCGAGCGCCGGGACACCGCCGCGCGCGCCGCCGCGCGCCGCGCGGCACCCGACGGCCCGGCATGCCGCACCCACTCCCCCGGATCCGGCACCCGGGACCCCGGGCTCTCCCTGGTGATCCTCGCCCCCCGGGACGACGTGGCCGTGCACGCACCCGACCCGGCCGAGGCCGAGCCGCTCCTGTCCTCCGGAACGCCCCACCTGTACACCGGCGTCGTCGAAGGCACCGGCGTCGTCGGCCCACTCGTCCTGCCCGGTGAGTCCGGCTGCGCCGGCTGCCTGCACCTCGACCGCACCGACCGGGACCCGGCCTGGCCCCGGCTGACCGCCCAGTGGCGCTGCCCCAGAGCCCGCCGGATCGGGGCCTGCGATGTGACGCTGGCCACGGCGGTCGCCGGCCTGGCCGCCGCACACGCGCTGGCCTTCCTCGACGGGGAGTCGCCGTCCAGCACCGGCACCCGCTGGGAGACGTCCAGGCCCGGCCTGACCTGGCACGCCCGGCCGGTCGCACCGCATCCGGAATGCGGATGCGGTGCCGCGGAGAAACCCGAAGGGGAACACGCATCAACCGGCGGCGAACCGCGGGAGACAATGGCGGTGCAACGGCCGTCGACGGAGCGACCACGCAAGGCAGGCACGGCGCGGCCGACTGGGACTTGGAGGACGCATGTCTGATCTTCCCCGGAAGGCGGTCACCCGTACCGCCAAGCTCGCCGCGCTCCCGCTCGGCTTCGCCGGCCGGGCGACCTGGGGGCTGGGCAAACGGATCGTGGGTGAGTCCGCGGAGATCGTCGGCCGGGAACTGCAACAGCGCACCGCGGAGCAGCTGTTCAAAGTGCTCGGCGAGCTGAAGGGCGGTGCGATGAAGTTCGGGCAGGCCCTGTCCGTCTTCGAGTCGGCGCTGCCCGAGGAGATCGCCGGGCCCTACCGCGCCGCCCTGACCAAGCTCCAGGAGGCGGCGCCGCCGATGCCGACCCGCACGGTGCACGCGGTGCTCGAGGAGCGACTCGGTGCGGACTGGCGGGATCTGTTCGAGGAGTTCGAGGACAAGCCCGCCGCCGCGGCCTCGATCGGCCAGGTGCACCGGGCTGTGTGGCACGACGGCCGCGAGGTCGCGGTCAAGGTGCAGTACCCGGGCGCCGGCGAGGCCCTGCTCTCCGACCTGAACCAACTCAGCCGCTTCGCCCGTCTGCTGGGGCCGCTGATTCCCGGCATGGACATCAAGCCCCTCATCACGGAGCTGAAGGACCGCGTCTCCGAGGAGCTGGACTACGCACTGGAGGCACAGGCCCAGTCGGTCCACGCGGAGGAGTTCGCGGACGACCCGGACGTGGCGGTCCCCGCAGTGGTACACCAGTGCGATCAGGTCCTGGTCACCGAGTGGATCGACGGCATCCCGCTGTCGGAGGTGATCTCGGACGGCACCCCGGAGCAGCGGGACCGCGCCGGCCAGCTCCTGGCCCGGTTCCTCTTCTCGGGCCCGGCCCGCACCGGCCTGCTGCACGCCGACCCGCATCCCGGCAACTTCCGGCTGCTGCCCGGCGGCCCGGCCGGCGAGGACGGCTGGCGCCTCGGCGTCCTGGACTTCGGCACGGTCGACCGGCTGCCCGGGGGACTCCCCCTGCCGATCGGTACCTCACTGCGCATGACACTGGACGGCGAGGCCGAGTCGGTCTACGAGATGCTCTGCACCGAAGGATTCGTGAAGGAGTCCATAGAGCTCGATCCCGACGCGGTCCTCGACTACCTGCTGCCGATCATCGAACCGGCCCGCGTCGAGGCGTTCACCTTCACCCGCACCTGGATGCGCAGCCAGGCCGCCCGCATCGCTGACCCCCGCTCCCCCGCCTACCAGCTGGGCAAACGGCTCAACCTGCCGCCGGCCTACTTGCTGATCCACCGGGTGACGCTGAGCACCATCGGCGTCCTGTGCCAACTGGGCGCGACGGTCCGCCTCCGGGAGGAACTGCAGGAGTGGCTGCCGGGATTCGTCCTCGACGTCCCCGGTGACGAGCCGGCCGAGGGGGAATCGGCGGCGGAGGCGTGATCCGGGGGGCTGGGACGAGGCTTGACCCTGGGGCGCTGGGTCGAGGCTTGATCCTGGGGTGCCGGGACGGGACTTGATCCTGGGGTGCCGGGAGAGGGCGGGGTGTGGGGTGCCCTGAAGCGGGTGCTGTGTGCCTCGGTGGAAGGGGTGGGGTGGGGAGGGGGAGGGTGGGGGGAGGGGCCCCCGGGAGAAGCGGCTCACCACCACTGCGAATCCAGTCGCCCCTCGATCGCCCGCAGGTTCTCCCTCGAGCAGACGTCGCAGAAGTACTGGCGGATGCCGTTCTCCACGGAGCAGGTCCAGGTGACCGGCTGGGGGCCGTCAGCGGGGGTGCCGCAGCGTGCGCACACGAGCATGCGGCGCTCCGGGGTGGAGCCGCCCTGATCACTTCCACCGGGAAGACTCGTCACCTGGCGACGATAACCCCGCCGGCGGCGGATCGCCCGGCACAACGCACCGCGGGGACCGGTCCGTTCGGCCGGACCGGTCCCCGCTCCAGAAGACTTCGCCTCCCGGGCCGGGAGGCCACCGCTTCTGTCGGTGTGATCGTTACTGCATGACCGCCATGGCGAGCGCGCGGCGGGCGCGCAGCGAGGCGCGCTCGGCCCGTCGCTGCATCCGCCGGGCGACCAACAGGCGCACGGCCTGGCGTTCCCGCTCGGCTTCGTGGAGTCGCTCGCGCATATGCGCACGAGCCAGGGCTTCTTGCATGAGTTGCATCTCTCGGGTCCTGTTCTGGCGCGCTTCGGTCGCGCCGGTGGTGGTGACGTCTGGAGTCGCGGAGCCGGCGGGCTCGCTGGTGGACGGCTTCATCGGGGCCTGCTTCTGGGGGTCGTGCGTGAGGGGGCGATCGATCGTTCCTGCGGTGTTCATGCCGTGACCGGGTTCTTCCGCGGGCGGCCACGCGGCCGCTTCCGGGCGACGACGACACCCTGGATGAACAGCTCGCCACCCCAGACGCCCCAGGGCTCACGCCGCTCCTTGGCGCCGGCGAGGCAGGCCTCGATCAGCGGGCAGGTGCGGCAGAGGGACTTGGCGTACTCGACGTCCGCCGGCGACTCGGCGAAGAAGACCTCCGGGTCGTAGGAACGGCAGGGGACGGGTACGCCGAGGTTCTCGATGGCGTCGTCGAGCGCGGTGAGCGCGGTGAGGGGGGTCAAGGTGGAGTCCTCCGTGAGGCCGGGCGGGGGGATCGTTTGCGAAGGCGGTACGGACGGGGCGTGCGCTTCGAGTTGCACGGTTGGTCTTCCTCGTCTGGTCGTTCCGGCCGGTTGACCGGGTGTCGGCTTGGTACCGGGTTCTTTTCCTGTCCCGAGGCCCCTTCGCTCCGTCGTCCCCGTTCGGGGAAAACAGAAGGGCCGCGGATCCCGGATGGGGTTCCGCGGCCCTGAAGGCGCCGGCCTGATCGGATCAGGCTGGATCACTCCAGGGTTCTGGCCCACGGAAGGCCCACATCAGGTGGTGCTGCGTCGTCTGCTTCCGGAATCCGGCACCGGCCGCCGCAAAGGCATAGGCCTGCGCCTGTGCCTCTACCGCTTCCAGTGCCTTGGTCGGTCGCTCATTGCGCTCACGGACGGGAAGACCCGTGAGAGCGAGGGAGGACGCCGGACGGTCGGCACGGATGCCGGACAGACCGGTGCCCTGGTGGGAGGCGCCGAGCATGCACAGGGAGACGGTCGAGCGATCGGTCAGTTTGGCCGTGCTGATGGTGCTGGTGTTGATGCTGATCACTGGACTCGCCTCCTCTCGGCGTCTCAAGGGACTGGGGTGAGCCAGTCCGTTCGGGTATGCAAGTACAACACGGAGTCAGGGCTTTGGAGAAGGCCGCCGCTTCCGTGTCTAGAACCTATGGGGATTGCTGGGGCATGCGCAAACTATTTTTTCGACGAGTTCGCATCAGTCGTCCTCGGTGGCTTCCCGGACGTCGTGGCCTGCGCAGATGGCCAGAACGTCGGTTCCGTAGCTGCGCAGCTTGCGGCTGAGGACGCCGGGGATGCGGGAGAGCTCGGCGGGGTTTTCGGGCCGGGCCTCGGCGATGGCCATCAGGGTGCGGTCGGTGAAGACGCAGAAGTCCGGCTGTCCGCTGTGCTCGGCCTGGACGGCCCGCCATTCCCGCAGCCGTTCGTAGAGCCCTTCGTCCATGTCGGAGGGGCAGTCCTCGCAGCGCATCAGCTTCATCTCGCCCGCGTCGGTGAGGGTGCGGCCGCAGACCCTGCAGCGGGCGGGGGTGCGCTGGGCGCGCCGTTGAACGGTGGCGGTGCTGCCGGGGGTCCCGTGTTCGATGCCTCCGGTGGCGGCTGTGCCGGTGCGGCCGACGGTGGCGGTGGTGCCGGGTCGCAGGCCGTCGAGGAAGTGGCTGGGTCTGCGGTTGGGGCGGTTGCCGGGGGACCGGGACAGCGCCCAGGAGAGGTGGAGCCGTTCCCGTGCGCGGGTGACGCCGACGTAGAGGAGGCGTCGTTCCTCCTCGATTTGCTCGTCGGTTCTGGCGTAGGTGATGGGCAGCATGCCCTCGGCGATGCCGACCAGGAAGACGACGTCCCATTCCAGGCCCTTGGCGGCGTGCAGGGAGGCGAGGGTGACGCCCTGGACGGTGGGGGCGTGCTGGGCGTTCGCCCGTTCGTCCAGTTCGGTCACGAAGTCGCCGAGGGTGGCGCCGGGCCGGGCGGCGGCGAGGTCGTGGGCGAGGTTGACGAGTGCGGCAAGGGATTCCCAGCGCTCTCTGACGGCTCCGGAGCCGGCCGGGGGCTGGGTGGTCCAGCCCTCTCCGGACAGCACGGCACGGACCTGGGAGGGCAGGTCCACGGCGTCGTCCAGCAGGGAGTCGTTGCCGCCGAAGCGGGCGGCGCCGCGCAGGGCGATGCCGGCCTTGCGGATCTCGGGCCGGTCGAAGAAGCGTTCGGCGCCGCGCAGCTGGTAGGGGACGCCGGCGTCGGCGAGGGCCTGTTCGTAGGTTTCGGACTGGGCGTTTGTCCGGAACAGGACTGCTATCTCGGCGGCGGGGACGCCCGCGTCGATCAGTTCGCGGATGCGGCGGGCGGCGCCTTCGGCCTCGGCGGGCTCGTCGGTGTATTCGGTGTAGACCGGTTCGGGGCCGGGGGCGCGTTGGGAGATCAGTTCCAGCCGGTGGTCGGCGGCGCGGCCGCGGGCCTGGGCGAGCAGGCCGTTGGCGAGGTGGACGACCTGGGGGGTGGAGCGGTAGTCACGGACGAGTTTGACGACGGTGGCTCCGGGGTGCCGGGTGCGGAAGTCCAGGAGGTGGTCGGGGGTTGCTCCGGTGAACGAGTAGATGGTCTGGCTGGCGTCGCCGACGACGCAGAGGTTGTCTCGGTCGCCGAGCCACAGGTCCAGCAGCCGCTGCTGCAGGGGGCTGACGTCCTGGTACTCGTCGACGACGAAGTGCTGGTACTGGGCGCGGATCTGTTCGGCGATGTCGTGCCGGTCCTGGAGGATGGCGACGGTCAGCAGCAGGACGTCTTCGAAGTCGATCACCGCTCGGTCGCGTTTGAGGTCTTCGTAGGCCGCGTAGAGGTGGGCGATCTCGGCGGGGTCGCGCGGGGCCTCGCGGCCTGCCTTCGCGGCCGCGTACGGATAGTCGGCGGGGATGGTCTGGGTGACCTTGGACCATTCGATCTCCGCCGTGACGTCCCGCAGCTCGCCCCGGTCGAGCCGGGTGCCCAGGTTTGCGGCCGCCTCGGCGACGAGCTGGACCTTGCGGTCGACGAGCCGGGGCATGCCGCCACCGATCGCTTTCGGCCAGAAGTACTGGAGCTGGCGCAGGGCGGCGGAGTGGAAGGTGCGGGCCTGGACGCCGTGGGCGCCGAGCTGGCGCAGTCGGCCGCGCATCTCGCCGGCGGCGCGGTTGGTGAAGGTGACGGCGAGCACGCTGGAGGGCTGGAGGACGCCCGCGCGCACTCCGTAGGCGATGCGGTGGGTGATCGCCCGCGTCTTGCCGGTGCCCGCTCCGGCCAGGACGCACACCGGGCCGTGCAGGGCGGTGGCCACCGCGCGCTGCTCGGGGTCGAGCCCTTCGAGTACCGCGTCGGCCGTGTCCGGTACCTGCGGGAAGAGGGTGGAGTGCGTTGCTGCTGTCACACCGCCATGCTGCCAGGTCGCCCGGGAGTGCCGTGTCGGTTGTCCACAGGCGGGTACGGATGGTCGTATGAATGCGGCAGGTGTCACAGCCACCTGTGGATACCCCGGGCGGGAATGGCGGGGGGCCGGCGTACGTTCTCCTCCACGACGTTTTTCCGAGCTGCCTGAGGAGCGCGAGAGACATGCAGGGCACTGTGACGATGTACAGCACGACTTGGTGCGGCTACTGCCGGCGGCTGAAGAGCCAGCTTGACCGGGAGGGCATCGCCTACACCGAGATCAACATCGAGCAGGACCCCGAGTCCGCCGCTTTCGTGGAGAAGGCGAATGGCGGAAACCAGACGGTCCCGACGGTGCTCTTCGGGGACGGTACGACGCTGACGAACCCGTCGCTGGCGCAGGTGAAGCAGAAGCTCGCCGCGTGACGCTCCGCGGGTTTCCGCGGTGATCGCAGCAGGGCGGCCCCCGATCGGATCGGGGGCCGCCCTGCTGTGTCTCGGCTGCTGTGTCTCAGACGAAGCTGCGGGTCGGCAGCGGCTTGCCGTACCACATCTCGATCAGGCGGGCCGCGATGGAGATGCCGTAGGGCGGCAGCACCTCGCCGGATTCGAAGGCGTCGTGCAGTTCCTCGCGGGAGAACCAGCGGGCCTCGTGGATCTCGTCGCCGTCCACCTCGATCTCGGTGGAGGTGGCGCGGGCCATGAAGCCGAGCATCAGGCTGGACGGGAAGGGCCAGGGCTGGCTGGCCACGTACTCGACGGGGCCGACGGCGAGGCCGACCTCCTCGGACACCTCGCGTCGCACCGCCTGCTCGATGGACTCGCCGGGTTCGACGAAACCGGCGAGCGTGGAGAAGCGGCCCTCGGGCCAGTGGACCTGGCGGCCGAGGAGGATGCGGTCGTCCGCGTCGGTCACGGCCATGATCACGGCCGGGTCGGTGCGCGGGTAGTGCTCGGCGCCGCAGGCGGGGCAGCGGCGGATGTGGCCGGCGGCGGCGATGACCGTGCGCTCGCCGCAGCGGGAGCAGAACCGGTGGGTGCGCTGCCAGTTCTCGAGGCCGACGGCGTGCACCATGAGGCCGGCGTCGCGCGGCGAGAGCAGCAGGCCGGCCTCGCGCAGCCCGGCGGGGCGTGCGGACTGGTCGATACGGCCGGGCAGCGCGTCCTTCTGGAGGGCGAAGTAGCTGACGCCTTCCTCGTCGATGCCGAGGAAGTAGCGGTGCGCCTCGGTGAGCGGGGCCTCGAACGAGGGTGTCATGACGAGCTCGGTCCGGCCGTCCGGCGTCTCGTCGACGAGTACCTGGCCGCCGGAGACCACGAAGCAGCGGGTCGTGGGGTGGCTCCACGCCGCGGCGAGCCAGGCCTCGTCGAGCCGGTGGTGGGCGGCTCGGTCGATGCCGCTCGGGGCGGTCAGCGAGATGGGTCGATCGGCTGTGTCGTCGGTCCAGGTGGTCACGGGTGCTTCCAACTCCCCCAGTGCAGCGGTTCGTTCGGCGGGCGGTTCGGCGGGACGTGGGCGGGAGGGCACCGGGCCGGGCGCGGGCGAGACGGCGGGGCGGTCCTTCCAGTGTGCCCCGCGCGCGATGTCTCGTACGGCGCCGGCCGGTCAGGTCGTGGGACGCCAGTGCTCGGCCAGGTCCCCCCACAGGTAGGCGCTGGTCTCGACGCCTTTGAGGAGGAGGTCCAGTTCGACCTTCTCGTTCGGGGCGTGCCAGCCGTCGGAGGGGACGGAGATGCCCAGGAAGAGCACCGGGGCGCCGAGGACTTCCTGCAGGTCGGCGGCGGGTCCGGAGCCGCCCTCGCGGGTGAAGCGGACCGGTTTCTCGAAGGCGCGGCCCATGGCGCGGACCACGGACTGCAGTGCGGGGTGGTCGAGCGGGGTCAGGCACGGGCGCGTGGCGGCGCCGAAGACGATCTCATGGCGGATCCCGGCGGGCACCTGTGTCCCGGCCCAGGCGCGGACGGCCTTCTCGAGGTGGTCGGGGTCCTGGCCGGCGACCAGCCGGAAGGACAGCTTCACCATGGCCGAGGAGGGGACGACGGTCTTGCTCCCGGGGCCCTGGTAGCCGCCGCCGATGCCGTTGACCTCGGCGGTCGGGCGGGCCCAGATGCGCTCGAGGGTGCTGTATCCGGCCTCGCCGTGGGTGGCGCGGGACTTGGCGGTGCCCAGCCAGCGCTCCTCGTCGAAGGGCAGTTCGGCGAAGAGTTCGCGTTCGTGGTCGGTCAGCTCGACGATGCCGTCGTAGAAGCCGGGGACCGCCACGCGTGCGTGCTCGTCGTGCAGGGCGGCGACCAGGCGGGCGGCCGCGGTGGCCGGGTTGGGCACGGCACCGCCGAAGGATCCGGAGTGGATGTCCTGGTCGGGGCCGTACAGCCGGATCTCGCACTCGGCGAGGCCGCGCATGCCGGTGCAGACGGTCGGGGTGTCTTCGGCCCACATGCCGGTGTCGGAGACGATCACGGCGTCGGCGGCGAGCCGTCCCGCGTGCTCCTCGACGAGGGCCCGGAAGTGCGGGGAGCCGGACTCCTCCTCGCCCTCGATCAGCAGCTTCAGGTTGACCGCGGGGGCGGTGCGGCCGGTGGCGGCGAGGTGGGCGCGCACGCCGAGTGTGTGGAAGAACACCTGGCCCTTGTCGTCGGCCGCCCCGCGCGCGTAGAGGCGGTTGCCGCTGACGACCGGGTCGAAGGGGTCGCTGTCCCAGCCGTCCTCGCGGGCGGCGGGCTGCACGTCGTGGTGGCCGTAGACGAGGACGGTGGGTGCCGTCGGGTCGTCCGAGGGCCACTCGGCGAAGACGGCGGGGGCGCCGGGGGTCTGCCAGACCTCGGTGGTCGGGAAGCCGGTCTCCGCGAGTGCGGCGGCCAGCCAGTCGGCGCTGCGGCGTACGTCGGGCGCGTGGTCGGGCTGGGCCGACACGGAGGGGATGCGCAGCCATGCCATGAGGTCGTCGAGGAAGGCGGCGCGGTGCTGCTCGATGTACGTGCGGACGGCGCTGTCCGGGGTCTGGCTCATGCTGACGAGCCTATCGGCCCCCGCCGGCATCCTCGGCGGGCGGTTCGTCACACTCAGGTCGCCCGGTGTGCCGTTTCGGAGTGTTCCGCGAGGAGCCGTTCCAGGGCGGCCCGGTCCGGCAGGTCCGGCGGTCGTACGACCTCGCCCGTGCGGACGTACAGGAAGGCGGCCGTGACCGACTCGGGCGGCACGCCCTGCTGCTCGGCCCAGGCCAGCCGGTACACGGCGAGCTGGAGCGGGTCGGCGGTGCGGGTACGGCTGGTCTTCCAGTCGACGATCTCGTACGTCGCCCCGTGGCCGTCGCCGTGCTTGTAGACGGCGTCTATGCGGCCGCGTACGACGCGGCCGGCGAGGTCGAGCTGGAAGGGTGCCTCGACCCGGTAGGGGATGCGCCGGGCGTACTCGCTGCGTTCGAAGGCTTCCTTCAGGGCTTGCAGGTCGTTCTCGTCGGCGATCTCGGCGTCGCTGCCGGGCAGCTCGTCCGGTTCGAGCAGGGGCAGCGTCAGTTCCTCGAAGCGGGCTTCGACCCAGGCGTGGAACCGGGTGCCCCGGCGTGCGGCGGGTTGCGGAGGGCGCGGCATGGGGCGTGCGAGTTCCTGCGCGAGCCCGTCCGGGTCCTCGGCCAGGCGCAGCAGCTGGGATGCGCTGAGCGTGGCGGGCAGCGGTACGTCGGTGACGGCCTGCCGGGCGCGCAGCAGCTCGCCGGTGAGCGCGTCCAGGTCCCGGTCCCAGGAGGCGATGGTGCGAGCCTCCTCCGGGGTGAGGTCGCCGGGGTGCCGCGGCTCGGCGGGGCGGGGGCGGTGCCGTGGGGCGGGCGCCTGGTGCGGGACCGTGGGCCGGCCGGTGCTCCGGTCGTTGCGGTCGGCGGGGGCGCCCGGGGTGGGGGTGTCCGCGTCGTAGGGCGGTTCCGCGTCGTAGGGCGGCTCAGGGGTGTCGTACGGCGGTTCGGCGTACGGATCCATGCCGTAGGGGTCGTCGCCGTAGGGGTCGTCGCCGTAGGGGTCGTCCTCCGGGGGCGGGGGCCAGTCCGGGTCGTCGAGGGCGGCGGGGTCGTGGGGGGCCCGCGGGTGGGCGGTGTCCTGGGCGGTGAGGGCGTCCAGGTGGGCGAGGACGGTCTCGGCGGCGGCGCGGCGGCGGGCCAGGGCGGCGGCGTCCAGCGGGAGCGGCCACACCTGGTCGGTGCCGGCCGTGTGCAGGGCGGGGTTCTCCTCGTCCTCGGCGGGCTCCTCGGCCCACGCCTCGATCTCGCCGCGTCCGGCGGCGCAGTGGTCGTGGAGTGCCTGGAGGAAGCCGGAGGGACCGCGGGGCTTCTTCTGGCTGGGCCCCCACCAGTGGCCGGAGCCGAGCAGGAGGGAGCGGGGGCGGGTGAAGGTGACGTAGCCGAGGCGGAGCTCCTCGGTGTGCTGGTGGTCCTTCATGGCCTCGTGGAAGGCCTTCATGCCGCGCGCGTCCCAGCTGTCGATGTCGGGCAGGGTGTCGCAGTCGCCGCGCAGGGCGTGTGGCACCACCTTGGCCTGCGCCGTCCACTTCTCGCGGCCCTGTGCGCTGGGGAACGTCCCCTTGACCAGTCCGGGAACGGCGACGACGTCCCACTCCAGGCCCTTGGACTTGTGCGCGGTGAGCACCTTGACGGTGTTCTCGCCGCCGGGCAGGGCGTTGTCGAGGCCCTTCTCGTACTGCGCGGCGGTGCGCAGGAACCCGAGGAAGGCGAGGAGGGTGGCCTCGCCGTCACCGGCCGCGAAGGACGCGGCGATGTCCAGGAAGTTGGACAGTGTCTCGCGGCGGCGTGCGGCCAGGGCGTGCGGGGACGCCGACAGCTCCACCTCCAGGCCGGTGACGGCGAGGACGCGGTGCAGGACGTCCATGAGCGGGTCGGACAGGGAACGGCGCAGGTCGCGCAGCTCGGCGGCCAGCCGGGCGAAGCGCACGCGGGCGTCCGGGGAGAACGGCAGCCCGTCGTCGCCCCGGTCCTCGAAGCCGCCTTCCCTGGGCGATTCGAGGAAGGTGTCCAGGGCGTCCGCGAGCGATATCACCTCGGCCGGGTCGACGCCTTCGACGGCGGCGGTGAGCCGGCGGTCCGGGTCGTCGGTGTCGTCCACGCGCGCGTGGGCGACCAGCAGCCGGGCGCGGCGGCCCAGCAGCGCGAGGTCGCGGGGGCCGATGCGCCAGCGCGGGCCGGTCAGCAGGCGTACCAGGGAGGCGTTGGCGCCGGGGTCCTGCAGGACCTCGCAGACGGCGACGAGGTCGGCGACCTCGGGCAGGTGCAGCAGCCCGGACAGGCCGACCACCTCGACCGGGACGTCGCGGGCGACGAGGGCGCCCTGGATCTCGGCGAAGTCGGTCGCCGTACGGCACAGGACGGCGATCTCACCGGGGGCCGTGCCGGTGCGGACGAGGTGGGCGATCGAGCCGGCGATCCAGTCGATCTCCTCGGCGTGGGTGGGCAGCAGGGCGCAGCGGACCGTGCCGTCGTACTCGGCGCCGGGGGCCGGGCGCAGGGCCTCCACGCCCGCGTGCATGGCGCGCAGCGGTTCGGCGAGGCCGTTGGCGAGGTCGAGGAGGCGGCCGCCGCTGCGGCGGTTCTCGCTGAGCGCCTGCCGGGTGGCGGGGCGGCCGTCGGCGTGCGCGAAGTGCGCGGGGAAGTCGTCCAGGTTGGCGACGGAGGCGCCGCGCCAGCCGTAGATGGCCTGGCAGGGGTCGCCGACCGCGGTCACGGGGTGGCCGGTGCCGCCGCCGAACAGGCCGGCCAGCAGGACGCGCTGGGCCACGGAGGTGTCCTGGTACTCGTCCAGGAGCACCACGCGGAACTCCGCGCGCAGCAGCCTGCCCACCTCGGGGATGCCGGCGAGGCGGGCGGACAGGGCGATCTGGTCGCCGAAGTCGAGCAGGTCGCGCTCGCGTTTGGCGGCCCGGTAGCGCCGCACGAGGCCGGCCAGCTCACGGCGTGCGGCGGCCGTCTCGGGGACCTTGCGCAGGTCGGCGTTGGTGAGTGTGGCGCTCCGCAGGAAGCGCAGCAGGTCCGCGTCCCAGGCGCGCAGCTCCTCGGGGTCGACGAGGTGTTCGGCGAGTTCGGAGTCGAGGGCGAGGAGGTCGCTGACGAGGTCGGCGAAGGAGCGGGTCAGCGCGGGGTAGGGGCCGGGGGCCTCGCGGAGCACGCGCGCGGCGAGCTGGTAGCGGGTGGCGTCGGCGAGCAGCCGCGAGCCGGGCTCCAGACCGAGGCGCAGGCCGTGGTCGGTGAGCAGCCGGCCGGCGAAGGAGTGGTACGTCGAGATCACCGGCTCGCCCGGCGGGTTGTCCGGATCGATCACGTCCGGGTCGGTGACGCCGGCCCTGACCAGGGCCTTGCGGACGCGTTCGGCGAGCTCTGCGGCGGCCTTGTTGGTGAAGGTCAGACCGAGGACCTGCTCGGGGGCGACCTGGCCGGTGCCGACCAGCCAGACGACGCGGGCGGCCATCACGGTGGTCTTGCCCGATCCGGCACCGGCGACGATCACCTGCGGGGCGGGCGGCGCGGTGATGCAGGCCGTCTGCTCCGGGGTGAACGGGATGCCGAGGAGCTCTTTGAGCTGCTCGGGATCGGTGATACGGGCGGGCATGTCGCAAAAGGCTAGCGGCGGGCACTGACAGCTGGCGCGGATCGGCCGTCCGGGAAGGAAGAGACGCAGGTCAGCGGCTGTGGTGCTGTGCGTCACCACGGCCCGTGCGGTCGCTCACTCGACCACGTGGCGTCCCTCGGGCCGGGCGCTGCACGAGGCGCGGAACGCGCAGTGCGTGCAGTGCTGGCCGGCGTTCGGTGCGAACCGCTCGTCGAGGACCTTGCCCGCGGCGGTGGCCAGCAGCTCGCCGACCCACTCCCCCGACAGCGGTTCCTGGGTCTGCACCTTGGGCAGGCCGTCGCCGCCGTCGCGCTTGGCGGCGCCCTGCCTGAGGTGCACCAGTTCGGCGCCGCCCGGTTCGGGGCGCACGCCGTCGAAGGCCTCGTCGACGGCTCCTTCACGGACGGCGAGCTGGTAGACCGCGAGCTGGGGGTGGCGGGCCACCTCGGCGGCGCTGGGTGCCTGTTTGCCGGTCTTGAAGTCCACCACGTAGGCGCGGCCCTCGCCGTCCGTCTCCACTCGGTCCATCTGGCCGCGGATGCGGACCTCGTAGTCGCCCGCTTCGAGGGTGACGTCGAAGTCCTGTTCGCTCGCCACGGGGGTGCGTGTGCCGTTCAGGACGTGCCAGTTCAGGAACCGTTCGAGCGCCACGCGCGCGTTGTCCTTCTCCTGCTGCGACTTCCAGGGCGCGTCGAACGCGAGCGCGTTCCACACCGAGTCCAGGCGTTCCATGAGGACGTCCAGGTCGGCCGGGCTGCGGCCGGAGGCGACCTCGTCCGCGAGGACGTGGACGACGTTGCCGAAGCCCTGCGCGGTGGTGGCCGGGGCGTCGGCCTTCACCTCGCGGCCCAGGAACCACTGGAGCGCGCAGGTGTTGGCGAGCTGGTCCAGGGCGCTGCCGGAGAGCACGACCGGCCGGTCGCGGTGGCGCAGCGGCACCTTGCTCTCGGTCGGGTCGTGCATGCCCCACCAGCGGTAGGGGTGCGCGGACGGCACCAGGGGGCGGCCGTCCTCGTCGGCGACGGCGGCGAGCCGGGCCAGGCGGCGGGCGGCGGCCTCCCTCAGCGCTGCGGACGCACGCGGGTCGACCGTGGTGGCGCGCAGCTCGGCGACGAGCGCGGCCACGGACAGCGGGCGCCGGGGCCGGCCGGTGACGTCCTTGGGCTCCACTCCGAGCTCGGTGAGGAACCGGGAGGGCTGATCGCCGTCGTCGGCCGGTGCCTTGACGGCGGTGACGACCAGGCGTTCACGCGCGCGCGTGGCGGCGACGTAGAACAGCCGGCGCTCCTCGGCGAGCAGCGCGCCCGGGGTGAGCGGTTCGGCGAGTCCGTCGCGGCCGATCCGGTCGGCCTCCAGCAGGGAACCGCGGCGGCGCAGGTCGGGCCAGAGGCCCTCCTGGACGCCGGCGACGACGACCAGCCGCCACTCCAGGCCCTTGGAGCGGTGAGCGGTCATCAGGCGGACGGCGTCGGGGCGTACGGCACGGCGGGTGAGGGTGTCGGCGGCGATGTCCTCGGCCTCGACCTCCTCCAGGAAGTTCAGCGCGCCGCGGCCTCCGGTGCGCTCCTCGGCGCGCGCGGCGGTGGCGAACAGCGCGCACACGGCGTCCAGGTCCCGGTCGGCGTTGCGGCCGGCCGCGCCGCCGCGCCGGGCGGCCCGCTCCAGGCGTGCGGGCCAGGGCGTGCCCTCCCACAGGTCCCACAGCGCCTCCTCGGCCGTACCGCCGCCCGCGAGCCGTTCACGGGCCTTGCGCAGCAGCGCGCCGAGGCGCTGCGCCCCGCGGGCGTAGGCCGGATCGTGCACGGCGAGGCGCTCGGGTTCGGCGAGCGCCCGTGCGAGCAGGACGTCGGAGGGGGGCGGCAGCGGGTTGCCCGCGGCCCGTTCCTCCTCGCGCAGGGCACGCCCGAGGCGGCGCAGGTCGGCCGGGTCCATGCCGGCGAGAGGGGAGGCGAGCAGGGTGAGTGCGGTCTCGGTGTCGAGCCAGGAGGCGGTGTCCGGGGCCTGCTCCGTCGGGTCACCGACGGCGGCTTCGCCCCGCAGCGGGCCGGCCTCCTGGGCGTCGGCCTCTGCGGGACCGGCTCGCCGAGCCCCGGCGTCGTCCGCGCCGGCCTCACCATCGTCCGCGTCGTCCGCGTCAGCCTCTGCGGGACCGGCTCGCCGAGCCCTGGCGTCGTCCGCGTCGGCCTCACCCTCGTCCGCGTCGTCCGCGTCAGCCTCTGCGGGCGCCGCCTCTTCCGGTGCCCCCGCCGATTGATCCCGGACGTCTTCTGCCCCGGCTTCCCCAGCCCCGGCTCCTTCCGTCTCCTCGGGCCGCCCGGCCTCCGCCACGGCCACCGCGCGCAGGGCGGTGAGCAGGGGCGCGACGGCCGGCTCGTGGCGCAGGGGCAGGTCGTCGCCGTCGATGTCCAGCGGGACGCCGGCCGCGGTGAGGGCACGGCGGAGGGTGGGCAGGGCGCGGGCGCCGGCCCGGACCAGGACGGCCATGTCGCTCCAGGCGACGCCGTCCTCCAGGTGCGCGCGGCGCAGGATGTCCGCGATGTTGTCCACTTCCGTGCCGGCCGTCGGATACGTGTAGACCTCGACGCGGCCCCCGTCCCGTATGGCGGCCGGCTCGCGGTGGGCGCGCACCTTGTCGGCCGGCAGCCGGGGCAGCGGCATCCGCCGGGTGATCAGGCGCGTGGCGGCCAGCAGGGCGGCGCCGGAGCGGCGGGAGGCGCGCAGCACCTCGACGGGGGCCGGGCGGCCGTCCGCGCACGTGAAGGCCGCCGGGAAGTCGAGGATGCCGTTCACGTCGGCGCCGCGGAAGGCGTAGATCGACTGGTCGGGGTCGCCCAGGGCGACCAGGGTGCGACCGCCGCCGGCCAGCGCGTGCAGGAGCCGTACCTGGGCGGGGTCGGTGTCCTGGTACTCGTCGACGTACACGGCGTCGTAGCGGGCGGCGAGCCGGACGGCGGTCTCCGGGCGGCGGGCGAGCAGGACCGCGCGGTGGACCAGTTCCGCGTAGTCGATCACGCCCTGCATGTCGAGGACGTCGAGGTACTCGGCGAGGAAGGTCGCGGCGGCGCCCCAGTCGGGGCGGCCGATGCGGCGGGCGAAGGCGCCCAGCTCGTCCGGGCCCAGGCCCAGCTCGCGGCTGCGGGCGAGGACCGCGCGGACCTCGTCGGCGAAGCCGCGCGTGGTCAGGCAGGCGCGCAGCTCGTCGGGCCAGCGCACATGGGTCAGTCCGAGGCGCTGCAGTTCCGGCTGCCCTGCGAGCAGCTCGCGGACGGTGACGTCCTGCTCGGGGCCGGAGAGCAGGCGCAGCGGCTCGGTGAACAGACCGCTGTCCTGGTGGGCTCGCACCAGGGCGTAACAGTAGGAGTGGAAGGTGGTGGCGCGGGGTGCGCGGGAGGCACCGATGCGCAGGGCCATGCGGTCGCGGAGATCGACGGCGGCCCTGCGGCTGAACGTCAGCACCAGGATGCGTTCGGGGTCGGCGCCCCGGGCGATCCGGGCGGCCACGGATTCGACGAGGGTGGTGGTCTTGCCGGTGCCGGGACCGGCGAGGACCAGCAGCGGTCCGCTGCCGTGGTCAACCACGGCACGCTGTGCCGCGTCCAGAGGAGGGGGGACCACTACGGCCGGCGGGGTACGGACCAGCCGGTAAGCGCCACGGCTCCCCTGCCGCACCGGGGGGTGCGGCAGGCGCCTGGTGGAGGAAGAAGAGGAGCTCACGTGGTTGGCCGGTCCTGGGGTGCGTGCTGGTGGGCGGGCGGTCACGGGGGCGGGGCGGTGGCCGCGGGGTGAGAGGGACGCGTGCAGCCGACGCTACGCCGCCACACCGGACGCAAGCAGTGCTTCCGCTTCTTCCCTCGTGGCCCTGGGGCCCCGTGGGTCCCCCGACCCACGAACGTACGTCATGCCACAGACGTCCCCCCAGTCACCCGTACGGGCCACGGGTTCTCACCGAGGGCCTCCGATGGCGGAAGCTGTCAGGTGTGACCCTCCGCGCCCGCCCCGCCGTCCCATCGGGCCCGCCGCATGTCGAGCCGCGGCAGATGCCCCTCGGCGCTCCTGGCCGCCTCCTTCAGCGGCGTGCCCTCGGCGCGGTAGTGGGCGAGCGCGCGCAATTCGTGGCCGGGCAGCAGCGCCCCGTCGGCGCGTACGACCCGCCACCACGGCACGGCGCCTCCGTAGAGCGACATCACCCGGCCGACCTGGCGCGGTCCGCCTTCCTCGAGCCACTCGGCGACGTCGCCGTACGTCATGACCCGCCCCGGAGGGATCCGCTCGGCGACCTCGAGGACCCGCTCGGCGTACACGGGCAGCGCGTGCGCGTACTCCTCGCGGGTGTCCTCGGCAGGGCTCTGCTCGCTCATTCGTCCCATCCTGCCGCACCCCACCGACATCGCGGCGCCCCCCGTGAGGAGCGGCCCTCTCGCTCCGGAACGGCGCTTGCGGCAGACTGTGCGCCCGCGCATCCACACCCTGATGCCCGCGTGTGTCGGTGGGGCATGCCACCATCGTGCGGGCGGTGACTGGTGATACGAGACCAAGAAGAGACCATGAAGCAGCAGGGAGTGCACCCCGACGGCGAGGCGGGCACCCCTGACGCCGCCGCGCGCCCCGACACCGCCGCCGGCGCGGCCAAGAGCAGCGGAGATCCGCAGCAGGAAGGCTCCGGTGCACGTCGGCACGAGGGCACGCAGGACGCCGGCACGCGCGCGCACGAGACCGGGGGCCCGGGCGTGCGTCCGGGTGGCGCGCCCCGGGAAGGCGACGACACACGCGCACCCACGGGCACCGAAAGCGACGGCTCAGGCACGCGTACGGGCGCCGAAAGCGACGACACACGCGCGCGTACGGGCGACGCAGCCCGCGGAAGCGACGAGCCACGCGCACGCGAGGACGGTGCGGACGACGCCAGGGAGGCGCGCGTCCGCCAGGAGTCGTCCCCCGACCGCGGTCCCTGCGCGGACGACGACCCGCACGCCGAAGCCGTGGAGGGCGACGAACCGCTGCTTCCCGCGCGCGTGCACCGCCCCTCCGATCTCATGCGGCTCCTGGTGGGCGTGCTCGCCATCGCGGTCCTGCTGGCGATCGCCGCGTTCGCGCACGGCACCACCTCGGGTTTCGAACAGGACATCCACAAGGGGACCGGACAGGCCCCCGACCTGCTGATCAAGATCGCGGGCCTGGCGTCCAGCATCGCGATCCTGCTGGTGCCGGTGGCCTTCGCGATCGAACGGCTGATCAAACGCGACGGGCTGCGCATCGCCGACGGCGTCCTCGCGGCCGTCCTCGCCCACGGAGTGACCCTCGCGGCCGACCTGTGGGTGGCGCGGGCCGCCCCGGGCTCGATCCAGGAGGCGCTCACCCAGCCCTCCCCGAGCGACATCCACGTCCTGACCGACCCGGTGCACGGCTATCTGGCCCCCGTCATCGCCTACATGACGGCCGTCGGCATGTCCCGCCGGCCCAGATGGCGCGCGGTGCTGTGGATCGTGCTGCTCCTCGACGCGTTCTCCATGCTGGTCACCGGCTACACGACACCGTTCTCGATCATCCTGACGGTGCTGATCGGCTGGACCATCGCCTACGGCACGCTGTACGCGGTCGGCTCCCCCAACGTCCGCCCGACCGGGCAGACCCTGATGGCGGGCCTGCGGCACGTCGGCTTCCACCCCGTGAGCGCGGCCCGCGAGGAGGCCGTGGAGACGGAGAACGGCGACCGCGGCCGGCGCTACTTCGTCACCCTGGAGGACGGCCCGCCGCTGGACGTCACGGTCGTGGACCGGGAACAGCAGGCGCAGGGCTTCTTCTATCGCGCGTGGCGCAATCTCACCCTGCGCGGTTTCGCCACCCGCTCCAGCCTCCAGTCGCTGCGCCAGGCGCTGGAACAGGAGGCGCTGCTGGCGTACGCGGCGATCGCCGCCGGCGCCAACGCGCCCAAGCTGATCGCCACCTCCGAACTCGGCCCCGACGCCGTCATGCTCGTCTACGAGCACACCGGCGGGCGCATGCTGGACTCGCTGGCCGACGAGGAGATCACCGACGAGCTGCTGCGCAACTCCTGGCACCAGGTGCGGGCGCTGCAGTCGCGGCGTATCGCGCACCGCAGGCTGGCAGGTGACGCGATTCTGGTGGATCGTTCCGGCAGGGTGATTCTCACCGAGCTGCGCGGTGGTGAGATCGCGGCCGGCGAGCTGCTGCTGCGCATGGACGTGGCCCAGCTGGTCACGACACTCGCCCTGCGGGTGGGGGCCGAGCGTGCGGTGGCCTCGGCGGTCGGGGTGCTCGGACCCGACGCGGTCGCCGACTGTCTGCCGATGCTGCAGCCGATCGCGCTGACCCGCTCCACGCGTGCGACGCTGCGCCGGCTGGCGCGGGAGCGCGCCGAGCGCGAACGGGAAGCGGTCCTGGAGGCGTCCCGGCAGGCCAAGCAGGCCCGCCTGGAGGAGGCGGCGGAAACGAGCCCGGCCGACGCCGAGAAGCCCGGCAAGAAGGCGGTTCGCGCCGAGCAGCGCGCGGAGCGGCGGGCCATCGACGAGGCCCTCGACGAGGCACGCGAGGAGGACCTGCTCACCCAGATCCGCCACCAGGTGCTGCGGATCAGGCCGCAGGCCCCCGTGGAGCCGGCCCGGCTGGAGCGGGTGCGGCCGCGCACCCTCATCAGCTTCATCGCGGGTGCGATCGGCGCCTACTACCTGCTGACGCAGCTCACCCACATCGAGTTCGGCACACTGTTCGCGCAGGCCCAGTGGGGCTGGGTGGCCGCCGCGGTGCTGTTCTCCGCGCTCAGTTACGTCGCCGCCGCGATGGCGCTGCTGGGGTTCGTGCCGGAGCGGGTGCCGTTCCTGAGGACCGTGGCGGCACAGGTCGCCGGGTCCTTCGTGAAGATCGTGGCGCCGGCCGCGGTGGGTGGAGTCGCCCTCAACACGCGCTTCCTGCAGCGCTCCGGCGTGCGCGCGGGTCTCGCGGTGGCGAGCGTCGGAGCGTCGCAGCTGTTCGGGCTCGGCTGTCACATCCTGATGCTGCTGTCCTTCGGCTACCTGACCGGCACCGAGAAGACGCCCTCCCTGTCGCCGTCCCGGACGGTCATCGCCGGCCTGCTGACCGTGGCGGTGCTGGTGCTCGTGGTGACCTCGGTGCCGTTCCTGCGGAAATTCGTCGTCACGCGCGTGCGGTCGCTGTTCGCCGGTGTCGTACCGCGCATGCTCGACGTGCTGCAGCGACCGCAGAAACTCGTCACCGGCATCGGCGGCATGCTCCTGCTGACGGCCTGCTTCGTGATGTGCCTGGACGCCTCGATCCGGGCGTTCGGCGGCGGCTCGGTCTCGCTGAGCATCGCCAGCGTCGCCGTCGTCTTCCTGGCCGGCAACGCGCTCGGGTCCGCGGCGCCCACCCCGGGCGGCGTGGGCGCGGTGGAGGCGAGCCTCACGCTCGGTCTGATCGCCTTCGGCCTGCCCAAGGAGGTCGCCGCCCCGGCCGTCCTGCTGTACCGACTGCTGACGCTGTGGCTGCCGGTGCTGCCGGGCTGGCTGGCCTTCAACCAGCTCACCCGCAAGGGAGCCTTGTAGGCAGGCCCCACCGCCACGGACAGGGGTGCCGAAGGGAACGGGCGGGCCCGAGGGCCCGGCAAACGCGCGCCGCCGCCTGCCCGCACGGTGTGCGTGTACCTCGTACGGCACGCGCCCCGCGCGTCCCGGCGTGTGCGCCAGGAGGATGGAAGCATGGCGAACCCCTCCCGGCTGCGCACCGCCGCTCTGACCACGGCTGCCGTGCTGCTGTCCGCTCTCCTGACCGGATGCGGTGACGGAACGCAGCCCGGCGACCTCACCGGGCAGCAGCTGGACTGGAAGGAGTGCCCGGCACCGTCCGAGGCCGAGGGCGGAGGGAGCGCCCCGACCCCGCTGCCGAGCGGCGGCACATGGCAGTGCGCCACGATGATGGCGCCGCTGGACTGGAGCAGGCCCAAGGGCGCCACGATCCCCATCGCCCTGATCCGCGCCAAGGCCAGCGGTCCGGCGAGCGAACGGATCGGCTCGCTCGTGTTCAACTTCGGCGGCCCCGGTGGCAGCGGGATCAGCACACTGCCCGCGTTCGGCGACGACTACGCCGCCCTGCGCACCCGCTACGACCTGGTCAGCTTCGACCCGCGCGGAGTCGGCCGCAGCGCACCGGTGAAGTGCGAGAGCGACGCCCAGCTGGACGCGTTCTTCCAGCAGGACGCGACCCCCGACGACAGTGCCGAGCGCACCGCTCTGCTGGACCGCACCAAGCAGTTCAACGCGGCCTGCGAGAAGAACTCCAGGAAGATCCTGCCGCACGTGGCGACCACGGACGCGGCCCGCGACATGGACCTGATGCGCCAGGTCCTCGGCGACGCCAAGCTGCACTACTTCGGCATCTCCTACGGCACCGAACTCGGCGGGGTGTACGCCCACCTGTTCCCCAAGAACGTCGGCCGGGCCGTGCTCGACGGCGTCATCGACCCCACGCAGAACCCCGAGCAGAGCTCGCTCGGACAGGCCAGGGGCTTCCAGCTGGCGCTGGACAACTTCGCCGAGGACTGCACCTCGAAGACCACGGAGTGCCCGATCGGCGACACGCCGCAGGAGGTGAAGGACCACATCGCGAAACTGCTGAACGACCTGGACAAGACGCCGATCCCCGGCATCGCGCCACGACGGCTCACCCAGAGCGCCGCGACCAACGGCATCGCACAGTCCCTGTACTCCAAGGACTTCTGGGAGTACCTGACCGAGGGACTGGAGCAGGCGTACGGCGGCGACGGCAGGATCCTCATGCTGCTGTCCGACGCGATGAACGGCCGCAGCGAGGACGGCGAGTACAGCAACATCACCGCGGCGAACATCGCCATCAACTGCGCCGACGAGAAGCCGCGCTACACCGCCGACCACGTCCAGCACGCGCTGCCCGAATTCCGCGCCGCGTCCCCGCTGTTCGGGGACTACCTCGCCTGGGGGCTGGTCAGCTGCACCGACTGGCCGGTGGCGGGCGCCGCCGATCACCCCGACGTCAGCGCGCCCGGTTCGGCGCCCATCCTCGTCGTCGGCAACACCGGCGACCCGGCGACCCCGTACGAGGGCGCGAAGAAGATGGTGGAGGCGCTCGGCAAGGGCGTCGCCGTCGAGCTGACGTACAAGGGCCAGGGGCACGGCGCGTACGACACCAAGAACAAGTGCGTGCAGAACGCGGTCAACGCCTACCTGCTGGAAGGGAAGCAGCCGAAGACCGGCACGGTCTGCTCCTGAAACCGGCTCGCGTCAGGTGACGGTTCGCTGCGGGCCGATCAGGAGGAGGGCGACGTCGTCGCTGCGCGGTGCGGATCGCCGAGCGCGGGCGATCAGACTGTCGGCGAGGGCGCCCACGGGCTGGTCCTCGGTGTGCGCGAGCCGGCGAGGGCGGTGATCGCGTCCTCGATGTCCGTGCCGGGGGCTTCGACGAGTCCGTCGGTGTACAGGGCGAGCATGGCACCGGGCGGCAGTGGGACGTGCGTCGCCGGGTAGTCGGCGGCGCGGTCGATGCCGAGCAGGAGGCCGGGCGGCGGCTGGAGGACCTCGGTGTGACCGTCCGGGAGGACCCAGCACGTCCGGGCCGGATCCCGGGGAGCGGGCGTCAGCGGCCGTGTGGGGCACGCTTCACCTTCCCGTGCAGCACCGGTCACCTTCCCGTGCAGCACCGGCCGGCGATCTCCGTGTCTGCCGGGCGGGCTGGAGGCCGTGTCTGCGCCGATGCCCGGGACCGAACCGACCTGCGTACCGGCCGCTCCCGGCCGGCGAGCACCGCCCGGCGCGGCAGCTGGGTCGCGTACGTCCCACCGCCCGCCGATGGCGCGGGAGCGCGGTACCCGGCAGCGACGAGAGGGCGGCTCCGGCAGCGCGATACCGGACCGGCCGCACCTGGCGCCACCCATATACGGACGATACGCCCGGTATCCCCAGACGGCAGTGCGCCGACGCCCCCCGCTCAGTGAGGCGGCGCCCACGTGAAATGCCCGGGGTGTGCGTCCGCCGTGCCGGGTGCAGGGATGATCTGTGCCGACGGCCACAGCGAACGGGACGCACATGGGCGCATACTGAGCCATGACAAAGTCTGCTGCGCCGAAGCGTCATCTGCCTACCAGCCCCTTCAAGGCCCCGGTCACACCGGCTCCCAAGCACTTCGCCCTGGGCGACCAGGTCACCCACGACGTGTACGGCCTCGGCCGGGTCGTCGGCATCGAGGACGGAGTCGCGGCGCTCGTGGACTTCGGCTCGGCACAGATGCGGATCTTGAGCCCGTACGCCAAGATGACCAAGCTGTAGGACCGCTGCGCCCGGTCACGGCACATCCGGGTCCCTCACGGACCGGTAACGAAAGAGAGTCTTCTCATCGATCTGACGTCGCTGTTCTCCGCCCCGGAAGGGCAACCCCGCCGCTCCCCGGCGGGATCGCCGCCTCCGGCGACCAATCCGTTCCAGGCCCCTGACTTCGGTCCGGACGAGGCCTGGCCGCTCGAGGAGGCTCAGGAGCCCGCCTCGGGCACACGTGCGGCGCGGCCCAAGGCCGCCTAGCGCCACGCATGACGGTGGCTCCGGCGACCGGCCGCGGGCGGCAGGGCCGGGGCGCCGTCCGTGCTGCCCGACACTGTCAGCGGGGCGCGGCCGGCACCCCGCGGACGCCGAGTGCGGGCACCACTGGGTCCTGAGCTCACGAGGACGCCCGACGTCGACCGCCCACGACAGAAGCCCACGGCATCTGATCTGGTCAGAGCCGTGGGCTTCGTCGGCCTCGCCGGTCGGCGAGGCCGGTGATCAGTACACCGGCAAGTCAGGCCATGTACCGGATGACCTGCATGTTTCCTTCATTCTCCCTCCCCCTGGGCCGTCGTCGGGCCGTCATCGGTGACCGGGCCGTCCGCGAAGGCACGGTTCACGGCCTCCCGTGTCCGCTTCTCGCTGCTGGGCATCAGGTGCGTGTACGTCCGCAGGGTGAAGCCCGGGTCGTGGTGCCCCAGGTACTGGGAGACAGCCTTGATGCTCTCCCCTGCGTCCAGCAATACGGATGCATAGAAGTGCCTCAGCGCGTGCATCCCGCTTGCCCGGCCGCGAGCGACGTCCGCCGCATCAAGAGCCGGGCGCCAAGTCAAGCGGTTGAAGTCGTTGCGGTTGACCGGACGGCCCTGATCCCGATGGAAGAGCAAGGATGCCGTCACGGGCGGACCGTCGACTGATGGGGTAGGCCCAGGCTTTCCAGCCGGACTGTCCGGCCGCGGCGGCGAGGTCGTGCAGGTGGGCGAAGGACAGGGCGCCGGCGACGGGTTCGCGACCCACCGTCTTCCCGTCGAGGGGTGTCGGCTCGCCCTCGGTGGTCACTCCTTTCCGGAGTACCCCGGCGAGGGGTGGTGACCGTGGCCCGCTCGATCCGACCGGACGCCGTCCTCGTCTGCTCGAACTCCGGGCTCCGCTTCGCTGAGGGCCGTCCCGGCTGGCCTGGTGCTGGTTCCTCATCGCCCTGGTCGCCTCCCTCGGCGCCAACGTCGCCACCGCCGGATACGACGAGGTAGAGATCCTGTCCATCACCGTGCCCGAGCCGGGCATCTCCGGTGAGCTGGCCATGGGCACGCCGGTCGCGCTCACGGGCCTGATCGCCCGGCCGTGGGAGGTGCCGGGCGGCGGCTCGGGCAGCGACGCGGCCAGGGACGAGCTGACGGGGGCCCCCTCGCCTGGGAGAGCGGCAAAGCTGCCCTTGCCCTGCCTGGGCTGTGATGAGCGCGTCGGCCAGGACGAGGGTGGCGGTGATCTCCTAGCGGACCTTGCAGCGGTGGGTGCGGGCGGCCAGCTGGGCGGCGGACTGGATGCCTTCGACGTGGCTGCCTCGTGTGACCGGCTGCGGCACTCGTTCGCCCTGTACGGCGTCACCTCCCGCGACGGCGATGACCTACCAGGGCGCCGCCATGGTGTTGACCAAGGTCGGCGAAACCGACCTCGCATGGATCGCTGCCGACCGCGGATTGGCTGCCGCCCAGCAGTCCGACAACATGGCCGTGACCGGGTCACTCTTCCGCTCCGTGGCTCACTGCCTCCTCTCCAACGGCCGATTCGATGCCGCCGTGCAGCTCGTCGGCGACGCGGCCGACTGCCTTCGCCCCGCACTCAGGGACGCCGATGCGGAGTTCCTGTCGATCTACGGGACGCTCTTCCTCGCGGGATCGATCGCTGCCGCCCGTGCCGACGACCGAGCCACTGCCAGCACATTCCTCGCCGAAGCAGACCAAGCAGCGCAGCGGCTTGGACGAGACGCCAACCACATGTGGACGGCGTTCGGGCCCACCAACGTCGCCATTCATCGCGTCGCTACGGCGGCCGAGCTGGGAGACATGCAGGTGGCCATGGACCTCGGCCCACAGATCGACACCAACGGCCTGCCCATCGAGCGCCGGACGCGCCATAACCTCGAAGTAGCCCGAGCACTCAGCGCGCACAACCGGACGGACGACGCCCTGTCGTGATCCTCGAAGCCGAGCAGTGGGCACCGGAACAGGTCCACAGCCACTACCTCGCCCGTGAGCTTGTGCTCACCTGGGTGCGGAACCAGCATGGCCGACCGAGCCGGACACTGGCGGAGCTCGCCGACGGCTGCACGTCGTCTGAGGTAGGTAGGCTCGGCTGCATGGCAGCGAGTGAGTACGAAGCGAAGATGGCGCATCCGCGCATGGCCGCGGGTGCGCTCTTCTTTGATGCCGGCGGGCGGGTCCTCATGGTGGAGCCCACCTACCAGGAGTACTGGGATCGAGGGCGGCCAGCTCACGCCGGAAGTCCTGGCCGGGGTGACCTTGCAGGCCGACGAGCTGAAGAGCTTCGAGTTCCTGTCCCCCGACGAGATCACCGACCGCACGATTCCGCGCCTGGCACGACGGATCCTTGCCGCCGTTGAGGCCCGATCATCAGGGACCGCACCGATCTACCTCGAACATGGGCAACAGCCCAACAGTGTTGCCGCGTAGCGGCACGGGAGCCGCCGTCCCCTGATCGCTGTCGAGTCTCAGTTGATGGTTGACGGGTTGGCGTCGCGTGATGCTTGACGTCTGACCTAGGCAGTCAGTCTTCCAACTGGTCGAAGGTCTCCACTGCGGAGCGGTAGGTGCCCTGTTCCGACACGGCGGGGTTGATGAGGACGACGAAGTCGGAGAGAGCAGTCTCGGACGGCGTGCCATCGTCGTTGACGCTGCCCGGTTCGTCCTCCCACGCAATCAAGTGGATCACTACCGAATAGCGGCCCACCGACAGATCGCACTGGACGGTTCCAGGCCATGCTTCGGCCCCCACCGCCTCGATGCCGCTGAGCCACACCTGTCCCGACGAATGGAGAAGGTAGGCGTCCGAGGTAACGAGGCGGTGCCTGCTCTCCCGCTCTGTCAGCTGCGCAAGCAGACCGACGCCACCTATCCTGACCAGCACCCCGAACACACCGTCACTTCGGATGTTGATGGGAACGAGGGCGCCGGCACGGATATGCCGTTCAACGTCCTCGTCCTCGCCGAGCTGCGGGTCCCAGGTGTCGTAATCAACGATGCTGGTGAAGCGCTGCGGGTCCCACAGAGCGAGCATTCCGGCGTCGGTTGCCACCGTGGACACGGTCTCGACAGTGCGCAGTGAAGCAGTCATCTGGGAATCCTGCCACGCGGCCCCGACGGTGACTCCGCCATCCCTCCACGCACCCAGGGCAGACGCATACAGCCAAGCCGAGGCAAGCGGTGTCAAGCATCAGGTGAAGCCACAACGTCAAGCATCAACCGAGCCAAGACACCGTCCCCTGATCGCTGTGCGGTGCGAATTTCCCTACATCATCAAGGCTCGCTTCGCTCGCTGGTCCGGCGGCCAACGGCGCTCTTGGAGCATCGCCAACCCGACCGCCGTACCCTCCGCCCAAGCGCATCAACGGCCGCGCCCGGCCCCCATGCCACCGCCACCACGATCCGGCCTCAGGAAGGGAAAGACGCAACAGCAGCTCGACCCCAACGCCCCGGCACCGGGGCCACCGCGAACCCCTTTCCACCCGGTTGCCTACACCCAGTAGGTCGGATCAGGACCCGAGGGCCGCGCCAAGCGCGGCGGCGCCGGCCGGTCGCCGCCGCGCCGCCTCATCTGTCTTCGCCACCGGCCGCACGTCGCCGCCCGTCCGTCGCCGCACGCAGCGGCCACATTCCAACACGGGCACGGGGCCAACGGTGATCCCCAACGGTGCAGGTCAAAGACGCTTTGTGTCACCGAAAGAGGCCGGATCGTGGTGGCGGTGGCATGCGGGCCGACGCTGCCAGATGCGCGGACGTTCGTACGGCCCGCTGATCCCGCACCAGGCCACCGGTCGGACGGCGGCCGTTGCCATGAGAGGGGGAGAACCCGCGGTGGCCGCACCGTATGGGCGGCTAACGGTCAGAACGATGCCTCCGGCGGGGGATCGGCCGGCACCGGGATGGTGGGGGCGCCGTCGCCGACTGCGGGCCCGTCGTAGCTGATGCTGGGGGCTCGCATCCCGCACACCATCGACCCAGGCAGAGCCGAGCAGACGCGGCCCCTGGCGTCCAGGTCGTACGTACAGTGCCGCGCTCCACCTGGACGCCAGGAACCACGCCCGCTCAACGGTGTGTGGGTCGACGGCGTACGGGATGCGAGCTGGGGTGAGTGGTGGGTTGAGGAGGTACGCACCGTCAGCGCTCACCGGAGACAGCTATTGGAAAACCGGCTTTGCGGCGCGGTCGGTCTCGTCCTGCACGAGCAGGGAAAGCAGGGAGGCCACGGGCAGGCCGGCTTCTGCCGGGTGGCGCAACACCTTGTCCGGCTCGATGCGGTAGGTGTTCGTGCGCCCATCACGGGTGTGGGAGAGGTAACCGTCCTGCTCGAGGTCGGCAATGATGCGCTGGACGGCGCGCTCCGTGAGCCGGCAGCGGGCAGCGATGTCGCGGATCCGGACGTTCGGGTTGTCAGCGATGGCCGCCAGTACGCGCGCGTGGCTGGTGATGAACGTCCATCCGCTGTGAGGTTCCGGCACTCCAACCATGCTCAGCATCTTAGAGGGCCCCTTATTGACGAAGCCAGATACATGACATACTTTTCCGGTAAGTGCTGACGTGGTCCGCGCTGAAGCGCCACGGAAGGAACCCCAAAGGTGTCCAGGGAAGAGGCCGTCATGCCAATGCTCATGAGCAACGCCGGCGCGGAGCAGAACGCGGACCAAGCCAGAGACCATGCCCCGGAAGCTAAGCCGGACCCGTACGAATGGCGCGGCACCTGGGTCGTCGCTGCCCACGGCTCCTACGACATGCACTCGATCCAGCCTCTGACCGACGCCCTGAACGCCGCCGCCAGGAAGCATCCCAAGGTGATCCTGGACGCCTCCGGTGTCGACTTCGCGGACTCCACATTCCTCAATCTGTTGATCCTCACTCACCAAACAGGCACCCTGCGCGTGGCCGCGCCGCCGGAGCAGCTTCAGCGACTGCTCGCCATCACCGGAGCCGACACCGTCCTAGAGATACGAGAGACTCTGTACGACGCCGCCGTCTCCTGAGCCCCTCCACTGAAGAGCCTGGACGCTCGCCGACCCATGCAGCACCGCGGTGAAAGGCTGCGGATCACCATGCAAGAGTGCCCTGACGCCGACCGCGAGAATCTCGACCTGCGCAACCAGATCGAGCAGCTGAAGCAGGCGATCGATTCCCACGCCGTCATCGACCAAGCGATCGGCGTCGTAATCGCCTACAGCGGCGTGCAACCACAGCAAGGGTGGACAGTCCTCAAGGAAGTCTCACAGCACACCAACGTCAAGCTGCGAGAAGTCGCAGCGCACGTCGTGCAGTGGCCGCAGTGCAAGCGGCTTCCCCCGGAGATCCGCAGGGCTCTGGATGCTTCACTGGAGCGCCAACGACTCTCTCGCCTTCCATCACCCCACCCCCCAGAGGACAGCTCATAGGGGCATCGAACCGACGCCTTGACGCGGCCATTGAGACTCCACCGGCCTCGGGAAGCCGGACGCGATCGGGTTTACTCCGAATAGCTGCCGCCTCTAATCTGCGTAAAAGCCCCATAAGCCTCATATCGCTTTGTTGGATCACTGAGGAGGGCCCCTCATGGCCCATGCAGCCCACGCCGCTCCCCGGCCTTTGCCTCGCGCCAACCCGGCCCTGGCCCGCGGCTGCGAAATGTGTCTGGGGTGGGGGACCGTGATCACCGATGAGGGGCAGCACGAACTGTGCCCGGCTTGCCAGACAGATGCGCGCGAGGCTGGGCCGATTGCAGATGCGCCGCCTACCCACGGGCAGGCTTGATCGCTGCCGGACCCGGGCTGACGTCGCTGACCGTAGGCAATCGGTGCCCCGTGCGTGATGTGCGAGCCTTGGCAGCGAGCTAGGGCCGACAGACACGACTGGACGGGAGGACGCGATGCGGCAGGCCTACCACGAGCAGCTGGCGTCGATCAGCGAGGGCCTGATGGAGATGGCGAACATGGTCGGCTCGGCCATGGGTATGGCCACGACCGCCCTCTTGGACGCCGATCTGCAGCTTGCCGAGAGCGTGATCTCAGGCAACGCGAAGGTTGATGACCTCCAGCGTGACTTGGAGGACCGGGCGATTGCGGTTCTGGCGCGGCAGCAGCCGGTTGCCACGGACCTGCGGACCGTGGTCACCTCGCTGCGCATAAGTGCAGACCTGGAGCGCTGTGGGGTTCTGGCCCAGCATGTGGCCAAGCTGGCCCGGATGCGCTTCCCTCAGGAGGCGGTGCCGCGCGATCTGCGCCGCACGATTTTGGAGATGGGCCAGCTCGCGCAGCGTCTGATGGCGCAGGCCGCCGAGGTACTCCTCACCCACGACGTCGACGCGGCCCTCCACTTGGAGAAGGACGACGACCGCATGGACGAACTGCACCGCACGATCTTCCAGCACCTGATGGATGAGCGGTGGCATCACGGTGTGGCGACGGCCGTGGATGTCACGCTGGTCGGCCGCTACTACGAACGGTTCGCCGACCATGCGGTAGCGGTCGCTCAGCGCGTGGTCTACCTGGTCACCGGCGAGCGTGCAGACGAACTGCCCCTAGACGGTCTCGCGTGATCTTCACCAGGGTCGGTAGGGACCACCTTGCCGGGTTCCGCGTCGCGCGGTGCCTGGCACACGTAGCCGGCCGAGCTACGGTTCGGCCCCTTTCGGCGGGCGTAGCGTTGGCGGTCCGAGTTCCGGCGGCCGTTGTGCACGGCCTTGCTCGGGCCAGAACGCACCGGGGAGGTTGGGTCGAGTACGAGCCGCATGCAGGCGCCGTCCCTTGCCGGTCGGCCCCCCTCACGCTTGCCATTGCGACTCAGCCGACGTTGACTACAGACCGCGCTTCTTGTTCCAGTCGCTGATGTACCACGCGTAAGCGATGTTGCCGATTCCTCCAGTGAACAGGAACAGCACCACGTGAACCATGGCGGACTGGCGTCGTCGACCGTAACCCCCGGCGAAGGCGGCCGCAGAGGCAGAAGCAGCAACGTTGTTGTTGATGATGATCGGCTGCGGCGCCTGGGGCTGCTGAGGGGGTACAGGCTACGGTGCGGACATTCTGCGCCTATCGGTTGATCGTTCAAGTAAGGCTTAAAGATAGAGTGAAGATCGGCCTGCGTGAAGACACGGGATGATCACATTCGGAGCGGGTGAGTCCTTTGGGGGGCGCGCTGTCCACACTCGTTCGGTGAACCAGAGCACTGACAGCCGACGAGTGATCCCCTCTGGGCCGTCCCTGGTCGTCCGAGGCCGCTCAGTGGCGACAGGCGGCGACTACTAACGACAGTCGTAGCGAGCGGCAGCCGCAGGCGGGCCGGGCCGTCTCTGGGCCGTGCGAGGACGCCCGACGCCGACCGACAACGACAAAAGCCCACGGCATCTGATCTGGTCAGAGCCGTGGGCTTCGTCAGCCTCGCTGGTGAGCGAGACCCTTGGTCAGTACACCGGCTTGTGCGGTTCGATCTGGTTGACCCAGCCGATGACGCCGCCGCCGACGTGGACGGCGTCGGAGAAGCCCGCGGACTTCAGGACGGCGAGGACTTCCGCACTGCGGACACCCGTCTTGCAATGCAGGACGATCTTCTTGTCCTGCGGGAGGCCCTCGAGGGCGGTGCCCATGAGGAACTCGTTCTTGGGGATCAGCCTGGCGCCAGGGATGGAGACGATCTCGTACTCGTTCGGCTCGCGGACGTCGATGATCTCGATGTTCTCGCCCTCGTCGATCCACTCCTTGAGCTGCTTGGGAGTGATCGTGGAGTCGGCGGCCGCCGCCTGGGCCTCCTCGGAGACGACGCCGCAGAAGGCCTCGTAGTCGATGAGCTCGGTGACGGTCGGATTCTCGCCGCAGACCGCGCAGTTCGGGTCCTTGCGGACCTTGACCTGGCGGTACGTCATCTCCAGGGCGTCGTAGATCATAAGGCGGCCGACCAGCGGCTCGCCGATGCCCGCGAGGAGCTTGATGGCCTCGTTGACCTGGATGGAGCCGATGGACGCGCAGAGCACGCCCAGGACGCCGCCCTCGGCGCAGGAGGGGACCATGCCCGGGGGCGGGGGCTCCGGGTAGAGGCAGCGGTAGCAGGGGCCGTGCTCGGACCAGAAGACGGAGGCCTGCCCGTCGAAACGGTAGATCGAACCCCAGACATACGGCTTGTTCAGCAGCACGCACGCGTCGTTGACCAGGTAGCGGGTCGCGAAGTTGTCGGTGCCGTCGACGATCAGGTCGTACTGGCTGAAGATGTCCATCACGTTGTCGGCCTCGAGCCGCTCCTCGTGAAGGACCACATTCACGTACGGGTTGATGCCCTTGACCGAGTCACGGGCGGACTCGGCCTTGGAGCGGCCGATGTCGGACTGGCTGTGGATGATCTGACGCTGCAGGTTGGACTCGTCGACCTCGTCGAACTCCACGATGCCGAGGGTGCCCACGCCGGCGGCGGCCAGGTACATCAGCGCCGGCGAGCCCAGGCCACCGGCGCCCACGCACAGCACCTTGGCGTTCTTCAGCCGCTTCTGCCCGTCCATGCCCACGTCGGGGATGATCAGGTGGCGGGAGTACCTGCGGACCTCGTCTACGGTGAGCTCAGGAGCTGGCTCGACCAGGGGTGGCAGCGACACGGGGACTCCGTTGGTCGGTCGATCACTACGGTTGTTCTCCCCGTAACACTGCCACGGCCTTTTTCATTCCGAGACACCTGTTCCGACACGCGAGACGATTTCGTCCCAGTAGCCGGGCATCGTCTCCCAGGGATCGGCGCGGCCGCCGCGATCGGTGCGGTCGGTGAAGTAGATCGTCGCCGCGCCCTGCCAGCGGGCGATGCGCAGCGCCTCCTCCAGGTGCCCGCGCGGTACGCCGTGCACGAAGTGGCAGAAGCGGTCCGGTGGGTAGTCGGCGGTCCACTCGGCGACCTGCGACCAGCGGTAGTCGGACCAGGAGCCGGCGAAGGTCACCAGCTGGTCGGCGGTCTCGGCGTAGCCGGGGTGCGGGTGGCCGCCGTGGCCGAGGACGATGTGTGCGGAGTCACTGATCGCCCGCAGCGTGGTGACCGCACGGCGGACCTCGGGGAGCGCGGTGCGGTCGAGAGGGCAGCGGTCCAGCAGGAAGCCGTCGACGCGGTACCAGTCGAGGTGCCGGTGGGCGTCGGCGAGCAGGTCGGCGAAGGCGCGGGCGCCGTGGGTGAGGTCCAGGTGGCCCAGGACGCGGACGCCCGCGTCCCGCAGCCGGCTCGCCGCTTCCAGGCAGTGCGGGTCGGGGCGGGTGCCCGGTCCGCCCGCCACGTCGAGGACCACCCAGTCCAGCGGGGTGCCCGGGCGGGCGAGTTCGGCCCACTGGGCGGGGGCGACGAGCGGGTGGGCGTAGCCGGGGATGCCGAGGGCGGTGCGCAGACCGGTGCCCGGCGCACCGGCGGTGGTGCTGGTCAGATGCGGCATGCCGCCTCCATCCAGATGTCGGCCAGGGATTCCTCGAGGTTGATGCGGGGCCGCCAGCCGAGCCGGTCGCGTGCGGTGCGCACGTCTGCCTGCTGCCAGCTGCCGCAGCCGTCCGGGTACGGGTAGGGCACCGGCGCCGCGTGGTCGGAGTCGGCGCGCGGGTGGCCGATGGCGCTGCGCAGGGGGCCGGGCGGGGCGTCGAGTTCGTGCAGGGCGCCGCCGTAGCCCGCCACGCGCGCGAGGACGGCGGCGGCGTCGCGGAGCCGGACGGCGCGGCCGGAGCCGATGTTGATGACGCCCTGCGCGGCGGAGAGCGAGGCGGCGTGCACGGCGCGGGCGACGTCGCGTACGTCGACGAAGTCGCGCTGGGCGCCGAGGCCGCCGAGTTTGAGTTCGCCGTCGCCGGACTGCATGGCGCGGCGCATGGCCTCGGCGAGCCGGCCCAGTGGGGAGCCGGCCGGGGTGCCGGGGCCGGCCGGCGAGAAGACCCGCAGCACGACGGCGTCCAGGCCGGAACCAAGGACCAGTTCGGTCGCGGCGAGCTTGCTGACGCCGTAGGGGCCGCCGGGCCGCGGGACGGCGTCCTCAGCGGTGGAGGAGCCGGGCTGGCTCGGCCCGTACTCGGCGCTGCACCCGATCTGGACCAGACGGGCGCCGCAGCCGCTGCGGCGCAGGGCCTCGCAGACGGTGGCGACGGCCACGGTGTTGTGCCGGGTGAGTTCGCGGGCGCCGCCGCGGATGGCACCGGCGCAGTTGATGACGACCCCGGGGTGGACCGCGTCGAGGAAGCGGGTGAGTGCGCCGGGGCTGCCGGAGGCGAGGTCGAAGCGGACGTCGGCGTCGTCGCCGCGGCCGAGCGCGGTGAGCTGGACGGCCGGGTCGGCGAGCAGACGGTCGGCGACGAAGCGGCCGATGTATCCGTTGGCTCCGATCAGCAGGACCCTCATCGGTCGGCTCCCGGGGTGTGCACGGCGGCTCGGCCGACGGGGCTGACGCGACCGGCCGGACCGTGGCCGGTGTGGCTCGCACGGCAAGGGTGATCGACATGGCCGTGGCTCACATGGCGAGGGTGATCGACATGGCCGACGCGACCCAGGGGACCGGCCGGTCCGGCCGGCCGGGAGGGCGTGACGGCCCGCGAGGGCGCGGTGGAGCTGCCCGCGGCCGGGGCGGTCGATCGGGCGGTTTCCCGGGCTCCGGCTCCGGTGGACCCGGCGTCTCCTGCGCCCACGGCTGCCGCGGGCGCGTCGGCGGTTCCCGGGGTTCCGGGCGCTCCGGACGCTCCGGGTCGGGAGGTGGTCATCTGGCTTCTCCTTCAAAAGGGGTGATGCGGGCGCCTCCGGCGGCGGTCCGGGCCGGTGGCTGAAGGTTCACTCGGGGGCTCCCGTGGGTGCGTGCGCCGAGGCCTGGGTGAGGGTGCGGCCGGCGTGGACCAGCAGGGCCAGTGCAGCGGTGCCGCAGGCGAGGGCCGGGACGGCGGCCTCGCCGCAGGCGTTCACGAGGGTGCGGACGGGGGCGGCCAGCACCGCGCAACCGGGCAGCCTCGCGGCCAGCGGCAGAGCCAGGCCCACCGCCTCGGTGGCCGCCGCGGCACCGAGGGCCACGGCCGGGGCGTGCCGGTGGTGGTGCACGGTGAGCAGGCGGGCGAGCAGCAGCAGCGCGCCCAGGGCCAGGGTCTGCGGGTAGGCCACGGGTTCGTGCAGGACGCCGGCGCAGGCCAGGAGCAGTACGGTGAGCGCGCCCAGGAACAGGGCGAACGTGCCGAAGAGCAACGGTTTGACGGCGGCGGTGAAGTCCTCCAGGCCCCGGCTGTCGGCGAGCCTGCGGCGGGCGCCCGCGCCGAGCAGGTGGGCGCACCAGGCAGCCGGGGCGCAGGCCAGGGCGAGGGCCAGCGCGGGTGCGGCGGGGGTGGGCCAGGGTCCGTCCGGGGCGCCGGTCGGCAGGGCGTCGGGGCCGCCCGTCAGCACGGCGTGGAGGAGACCGTCCCCGAGGAGGGCGTAGCCGAGCAGCCAGAGGCTCCACGCGCGCGCGCCGTGCGTCGTGCGCCACGCGCGCGTGGCGGACGGGCCGGCGAGCGGGCCGCGGCGCAGTGCGGCACGCGTGGCGAGGGCCGCGGCGAGGACGCCGGTGACGGCGAGAAGACGGAGGTGGCCGTGGGTGAGGCGCAGTCCGGCCACGGTGGCCGCGCCGAGCACGCCGGGCAGCAGGGTGAGCAGGATCCAGTCGGCGCGGATGCGAGGCACGGGCAGGGGCTCGGTGTCCCGGCCTTGCTCACCGCCTCGCGGCACGCGCGCGTAGAGCTCCTCCGCGAGCGAGAAGACGTCCCGGTGGCGGAATCGGGCGGCGGTCCGGTCGGTGACGCCGTGCGCCTCCAGTCCGGCGGCGATCTCCAGCGGGTCCACGGCCCGCTCGCACAGCTCACGGTGCCGGTGCAGCAGGGCTTTCACAGGGTCGGCGGCTCCCCGCCGGGGCGCGGGGCCGCGCCGGCCGCCGGTTTCGGGGGCGGGCACGGCGCCCCTGGCCGGCGGCGCGGCGGCCTCCGACCGTGCCGGGGCCTCTCCCGTCGCTCGTTGCTTCACCGGCCACTCCCCCGGCCGTGCGTCCCGGGGACCGGCGCTGCCGGGCGTCGCCGGGTGGTCCGCCCCACCCGGCTCACTGAGCGCCCTGGTCCCGGCGGCACGGGAGATCGCGTCCGCGCCCGGCTCTCCTGGTTCCACCATCACGCTCCCTCCGCAGCGGCCAGTGGTGTGGGGCGTACCGGTGGGGCCGTGGCCCAGCCGGGGACGGCCCGGGGCAGGACGCGGGCCGTGGGACCGGTCCAGCGGCCGGGGACGTGGGACTCGGCGGGGGTGGCGAACGGCAGGGGGTCGCCGGCCTCGTCGAGGACGACCCGGCGCACCGGACAGTGCGAGACGATCCGCAGGTAAATGCTGTGAAATGCCGCGATGTTCTGCTCGACGGTGAACAGTTCGAGCGCGCGGGCGCGCGCGGCGGCGCCGAGGCGCTCACGGCGCTCGGGATCGCGCAGCAGCGCCACGCACGCCTCGGCGAGCGCCCGCGGATTGCGCGGGGGTACGACGAGTCCCGTGCCCCCGATGACCTCGACCACCGCGCCGACGTCGGTGGACACCGTGGCCCGGCCGCAGAACATGGCCTCGACGAGGCCGATCGGGAAGCCCTCGACCACGCTGGACAGCACGACGACCGCGCCGGCGGCGTACGCCTCGGGCAGCGTGGGGGTCTCCGGGCCGCCGATCTCCTCGAAGGAGACAGGGTTGTCGCCGACGGCGTGCACGCCCTCCGCCTCGTCCGGGAACAACTGCGCGGCGAGCGCCCGGCAGTGCCCCAGGTAGGCCGCACCCTCCGGGCCCCCGGTGGTGCCGACGATCCTGAGCCGCGCCTTGGGCTCCTCCTTGCGGACCTCGGCGAAGGCGTGCAGCAGCGAGATCAGGTCCTTGGCGGGTTCGACGCGCCCGACCCACACCAGCGTGTCCGGGTCGGCACGGTCGGGGCCCTCGCCGACCTCGGTGAAGCGGGTGGCGTCCATGCCCGGGTGGACGGTGCGGATCCTGGCCCGGTCGGCGCCGCACCGTTCCTGCCAGCGGCGGGCGTGGGCGTTGCCGGGGGTGAGGACCTCGGCGCGCCGGTAGACCTCGGCGGCCAGCCGGGCCTCGAAGGCGCCGAGCAGCGCGCGTACGGCGGGGGCGGCGGCGTCGGGGCGCAGGGTCAGGTAGTGCGAGCGGAGCCGCACGCCGTACTCGGTGACGAGCAGCGGCACGTCGCAGAAGTGCCGGGCGAGCAACCCGGGGAGGGCGGCGGAGCCGCCGGCGGCGGCGTGGCAGAGGTCGGCCGCGCCGAGGCCGTCGTCGCCGTACCAGTCGAGGGAAAGGGGCCGCAGGGCGCGTTCGAGGCGCGCGGTGACGGTCAGCAGGTCGGGCACGCGCGCCTCGCGCGCGGCACGCGGCGCACCGGAGGCGCGGCAGGCGCGTTCAAGGGTGCGTACGGCGGCGTCCGAGCGGAGCGCGCCGACCAGTCCGCCCTCGTCGCGGGCGAGTTCGGCGAGGCCGTAGAGCGCGCTGCCGAAACGGTCCGCCAGGTCGGCGGACGTCCCGTCGGGGTCGGCCCCGGTGCCGGCGCACACGGCCGCGAGCAACTCGCCGTAGCACTCGGTGAAGCGCCGGCGCGCGCGGCGCCCGTGAGCGACCCCGTCGTCCTCGGCCGTCCACAACGGCGCCGTACGCACCCTGCCGACCTGCGGCGGGAGGGCGACCCAGCCCTCGTCCTCCTGGTGCCGGCTGCGGCTGAGCGCGTAGATGTCGAACTCGTGCTGGGCGAGCCCGCGTACGAGCCGGTCGCACCAGAGCCCGGCGTCACCGCTCACATACGGGTAGCCACCCTCCGTAAGCAGTCCGATGCGCACGTGTGCACCCCCGATCTCCTGTCCGGTGAGCCGCCGTTCGTCCGGCGGTTCGCAGCGGGACGAACGTAAGGGGACAAGGCGGTGGTGCGACGGACGGTTGTCCGTCGCACCACCAAAAGGGGTGAACGGTCGTAACTTTCGCGTGCGGGTCGCGTTCGGTCGCGCTAAGGCTTCACACAGCGATCATCCCTGCGCGAAACGTCACGCCGCCGCCGGTTCGTGCCGCGCCGCGCGCCGCTGGGCCGCCAGCCGGGGGTCGAGCGCGGGCACAGCGGCGAGGAGCTGCCCGGTGTACGGCTCGCGCGGGCTGTCGTACACGTCGTCCGCCGGCCCGTGTTCGACGACGCGGCCCCGGCGCATCACCGCCACCCGGTCGCTCACCTGCCGTACCACGGCCAGATCGTGGGCGATGAAGACGAGCGCGAGGCCGAGTTCCCGCTGGAGCTCGCCGAGCAGCTCCACGACCTGGGCCTGCGTGGTGACGTCGAGCGCGGAGACGGGTTCGTCGCACACGATGACGCGCGGTTCGGCGGCGAGCGCCCGGGCGATGCCGATGCGCTGGCACTGGCCGCCGCTGAACTCGTGCGGGTAGCGGTCGTAGTGCGCCGCTTCGAGTCCCACGCGCTCCAGCAGTTCCGTCACGCGCCCCCGGACGCGCTCCTCGTCCCGTTCTCCCCGCGCGCGGAGCGGGTCGGCGATGGACTCGCCCACACTGCGGCGCGGGTTGAGGGAGGAGACGGGGTCCTGGAAGACCATCTGGACGGCCGGGTTCACGCCGGTGTGCGGGCGCCCCGCGTAGCGGATCGCGCCGGCGGTCGGCTCCAGGAGCCCGACCAGCATGCGGCCGAGCGTGGTCTTGCCGCTGCCGCTCTCTCCGACCACGCCGAGGGTCTCGCCCCGGCGGACGGTCAGCGAGACGTCCTCCACCGCCGCGAACGCCTGCCGGCCGCGCCCGAACTCGCGCCGCACGCCGATGGCCTCCAGCACGACCTCGTCGGTGGCCCGGGAGCCGGTGCGGCGGCTGTCCAGGCGCGGGACGGCGTCGAGGAGTTCACGGGTGTAGGCCTCGGCGGGCGCCGCGAGGACCGTGCCGACGGGGCCGTGCTCGACGAGCCTGCCGTGCCGCATGACGAGGATGTCGTCCACGCTCTCGGCGGCGACGCCCACGTCATGGGTGACGAGCAGCAGGCCCATGCCGGTCTCCTCGCGCAGCGTGTGCAGCAGGTCGAGGATCTGGGCCTGGACGGTGACGTCGAGGGCGGTGGTCGGCTCGTCGGCGATCAGCAGGTCGGGTTCGCAGGCGAGGGCCATCGCGATGAGCGCGCGCTGGCGCATGCCGCCGCTGAACTCGTGCGGACGGGACCGGGACCGCCGTGCCGCGTCCGCGATTCCAACCCTGTCCAGCACCTCGACGGCACGCGCGCGTGCGGCGCGGCGCGACACGCGCGTGTGCACGCGGTGGACCTCGGCGATCTGGTCGCCGATCGCGTAGTACGGGTCCAGCGAGGACAGGGGGTCCTGGAAGACCATGGCGGCCCTGGTGCCGCGCAGCCGCCGCAACTCCTCCTCACCGGCCGCCTGTACGTCCGTGCCAGCCACCCGCACCGAGCCGGTGAGGCGGGCTCCGGTGCCGCGGTGCAGGCCCAGCAGGGCGCCGGCGACCGTGGACTTCCCGGAGCCGGACTCGCCGACGAGGGCCAGCGCGGCACCCCGCGCCAGGCTGAAGGAGAGTCCGTCCACGGCCCGCAGCGGGCCGAACTCGACGGTCAGATCCGTCACTTCCACCAGGCTCATGCGAGCACCACCCGTCGGTCGGCCACCGCGTACAGGACGTCCGCGAGGGCGTTGGCGAGGACCACGAAGAAGCCGATGACCAGCACCGTGCCGACGACCACCGGCAGGTCGACGACCTTGACCGCGTGCACCAGTTCCTGGCCGATGCCGGGCAGGCCGAACAGGGTCTCGGTGAGGACGGCGCCGCCGACGGCGGAGCCGACGTTGTTGGCGTTCAGCGCGATCACGGGGGCCAGCGCGCCGCGCAGGGCGTGCCGGCCGACGACGGAGCGCTCCGCGACGCCGTACGCCCGGAAGGTGCGGATGTGGTCCTCGGCGAGGGTCTCCAGCATGGCGGCGCGGGTGAGCCGGGCGAAGGCCGCCGCTTCGATCAGGGCGAGCGAGAGCCACGGCAACAGCAGGTTCCACGCCCACTGTTCCGGGTCGTCGGAGAAGTTCGCGTACTGCGGGAAGGGCAGCACCTGCAGTTCGCCGCAGACGACGATCATCAGCACGAGGCCGATGACGAAGACGGGTGTCGCCGTGCCGGCGAGGGTGACGGCGGTCAGCATGCGCTCGGAGACCCGGCCGCGCCGCCACGCGGACAGCACACCGGTGCCGACGCCGAGGATCAGCCACAGCACCATCGCGCCGAGGACGAGGGACAGGCTGACGGGCAGCTTGGCCAGGATGATGTCCAGCACCTGCTGGTCGGTCTGGTACGACCGCCCCAGACAGGGCGCAGCGCAGTGCACGACCGAGGTGCCGGTGGAGTAGTCCTGGCCGGCGAGCAGGCCCACCAGGAAGTGCCAGTAGCGGAGGTACAGCGGGTCGCCGAGTTTCAGCTGCTGGGCGACCTGGTGGACCTGTTCCGGTGAGCAGCGCGGGCCGCAGGTGATCTGGGCGACGTTGCCGGGGGTGACGTAGAAGACGACGTAGACAATCACCGAGATGGCGAGCAGGGTGACCACCGCGCCCACGACGCGGCGCAGCAGGAAGCCGCCGAGGCCGCTCATGCGGTCGCCTCCTTCTTCTCGGCCGGACTCCTGTGCGGGTCCTTGCGGCCGGTGCCGACGCGTAGACGCGAGGCGGCACGCGGGTCGAGGGCGGTGCGCACGCCGTCGCCGAGGACGGTGAGGGCGAGAACGGTGACGAACAGGGCGCCGGCCGGCAGCAGCAGGTACTGGGGCGCGGCCTGGTACCAGACGTCGGCGTCGGTCAGCATCTGCCCCCAGGACGGGGTGGGCGGCTTCACGCCCACGCCGAGGAAGGACAGCGCCGCCTCGACGGAGATGTTCGTGGGCACCAGCAGCGCCGCGTAGGTGATGACGGGCGCGGCGAGGCCCGGCAGCAGTTCGCGGCGTGCCACCCGCCAGGCCCCCCAGCCGCTCAGCCGGGCGGCCAAGACGTGGTCGAGCCCCTTGAGGGTGAGGGTCTGGGCCCGGACGATCTTCGCGATGTTGCCCCAGGCGATCAGACCGATGACGAGGGTGACCAGGACGGGGCGCGGGAAACCGGACGGCACGATCGCCAGCAGCGCCAACGACATGATCATGAGGGGCATCGAGACGATGATGTCCGTGGCCCGGCTCAACAGTTGATCAACCCATCGGTTGCCGAGTGCGGACGCCACACCGACCGCGACCCCGATGGCGACCTGCACCAGCGTGGCCGCGAGCGCGACGCCCAGCGACACCCGCGCGCCGCAGACGAGCCGCGCGAACAGGTCGCGGCCGGTCTGGGGTTCGACGCCCAGCCAGTGGTCGGCGCCGACGCCGCCGAGGGAGCCGATGGGCACGCCTCCGCGCGCGGAGTCGATCAGCGACGGGTGATAGGTGGTGGGGTCCTGGCCCTCCAGCGCGGTGAGCAGCGGCGCGGCGAGCGCGACCAGGACGAGGAGCGCGACGACGGCCGCGGCGACCAGGGCGGCGCGCTGCGCGCGCAGCCGCCGCCAGAACTGACGTGCCCCCGAGGCCGTCGGCACGGACGCGTCCGTGCCGACGGCCTCGAAGGCGGCAAGTGCCTCGCTCACGGCGCTACTTCACCGCGACCTGGGAGATGTCGAGGACGCCGGTCCAGTCGCTGATGACGATGCCCCTGACGTCCTTGCCGTACAGACGCTTGTAGACCGGGTGGAACAGCGGGACGACGAGGGCCTTCTCGCCGATCTTCTTGTCCAGGGCGCCCCATCGCCTGGCGGCCGCGTCAAGATCGGTCAACTTGTTGATCGCGTCAATCTCGTCATTGACCGACGTGTCGTTGAGCAGGCCCGTGTTGAAGTTCGCGCCGTCCTTGACGATCTGCCGGCCGTCGAAGATGGGGGCCAGGAAGGGACCGCCCGAGGGCCAGTCGGCACCCCAGTGGGCGAGGAAGAACCCGGGCTCGGTCTTCACACTGTGGATCTTGTCCCGGTAGTCGTTGTCCTCCAGCCCCTGCAGCTTGACCGCGATGCCGGCCTTCTTGAGCGCGTCCTGGAGCGCGGTCGCGATCTCCGGGCTGGTCTCGAAGTCCTTGGCGTTGGAATGGGTCAGCGTCACGGTGAGCCCGTTCTTGTGACCGGCCTGCGCCAGCAGTTCCCTGGCCTTGGCCGGGTCGCCCGACGCGCCGGCCGGGAACGGGTCGTACGGCGTGTAGCCGAAGGACTTCTGGTCGGGCAGGAAGGTGGTGGCCGACTCGGCGAGCGCGCTGCCGCCGGCCGCGTTGACCACCGAGGACCGGTCGACGGCGTACGCGATCGCCTCCCGCACCTTGGGGTTGTCGAACGGCTTCACGGTCGGGTTGAACGCGATGTAGTTCGTGTAGCCGAAGTGCCCGGTGCCCACGCGCGAGGCCAGTTCCTTGTCACCGGCGACCTCGGCGAGTTCGGCCGGGCCGAGGTTGGTGTCCGTGGTGACGGCGGCGGCGTCCGCTCCCTGGGACGCGGACAGCCGCTGGTTGATCACGGAGGAGTCGAGTCCGGAGCGGACGTCGACGGTGTCGGGGTAGGCCTTGCGCTCGTCGTCCGTGGCGGCCGACCAGTAGGTGTTGCGCTCCAGGAGCAGGTGCTCGCCGTCGTTCTCGTTCTTCACGACCTTGTAGGGGCCGGACGAGATCGGGTGCTCCTCGTACTTGGTTCCGGTGTCCTTGCTCTTCGGCACCGGGGCGAACTGCGTCTGCGTGGCCAGGTAGGGGAACTCGCCCTCGGGCTTGTTCAGGTGGAAGACGATGGTCCGCGCGTCCGGCGTCCCGATCGCCGACAGCCCCTTCTCGTCCTTGTACGGGCCCTGGTAGTGGGCCGCGCCGACCAGCCAGTCCCGCAGGTAGGGCGCACCGCCCGAGAGTTCGGGGGCGAAGGAACGCTCGATGCCGTACTTGACGTCGGCCGAGGTGATCGGTGTGCCGTCCTCGTACTTGAGGCCCTTCTTCAGGGTGTACGTCCACACGGTCGCGTCCTTGTTGGGGCGTCCGGTGTCGGTGGCGAGGTCGGGGACGACCTCGGCGCCGGCCGGCCCGTTCTCACGGTTGCGCGTGGTGAGGGTGCGGAAGACCAGTGAAGGGACGTTTCCGCCGCCGGAGGTGTAGAGGCGGGCGGGGTCGAAGTCGGTCTGCGGCTCGGAGTTCAGCACCGTGAGAGTGCCGCCCTTGTGGGGCGTGGAGTCGCCACCGGAGCCCTTGGCATCGTTGTCCTTCGGGCCGCAGGCGGCGGCGCCCGCTGCCAGGACCAGGCCGACGGATGCCGCTGCCACGCGGCGCGCTTTGACGGACGGTTGACGCATCGGAATGACGACCTCTCGGGGGAATGACGGGACTCTGATCGAGGATTTCTCGCAGAGTGAGACATGTGGACGAGGAGTGAGACGGCTGCGAGCAGACGTCGGCCCCGGCGCCGGGTCGTCGAAAAGCCCGTGGCCCCGTGACACGGTCACGGGGGGGGTGAGCGAAAAGAGAAGTCGCGACGCGAACGCCGGAGAGGCGGCGTCAGCGACAGTGGATGTCGGCCACGCAGAGTGCGCTCACGCCGATGAGCGTCAGCTCGATGGCTGCGTTCTCACGGGCGGCATGACGGGACCACATGCACAGGAATATGAATGAACTCGGAGCTCATGTCAATGTGACATGAGCAGCGCCTGTCAACTCCCGGGATAAGGCCAGGGGTTGGGCAGACAGTGGATTCCGTCATGGTCCAGGAACTTGGTCTGCTGCTGCATGACGGGCGCGAGTTCGCCGTCCTTCTGGCAGGTCACGTGGCCGTGACCGAGGCGGTGACCGACCTCGTGGTTGATCAGCATCTGCCGGTAGGCATGGATCTTGTCCCCGTACGTCTTGCTGCCCTGCGCCCACCTGTACGCATTGATCATCACTCGGTCGGTGGCCGCCGAGTCGCAGGAGACGTTGTCCTCCGTGGTGTCCAGCCCGGACTTGGCGCACCACTTGGCGGTCGTACCGGGGCTGGCCAGCGTGATCACGAAGTCGGGCTTGCCGGAGGAGATCCGCTCGAAGGTGCGGGTGCCGCCGTGGCCCCAGCTGCGGTCGTCGTTCAGGGTCTTCTGCACGGCCTCGGCGAACAGCTGGCCGTCCAGGCCCAGCCCCTGCTCGATGTCCACGCGGTAGGTGTACTTCTGCCCCTTGCCGGGCGCCTCGGCAAAACCGGGCACGGTGCCGAACTTCCCCGAGCCCTTCAGCGTGGCGCTGAGCGGGTACTTCCGGTCCATCTTCTGCTCGTACGACAGCGTGACCGCGCCGGGCGCGGCCGATGGGGCCGCCCCGCCGGGAGTGAGGGCGTCACGGGCCTGGTCGGTGGCGGACCGCGACCGTACGCCGCCCTCGTCGTGCGACCCGGTCACCTGGCCGGCGACGACCACCGCGAGCACGGTGGTGACGGCGGCCGCGGCGATACCGGTGAAGGCCCGCCCCTTGCCACCGGACCGCTGTGCGGGCAGGGCGACGGGCGGCTCGCCCTCGCCGCCCGGTTGCGGCGCGCCGGCCGGGTGCTCCTCGGCCGGGCGGGGCCCGCCGGTGCGGGGCTCGAAGACGTCGATGTCGCCGTCGGGATCGTCGTCGACGCCGACGCCGCGTCCTCCGGCGAAGGCCTCGAGGTACTCCTGCCGAGGGCCGGCCGACCGCTGCCGTGGAAAAACGGCACCGGGTGCGGGCGCCCCCGCGAGCTCACCCCAGCCCCCGCCGGCTTCCCGCTGCTCGGGATGCCCACCACGAGTGGGAGCGCCCTCACGCAGTCGAGGGACCCCGTGAGCGGGCGTGCCGTCGGGAAGACGCGGCACACCCTGCGCGGGCGTCCCGTCGCCGGAACGCGGGACCCCGTGCGCGGGGGTGCCGTCGGGAAGCCCAGGGACCCCATGCGCGGGCGTCCCGCCGGGGAACCGGGGCACACCGCGCGCCGGAGTGCCGGGCGCGAAGCGCGGCATGCCATGAGCGGGCGTACCGTCCGGGAACGCCGACGGGCCGTGCGGGCCAGGCGGCGAATACCCCGCGGCACCACCGGCCCCACCCGGCGAATACCCCCCGGCACCTCCAGCCCCCCGTGTCGAGCCGGTGGGGCCGCCTGCCGCGTCGCCCGTCGGTGCCTGGCGCTGCCCCGGCAGCGGCGGCTGCCCGCCGCGCGCACCGGCCACGCCGGACGAGCCGGCCGGCGCACCGGGCGCGGACACGGCGCTCGGAGCACCCGGGCCCCCCGGAGCACCGGCAGGACCCTGAGCGCCACCCCGGCGACTCGGAGCACCCGGTGCGCCCGGCGCACTCCCCTGGCCCGGAGCACCCCTGCCGTCGGCCGAGCGGGTGCTCGTCGGCTGCCTGGGCCCGTTCGTTATGTCCGCGGAGTCGTCCTTGGGGGACGGGCCGCGGCGGCTGTGGCGTCCCACGCCGGCCTCAGCTCCCGGTGTCCGAGTCGGTGACGGCGTCCCCGGCGTCCGCGAGGAGTTCCCGGAACGCCGTGGCCACCACGTCCGGGTACTCCATCATCGCCACGTGCCCGGCGTCCGGCAGGGACAGCAGGCGGGAGTCACGGAAGGCACGGGCGGCCCGGCGGGCCATGCGGAAGCCGACCAGCTGGTCGCGGCCGCCGTAGATCAGCAGGGTCGGCGCGAGCACACGCTCGGCCTGCCGCCACAGCCCGTGCTGCCCGCCGAGCGTGTAGGCGTTGACGATCCCGCGCGCGGAGCGGGCCATCGCGTCCCAGAAGTACGGCAGCTGCAGTCGCCGTTCCAGCTCGTCGACGGCGTCCTGGAACGCCTCGGGCGACACCCGCGAGGGGTCGCCGTAGCACAGCGCCATGACACCGTGCACCCGCTGCTCGGCGGTCCACTCCCTGGTGAACCGGGTGAACAGGGCGGCGACACCGGGCACGCCGAGCAGGGCGGTCGGTGCCGCGGTCCGCTGGATGCGCAGCTCCGGGAGGGCCGGCGACACGAGCGTGAGCGTACGGACGAGATCGGGGCGTACGGCGGCCACGCGCGTGGCGACCGCGCCGCCGAGCGAGTTGCCGAACAGGTGGACCGGTCCGCGGCCGGCCGAGTCGAGATAGCGGATGACCGCGCGCGCGTGCCCCGTGACCGAGTAGTTCCCGTCGTCCGGGGGTGGGGAGTCACCGAAGCCGGGAAGGTCGACCGCCTCGCTGTCGACGACCTCGTCCAGCTCCGCCATCAGCGACGACCAGTTCTGCGAGGAACCGCCGAGCCCGTGGACGTACAGCGCGGGCGGCAGGCCCTGGCGTGCGGGACGGCGGGACCGGATCGACAGGGTGACCCCGGGCAGTCCCACGGACCGCAGCCGCTCGCCCTCGCCGACCCGGACGGGCGCCACCCTCGGAAGCACACTGGCGGCCGACAGGGAGGGCGACTCGGTCGAAGACATGCGGCAATGTTACGAGGTGATCACGCCGGGGTTCGTGTGTTCGCCGTCACAGAGTGAATCATGGGGAACGGGTAACCGGGCCGCACGGGACGCGGCGGGTGAACAAGGGCGACGAACGGCCGAGACGGCATGGCGTCCGGATCAGCTGTCTCCTAGGCTCGTACACAGGGCACCCGCAAGTGGCCCCTGCTGCTTCCAGGGACGTTCGTAGGAAGGGAGCCCACCATGGCCTATGACCCCACCGAACCGGACATGATCGAGGACCTGGAGGCCGACACGGTCCCGGAGATCGACGTGGAAGCGCCCGAAGGGGACGCTGCCGAGCAGCACGCCGACATCAGGCCGGACCGTGACGACCCCCTGACGGGCGTGGACCCGGGCCGCGCGAACGAGGCCGATCTGGCCGAACAGGCGCGCGTGGTCTCGCTCGACGAGGACGACTACCGCTGACCTCGCAGGGCTTCCACGGCCGCGCAAGGGGTCCACTGCAGCTTTCGCCGCCGTCCGGTACGTGAAATTCTGCGCTCGCACCGCGCACACCATGGTTACCGAAAAGTACGATGGCCGCGCGGGTGACACCGCGATATGGACGACTTTGGGAGGCGGCGTGACAGCCATCGAGCAAACTGAGGCAGCACGCCCGCGTGGCACCCGACTGCCGCGCCGAGCCCGACGGAACCAGCTGCTGGGCGCCGCCCAGGAGGTTTTCGTCGCGCAGGGCTACCACGCTGCGGCGATGGACGACATCGCCGAGCGGGCGGGCGTGAGCAAGCCGGTGCTCTACCAGCACTTCCCCGGCAAGCTCGACCTCTATCTGGCGCTGCTGGACCAGCACTGCGAGTCGCTGATCCAGGCCGTACGCAACGCGCTGGCGTCGACGACCGACAACAAACAGCGCGTCCGGGCGACCATGGACGCGTATTTCGCCTACGTCGAGGACGACGGCGGCGCCTTCCGGCTGGTCTTCGAGTCGGACCTGACGAACGAGCCCGCGGTGCGCGAGCGCGTCGACAAGGTCACCAACGACTGCGCCGAGGCGATCTGCGACGTCATCGCCGAGGACACCGGCCTCTCGCGCGCGGAGTCGATGCTGCTCGCCTCCGGCCTCGGCGGTCTCGCCCAGGTGGTGGCCCGGTCCTGGCTGCACAGCGACCGCAGCGTGCCGCGCGACCAGGCGGTGCAGCTGCTGACCTCGCTGGCCTGGAGGGGCATCGCCGGCTTCCCGCTGCACGGCACCGAACACCACTGACGGCCGTTCGTTCCCGCGCGCTGTTCGCTGACGGCGTTCCGGCCCACAGCGTGCGGGTCCCCTCACCGGACTAATGTGTGCTGCGTACGGCGCGGAAGATCGCGCACATCACTGACCGTCGGAGGGACATAGCCGTGGAGGTCAAGATCGGCGTGCAGCACGCGCCCCGCGAGATCGTTCTGGAGAGCGGTCTGAGCGTCGACGAGGTCGAGCGCGCGGTGTCCGAGGCCCTGGCCGGGAAGACGCAGCTCCTCAGCCTCGAGGACGAGAAGGGCCGCAAGGTCCTGATTCCCACGGACCGCCTCGCGTACGTGGAGATCGGCGCGCCGACCGTGCGCAAGGTGGGCTTCGGCACGCTGTAGGCCGACGTCGTGCGGAAGGGCCCGGCGGCCGCGAGCCGCCGGGCCCTTCCGTATGGGTGGTGCACACAGGTGGAGCACACCTCCTGCACAGCGGAGGATTGCACTCCGCAGGTCACGGGTATGACGGGCTACGACCGTCAAGGCAGACGTGCCGTGGGAGGGACCTGAAAATGATCCTGGAAGCACTCGCATCCGCCGTGCTCGGTCTCGTCCTCGCCTGGGCGGCGGCGCACCGTCTGTCCCACCGCTTGCCGGCCCGCCCCCTGGTGTTCTGCACGGGCATCGCCGGCGCCCTCTTCGGGGACTTCGTCACCCACACCGCACTGGGCTCCGGCGCCGGCTGGCTGAGCCTCCTGGGCGCCGCGGCGATCTCGGCGGCCTCCCTGTCCCTCCTCCTGCGCCCGACGGGCCGCCTGCGCCGATCAGCGACGGCGTAGCCACGGCGCCTCGGCACAGGACGCGGACAGCGACCGCCTGAGCGCGCGGGGGAACTGCGCGAACAGCCCCCACGCACCCGCAGCCGCGATCAGAGGGCACCCACCGCCACGGAGCGCACCGGCTCTCAGGCCGCGAGGCCCAGCGCAGCCATCCGCTTGGTGTGGGCCTCGGTGATCCGCGAGAACATCTTTCCGACCTCCGCGAGGTCGAACCCGTCGGCGACCCCGCCCACGAGCATCGTCGACAGGGCGTCCCGGTCGGCGACGACCCGCTGGGACTGCGACAGCGCCTCGCCCATCAGCCGCCGCGCCCACAGCGCCAGCCGGCCCCCGACCCGCGGATCGGCGTCGATGGCGGCCCGCACCTTCTCCACCGCGAACTCGGCGTGACCGGTGTCGTCGAGAACGGCGAGAACCAGCTCACGGGTGTCGGAGTCGAGCCGCGCCGCGACCTCCCGGTAGAAGTCGGAGGCGATCGAGTCACCGACGTACGCCTTGACCAGGCCCTCCAGCCAGTCCGAGGGCGCGGTCTGCTTGTGGAAGCCGTCCAGCGCCGCGACGAACGGGTCCATCGCCGCCGTCGGCTCCTCGCCGATCTCCGTCAGCCGGTTCCGCAGCCGCTCGAAGTGGTGGAACTCGGCCGAGGCCATCTTCGCCAGCTCCGCCTTGTCCGCGAGGGTCGGCGCCAGCTTCGCGTCCTCCGCGAGCCGCTCGAACGCCGCCAGCTCCCCGTACGCGAGCGCGCCGAGCAGATCCACGACGGCGGCGCGATACTGCGGGTCGGCGGAGGCCTGCGTCCAGTCCTGGGCGGCGACACCGGTGGGTTCGGCGGAGGCGGCGGACGCGTTCTCAGGCTTGTCAGAGCTAGTCATGAGGCGCACAATAGCCCGCTCGCGTGACCTCGGAGGGCCCTGACCGATCAGTGTGACCACGACGACGTGACCGAATCGGCCATCGCATGTGCGCGAATCCGGGGTATGGTGGTAATGCGCCTGCCTGAGTGCGCCGAGGATGTTCGACGCCTCCCGACAGGCCGCACGCATGAGGATGCCCGGTCGGTGGCCCGATCGGCTCCGACCCGACAGCCCTCCCTGGCCGTACGGCACAGTACGTACGACGACCGGAGGGACACCCTCAGCGGTACGAGCGCTAGAGCGTCGGCAGAGGTCCCGTGTCATACGGCTTGCCCGAGTGGTTCGCCCGTACGGCGGCCGACGTCCCCGGCACGGTCGCACATGACCCCCGCGCTCGCCTCGCACCGCGCACACAGAAGAGGCATGACCCTGACTACGACGTTTCGTGAACTCGGAATCCTTCCCGAGACCGCCGAGGCCCTGGAGGCCGTCGGCATCATCACTCCCTTCCCCATCCAGGAGATGACGCTCCCCGTCGCACTGTCCGGCACGGACGTCATCGGCCAGGCCAAGACCGGCACCGGCAAGACGCTGGGCTTCGGTCTTCCGCTCCTCGAGCGCGTGACCGTCCCCGCCGACGTCGAGGCCGGACGCGCCGCCCCCGAGGCTCTCACCGACGCCCCGCAGGCCCTCGTCGTGGTCCCCACGCGCGAGTTGTGCACCCAGGTCACCAACGACCTGCTGACCGCGGGCAAGGTCCGCAACGTGCGCGTCACCGCGATCTACGGCGGCCGGGCCTACGAGCCCCAGGTGGAGGCGCTGAAGAAGGGCGTCGACGTGGTCGTCGGCACCCCGGGCCGGCTGCTGGACCTGGCGGGCCAGAAGAAGCTCGACCTCAAGCACGTCAAGTGCCTGGTGCTCGACGAGGCCGACGAGATGCTCGACCTGGGCTTCCTGCCCGACGTCGAGAAGATCATCAACATGCTGCCGGTCAGGCGCCAGACCATGCTGTTCTCGGCGACCATGCCGGGCGCGGTCATCGGCCTCGCGCGCCGCTACATGTCCCGGCCCACGCACATCCGCGCCACCGCGCCGGACGACGAGGGCGCGACGGTCGCGAACATCAAGCAGTTCGTGTACCGCGGTCACTCCATGGACAAGCCGGAGATGGTCGCCCGCATCCTGCAGGCCGACGGCCGCGGGCTGGCGATGATCTTCTGCCGCACCAAGCGCACGGCCGCCGACATCGCCGAGCAGCTCCAGCGCCGCGGGTTCGCCTCCGGCGCGGTCCACGGAGACCTCGGGCAGGGCGCCCGCGAGCAGGCGCTGCGCGCCTTCCGCAACGGCAAGGTCGACGTCCTGGTGTGCACCGACGTCGCCGCGCGCGGCATCGACGTCGAGGGCGTGACCCACGTCATCAACTACCAGACGCCCGAGGACGAGAAGACCTACCTGCACCGGATCGGCCGTACGGGCCGCGCGGGCGCCAAGGGCACGGCGATCACGTTCGTCGACTGGGACGAGATCCCGCGCTGGCAGCTGATCAACAAGGCGCTGGAGCTGGGATTCAACGAGCCGGTGGAGACGTACTCGTCGTCCCCGCACCTGTTCTCCGACCTCGGCATCCCCGAGGGCACCAAGGGCATCCTGCCGCGTTCCGAGCGGACCCGGGCGGGTCTGGAGGCGGAGGAGCTCGAGGACCTGGGCGAGACCGGCGGGCGTGGCGCCCGCGGCCGTGGTGGCCGCGGTGAGCGTGGCGGGCGTGCCGAGTCCGGCGCCGCCGAGCGCGAGCGTTCGACCCGTACGCCGCGCGATCGCCGCCGCACCCGCAACGGAGCACCGGTCGACGCCGCTGCGCCCACCGCCGTGCCGACCGCCGAGTCCGGCACCGCGGAGGCCGCCGGCGTGGAGGAGCCCCGGGGTCCGCGCACCCTGCGCCGCCGTCGCCGTACGCGTGGCGGGGCGCCGGCGCGGCCGGTGACGGCCGCCGAGGCGGGTGAGACCCCCGAGGTCGCCGTGGAGACGGTGCAGACCGTGGAGGGACCGGCCGCCGAGCTGGAGACCCAGCAGAAGCCGCGCCGCCGCCGCACCCGCAAGTCGGCGGAGCCGGCCGTGACCGAGACGGCACCCGAGGCCGCCGCGCCCGTGGCGGAGACGGCACCTGCCGCCGTCGAGCCTCAGGCCGAGGCGGCGCCGGCGCAGGCTGCGGCGGCGATGCCGCGCCGCCGCACGCGCAAGTCGGCCGAGGCCGCCGCCGAGGCCGCCGTGGCCACGGCCGAGGGCACTGCGGAGGCCGCCCCGGCGACCAAGCCGCGCCGTACCCGGAAGGCTGCCGCCGCGGTCACCGAGGCGGCACCGGTGGCCACGGAGACGCCGGCCACGGAGGCCGAGGCCAAGCCGCGCCGCACCCGGAAGACGGCCGCCGCCACCGCCGAGGCCGCCGTGGAGACGGCCGAAGGCACCGAGGCCAAGCCCCGCCGCACCCGGAAGAAGGCCACCGCCGCACCGGAGACGACCGAGGCCACGGCCGAGGGCACGAGCGACGGCACGACGGAGGCCGCACCGGCGACCAAGCCGCGCCGCACCCGCAAGACGGCCGCTGCCGTCGTCGAGGCGGACGCGGAAGCGGAAGCCGAGGCCAAGCCCCGCCGCACCCGCAAGAAGGCCGCCGCCGCACCGGAGACGACCGAGGCCACGGCCGAGGGCACGAGCGACGGCACGACGGAGGCCGCACCGGCGACCAAGCCGCGCCGCACCCGCAAG
>NZ_JBEYYJ010000026.1:0-14658 GCF_040645475.1 Streptomyces sp. NPDC046759 | reverse complement strand
ACGGCCGCCGCCGTCGTCGAGGCGGACGCGGAAGCGGAAGCCGAGGCCAAGCCCCGCCGCACCCGCAAGAAGGCCGCCGCCGCACCGGAGACGACCGAGGCACCCGAAGCCAAGCCGCGCCGCACCCGCAAGACGGCCGCTGCCGTCGTCGAGGCGGACGCGGACGCGGACACCGAGGTGGCCGTGCCCAAGGTGCGGCGGACGCGCAAGGCGGCCGTCGCCGCCGAGATTCCGGCGCAGGCCACCGACGAGCCGGAGGCCAAGCCGCGGCGCCGCACCCGTAAGACCGCGGCGGCCGTCGAGGTCGCCGAAGGCTGATCGGCACGCTTCGGCACACCGTCACCGACGGCCCGGTCCACTCCGGTGGACCGGGCCGTCGCGTTTGCGTTCCAGCCCGCACCCGTCCCCCGCAGCCGTGGCGCTCGCGGCCCCGTACCCGCCCCGTGCCCTTGGCCGTACGGCCACGTCCCCGTGTCCGCACGGTTCTCCCCCGCCCGATAGCCTCTCCCCATGAGCAGGCCCGCCACCTTCGTCCCGCCGCCCGGTGCCCGGGCGTACCCGCTGCGGACCGCCCGCGGTGAGTTCGCCGTCGTCGACGCTCCCGTGGCCGACGGCATCGAGCCCCGCGGGATCGCGCTGTTGCTGGCGGGGTTCACCGGCAGCAAGGAGGACTTCAATCCGCTGCACGCGCCTCTCGCGGCGCGTGGATACCGGACGGTGGCCGTCGACGGGCGCGGGCAGTACGAGTCGGACGGGCCCGAGAACGACGAATCCGCGTACGCACAGCAGGAGCTGGCGCGGGACGTGCTGGCACAGGCCGAGGCGCTGGGTCAGCCGGTGCATCTGCTGGGGCACTCCCTCGGCGGGCAGATCTCGCGCGCTGCCGTGCTGCTCGACCACACGCCTTTCCGCTCGCTGACCCTCATGTCCTCCGGCCCCGCCCAGATCTCGGAACCCCAGCAGCAGCGCGTGAAGTTGCTGCGGGACGCGCTCGCGGTGATGAGCATGGCGGAGGTGTGGGACGCGATGCGGGCCATGGAGACGCCCGAGGAGACCGAAACGGCGGCGCTGGACGGCGGTCTCGACGACCGGGACGACCTCCGGCGCCGCTGGCTGGGCACCAAACCCGCCCAACTCGTCGCCACCGGACGTCAGTTGTGCACGGAGCCGGACCGCGTCGCGGAACTGGCCGCCCTGCCGCTGCCGTTCCACGTCCTGTCCGGCGCCCAGGACGACACGTGGCCGCTGCCCCTGCTGGACGACATGGCGGTACGGCTGGCCGCACGGCGCACGGTGATCGAGACCGCCGAGCACTCCCCCAACACCGACCAGCCCCTCGCCACGGCCCGCGCGATCGCCGGCTTCTGGGACGCGGCCGTCTGAAGCCGGGGCTGCCCGCGGACGGCCGGCGCCCCGTCCCCGCAAGAGCAGCGCTAGTACTGCGTCTGCAGATGCTCCCAGAATCCGTCTCTGAGGGCGCGGCGGAGGTCGGCCTGGCCGCGCAGGGAGTACTGGAGCAGGCCCTCGGCCTCGACCAGGAGGTCCTGGTCGACGGAGCCGGGCAGGTAGGGGTGGCCGGGGAGGAGTTCCACCAGGGATGCACGGCCCCGCGCGGCCAGCCACTTCGCCGCGATCTGGGCACCGACGAAGCGGACGTCGTCGCGGGTGGGGCGGGCACCGGCGGTGGCCTCGAAGACGGCGGCGGTGCGGCGGGAGACGTACGGCTTGAAGAATTCCAGGTCGAGGGTGCGCTGGCTGTCGACCTCCCACAGCAGCGGCTCGGCCTGGTTGCGGCCCTCGGGTGCCTCGATGCCCCACAGATGGACGCGGGCGCCGTAGCCCTGCGCCGCCTCGACCGCGGAGACCAGGTCCTCGTCGCCGCCGAGCAGGGCCGCGTCGCTGATCGCGCGGTGCCGTGCCAGTGATTCCAGGTCGCTGCGGATCAGCGAATCGACGCCCTTCTGCTGGTTGTTCGCGTTGAGGTTGCCCAGCCGGACCTTGACGTCGGGCAGTTCGGCGATGGACTGCTGCTCGGCGGTGTGGATGCGGCGGCGGGCGCCGTCGTACCAGTAGACGCGCAACAGCCGGCTGTCCGCGAAGACCGAGCGGGCCCGGTCGATCAGGGCCTCGATCAGGCCCTCGGCGTCCAGGTCGAAGGCCCGGCGGTCCTCCGTCCCCGCGACCAGTCGGCCCGCTGCCGCGTACAGGTAACCCGCGTCGACGAAGATCGCGTGGGTGGAGGGCGTCTTCGCCACCTCGGCGAGCATGCGTTCCAGCAGCTCGTTCGTGCGGTCGATGCGGGCGCCCAGGGCCGCCAGGTCGTCGTTCATCGCCTCCATTGTCCCGGCCGTCACGCTGCGAACACAACCGGTCCCGGTCGGTCCGGCGTACTCGGCTCACCGGTCAGTAATTAGACGTTCGAAAAATTTCCTTAGCGTAGGGAATGTTTGCACCGGACAGCACGTTGACTCAGTGCGAGACCGGATACACATCCGGCGCACAAGCAGTTCTCCGCAGGAGGATGACCAGACGAAGGGAGAAGCCCATGCGCTTCGAAATCATGCGACTCGACGAGGTCGACGGCACCACCGTGGACAGCACCGTCGTGGACGCCGCCTCCGTCAACAGGATCGTTCAGCAGGCCGCCGCCATCGGACAGCGCCTGTGGATCCGCCCGGCCGAGGCCCAGGCCTCGTAACGCGCACACAACGCGCACGCGCGGCGCGTCACTCAAGCTTTCCGGGGGAGCCGAACCGACGAGGGGTCAGCTCCCCCGGATCACCTGAGTGATCCCGTTGATGATCTGCTGCACGGCGATCGCGGAGAGCATCATGCCCGCGAGCCGCGTCACCAGGACGACGCCGCCGTCTCTGATGACCCGGATGATCAGCAGCGAGTAGCGCATCACCAGCCACAGCACGACATGGATCGCGAGGATCGCGGACCACACCGAGATCTGCGTGGCCACACTGTCGGCCCTCTGCACGGCCAGGATCACCGACACGATCGCACCGGGACCCGCCAGCAGCGGCATCCCCAGCGGCACCAGCGCCACGTTCACGTCCTTGGTCTGCTTCGGCTCGTCGGTCTTGCCGGTGAGCAGGTCCAGCGCGATCAGCAGAAGCAGCAGACCGCCCGCGATCATCAGCGCGGGGACGGAGACGTGCAGGTAGTCGAGGATCTGGTGGCCCAGCACGCCGAAGGTGGCGATGACCCCGCCGGCCACGCAGACGGCCTGGAAGGCCATCCGCTTCTGCACCTTGGCCGGGCGCCCGGCGGTCAGTGCGAGGAAGATCGGGGTGATCCCTGGGGGATCCATGATGACGAAGAGGGTCAGGAACAGGGAGCCGAAGACGGCGATGTCGAACATGGGGATGCAGCAGGCCTTGCGGAAAGAAGTGATACGGGCGTGAGTCGGTGAACCGGTCCGGCATCCGAAGAGACGGTCCGGCCCCGGTGAGGTGAGGCGGCTCGAGTGAGGCCCTCGGGTGAGGCGGTCCGGGCGGTCCGGGTGAGGCGGTCCGGCCTCAGGCCCCGCCGGTCCCCGGCACGGGAAACGCCCCGGTGGCCCGCCGCGTGATCTCGCCGTACACCTCGGGGTCGGTCGTGTACGCACCCAAGGTCACGGTCTTGCGGCTGCCGTGGTAGTCCGAGGAGCCCGTGACCAGCAGGTCCAGGTCCTTCGCCAGGCCTCGCAGCCGGTCGCGCGCGTCGGCGTCGTGGTCCATGTGGTCGACCTCGATGCCGTCCAGGCCGGCTTCGGCCAGCTGAGCGATACGGGCCTCAGGGACCGTACGCCCGCGCTTGGCCGCGGCCGGGTGCGCGAACACACAGACGCCACCGGCGTTCTTGACCAGCCGGATCGCCTCGAAGGGGTCCGTCTCGTGCTTCTCGACGAAGGCCCGGCCGCCGTCGGCCAGCCACTCCTCGGTGAACGCGTCGCTCACCGTGGGTACGACGCCCAGCTCGACCAGCGCCGTGGCGACATGCGGGCGCCCCACGGAACCGCCGACCGCGATCCGCTCGACCTGCGCCCAGGTGACCGGCACACCCAGCGCGTTCAGCTTGGCGATCATGCCCTTGGCCCGCGGCACCCGGTCGTCCCGCACCAGCTCACGCTCGGCGAGCAGGGCGGGCTCCGCGGGATCGAAGAGGTAGGCCAGCATGTGCATGGAGATGCCGTCGACACGGCAGGACAGCTCGGCGCCGGTGACCAGGGTCAGGCCCTCGGGCAGCGCGGCGATCGCCCCGGCGTACCCGCGGGTGGTGTCGTGGTCGGTCAGCGCGACGACGTCCAGCCCGGCAACGGCGGCATGGCGCACCAGCTCGGCGGGGGTGTCCGTACCGTCGGAGGCCGTGGAGTGACAGTGCAGGTCGATGCGCACGGAAACTCCAGACGGTGACGGCTACGGGCGGGGGACACCTAAGGATAGCGGTGTTTCGGAGCCCCACTGTCACACCCGAACACCGCAAGCACCCTTTACCGCACCGACCCGAGGGGCGCGGTGAACCGCGCGAGCGACCACGAAACACCGCACCCGCCGCCGCACAGGACCACCACCGCGGTGGGCGTCACGGCCGGAGCAAGCGTGGTGACAACGCCCCGAAGGGCACCAGATCCAGCTCCGCCCCCGCGTCCCGCAGATCCGTCAGCACCAGCTCGTCGTACATGAGCAGGCCGGACTGTTCGGGCCACATCACCGCCCACAGCCACATCCCGAGCGCCTCGCCGGCGAAGACCGCACGGTCGTCGGGGGTGCGGTAGACGTGCCAGAGCGGGGTCGGCCGGCCTGCGGCCAGGACCTTGGCCTCGGGCGGCTTCTCGATGTTCATGTACGACCCCGGATCCGGGCCGTCGATGCCCGCGTACCGCGCGCCGAGGCCCACGCCCAGTTCCTCGGCGACCAGGATGAGCTCACCCGGACCGCCGAGCGGGCCGGGTCCGGAGCAGGCGACGACGGTCGCGCGGCCGCCGCTGCGGTCGTCACCCGCGTAGGCCACGCCCGTGAAGAGCCAGCCGACCGGCAGCGGCCAGGGCATCCACAGCGGGACGTGCGTGCGGTGCACGACGGCAGCGAGGGCCTCGACGCTGGGCGGGATCACGGGCTGAAGCGGATACACCGTGCCGTGCACATCGCACTGCCACGCATCGGCGAAGAGGCCGGGCGCCCTGACCCGGCCACCGCACCTCGGGCAACTGGGTTCGCCCCTCATAGGGCTCCACGGTCCTACCCCCGCCCGCCCACGTCAAGGACGATCACCCGTCCGGCCGGAACCCTCTCCGGGCAGAACTAGTTGCTGTTTGCATTAATTAGATGTCCTAACTTACTGGCCGGCTTGGTCTCCAGCCGCATCGGCGGCCGCAGGACCCTGTTGTCCGGCCTCGCCCTCGTGGTCGTGTTCGCCGGTCTCGCCGGCACCTCGGACAGCGTCGGCCGGCTGGTCGCCTTCCGGGCCGGCTGGGGCCTCGGCAACGCGCTCTTCGTCTCCACCGCCCTCGCCGTCATCGTCGGCGCGGCGGCCGGCGGCAGCGCGGCGGCGATCCTGCTGTACGAGTCCGCGCTCGGCCTCGGCATGGCCTGCGGCCCACTGCTCGGCGCGACCCTCGGCAACATCAGCTGGCGCTACCCCTTCTTCGGGACGGCCACGCTGATGGCGATCGGCTTCCTGTGCATCACGGCGTTCCTGAAGGAGCAACCGAAGCCGGCCCGCAAGACCTCGGTGCTCGACCCGATCCGGGCGCTCGGCCACGGCGGCCTGGCCCCGGCGGCGGTCTCGGCGTTCTTCTACAACTACACGTTCTTCACGGTGCTGGCCTTCACGCCGTTCGTGCTGGACATGACCCCGTACCGGGCCGGCGCGGTGTTCTTCGGCTGGGGCGCGCTGCTCGCGGTCTTCTCGGTGATCGTGGCGCCACGCATGCAGAAGCGGTTCGGCTCGCTGAAGGCGCTCGGCGGCTCGCTGGTATTGCTCGCCGTGGACGTGCCGGCCCTCGGCTACGGCGACCACACCACCGCGATCGTCTGCACGGTTCTGTCCGGCGCGTTCATCGGCGTGAACAACACCGTCTACACGGAGCCGGCCCTCGGTGTGTCGGACGCGCCGCGCCCGGTGGCGAGCGCGGGCTACAACTTCGTCCGCTGGTTCGCGGCCGCCGACGCGCCCTACTTCGCGCCGAAGATCGAGGAGTGGAGCGACATCCACATCCCCTTCGTGGTCGCCGCGGTCACCGCGGTGCTGGGCGCGGCCGTGGTCGTCGTACGGCGCCGGGCCCTCGCCCACGAGGCGGAGGCACTGGCCGAGGACGGGGCCGGCGTCCTCGCCAACTGACCGGTGCCGGCCCTGCCTCGGTGAGATCGATCACTGACGGATCAGCCGAGCGGGACGGACCTGCGGGACGGATCCCTCAGGTCCGTCCCGTTCGCCAGCCAGCGCTCCTGGAGGGCCTGGGCGCCGTGCACCCGCTTCCAGGCGGCCTCGTTCGAGGTCATCGGCAGCAGGGGCAGGAACCGTACGGGCTCCATCGGGTCGTCCAGCTCCAGGTCCTCCACCAGGCCGCCGGGCTCACCCACCAGGACCGAGGTGAAGGGGGCGCCGGGCCACAGCGGCTCCCCGGTGTCCAGGGAGGCTCCCGGGGTCACGATCAGACCCTCCACCTGCGGGGAGGCGGCCAGTACGGCGAGCGGGCGGAGCACCTTGTCGGTGTCGGCGAGGCCCGCGCGGACGGAGAGGACCAGCTCGGCACGGGGGCCCCTGACCGGATCGGCGAGCGTCGCGGTCGGGTCGGCCATGGGGTGCGCGGACATGCCGAGGGTGGCGTACCGCAGGACGTCGCCCTCCTGGAACCGGAGCACCTCGATGCGGTCCGTGCCGAGGAAGGTGACGGCGGCGCGCCCGTCCGGTTCGCCCAGCGCGGTGGTCAACCGTGCCTCGACCAGAGGAAGAACATCAACCATGCGGCGAGCATAGAACTCGTCAGCAGCGGGCAAAGCGGCGCCTTGACACATGGGGCGGCTGCTACGCTGAGCCGGTGGTTCGGGACAGCACGCAGAAGCGTCGCTATCGAGTCCCGACGCCGATGAGACTCCCTTACGAGGGACCGGCCGGAGGAGGTGGGGCTGTCATGGATCGAAGTCGACCGTGCAGTACCACTCGCTCTTCCGCCCGCTGATGTAGTCACTGGCTGTTTCTCTGGCTGGCTGCTGCCACCTTCCCGTGCGCGTCGCCCATCGGAAGAGCACTCGTTTCGCTTTGCCTGATCCGTCTGATCGACCGATCTGCCCGATCCGCATCAGTTCTGCATCAGTAGCGAAGTCGCCCCGCAACGGTGCGGTGCTCCCCGCTTTGTGGACGTGCCAAACATCCTCCCTTGCCCCAAGGGCGGAGACGCCTTGTCAGGACGTCCCCATTCCGGGTAGTTCCACCCGTCGCCGGCGGTCTTTCGTTGCCTGTCGCGAAGGAGCCTGCCCATGTCGATGATCCGCGACCTGCGCGCCGTGGTCCGTCCGTCCCGCGTCCCGCTGCGCAAGGACACGGGGACGTCGTCGTACGACACCACCCGTGACCCCGCCACGCCCTCGGCCGTCGTGGACTGCGCCGTCTACCGGGACGGTGCCCGCGTCGCCAGCGCCAAGCCGCTCAGCCCGCACGAGGCGATGCGGCTGGTGCGGCGCGACGGCGGCTTCGTGTGGATCGGTCTGCACGAGCCGACCGAGGCCGAATTCGCCGGTATCGCCGGCGAGTTCGGGCTCCACCCGCTGGCCGTGGAGGACGCGGTGCAGGCGCACCAGCGGCCCAAGCTGGAGCGGTACGACGACTCGCTCTTCACGGTCTTCAAGACCATCCACTACGTCGAGCACGACCGGCTGACCGCCAACAGCGAGGTCGTGGAGACCGGCGAGGTCATGTGCTTCACCGGCCGGGACTTCTTCATCACCGTCCGGCACGGCGGCCAGGGATCCCTGCGCGCGCTGCGCCACCACCTCCAGGACGACCCGGAGCTGCTGGCCAAGGGTCCCTCGGCGGTGCTGCACGCCATCGCCGACCACGTGGTGGACGGTTACATCGCGGTCGCCGACGCGGTGCAGGACGACATCGACGAGGTGGAGACCGAGGTCTTCTCGCCGGGCCGGGGCGGGGTCTCCCGCGGTGTGGACTCGGCGCGGATCTACCAACTCAAGCGCGAGGTAATGGAGTTCAAGCGCGCGGTGGCCCCGCTGCTGCGGCCGATGCAGCTGCTGAGCGAGCGGCCGATGCGGCTGATCGACCCGGACATCCAGAAGTACTTCCGGGACGTCGCCGACCACCTCGCCCGGGTCCAGGAGCAGGTGCTGGGCTTCGACGAACTCCTCAACTCCATCCTCCAGGCCAACCTCGCGCAGGCGTCCGTCGCGCAGAACGAGGACATGCGCAAGATCACCGCCTGGGCCGCGATCATCGCCGTGCCGACGATGGTGTGCGGTGTCTACGGCATGAACTTCAAGTACATGCCGGAGCTGCACTGGAAGTTCGGCTACCCGGTGATCATGGGCATCACGGTCGTCATCTGTCTCGGCATCCACCGCACGCTGAAGCGCAACGGCTGGCTGTGAGCGGGCGCTGGATAGGCTGGGCGCATGACAAGCGAGCTGCTCGACCGGGCCCTCATCGAGGAGGCCTCGAAGAAGTCCGGCCTGATCTGGGTCAGGGGCGCGGATGCCTCGGCCGCGCGTGCGCTGTGGCACGTGTGGCACGAGGGCGCGGTGTGCCTGGTCGGCGACGGGCCCGGGGAGCAGCCGCTTCAGGGGCTGGTCGACGGGGGCACCGCCGAGGTGACCGTGCGCAGCAAGGACAAGGGCGGCCGGCTGGTGACGTTCGCCGCGACGGTGGCCGAGCTGCCCGCCGGCTCCGCGGAGTGGGAGGCGGCCGTAGCCGAGCTGAAGGGAAAGCGGCTGAACGCCCCCGACGGCGAGGAGATGCCGGCCCGCTGGTCCCGCGAGTGCAGGGTGCTGCGCCTGGCTCCGGCCGGGTCGGTGGCGCCGTTGCCCGACAGCAGCTTGGCCGAGCCTCCGGTTCCGACTCCGGCGACCACGCGGAGACCGGTACCCGCGGGTCTGCCGAAACTTCTCGCCAAGCGCCGCAAACGACGGCGATGACGGCGTCCCGCTCGAACTAGGACGTCGGCAGCTGCCGGCCGTAATCCACCGTCTCACCCTTCGCAGGGCCGGCCACGGTGAAGTCCTTACCCCAGTCGGAGAAGCTGAGGGTCCCCGCGCCGCCGGCGCGGACCAGGCGCAAGGGATACGGCTGCCCCTGCAGGGAGACGTCCAGTGTGCCGCCGGAGCCCTTGTCGCCGGTGATGCGGATGGTGGGGGTACCCGCGTCGTCGTGGTGGCCGTCCGTGGCCAGCGCGCCGTGCAGGGTGAGCAGTCCGTCGAGGAGGACGTCCTTGTCCGTGAAGCCGCTGAACTTCTTGTACGCGGGGTCGTCCTGCGGCACCTTCACGTACTTGCCGTTCAGCTTCCCGCCCGCGCCCTCGCCGCCGTCGTTGCCGCCGGCCTGGTTCCAGAAGTCCGCGTCGGCCTTCAGATACAGCTGCTTCCCGACCCGCAGCAACTTGAAGGTCGCCCCCTTCGAGGTCACCGACCCGGTGCCGCCGTCGGCCTTCAGCCGCATGTCCAACTGGTACGTCCGGCCGCTGGTGACCACGGTCCCGGACAGCCGTACCGCCGGTGCCCCCTGGGCGGCCGCCCGGGTCTTCGCCTGGATGGTGGCGGCGGGCAGTTTGCCCACGCCGTTCGTCCCCGCGTCCGGGTCGCCGTCGCACCCGCTCAGCACCGCCGTCCCCGTCACGGCGCAGGCGCAGATCGCGGTCACCAGCGCGGCCCGGCGGGTACGGCCCTGGGGAATCGCAGTCACAGGTGGGGTCGCCTCTCTGAGGGTTCCTGAGCGGTGGACCGCAGCGTACCGGTGCCCCGGCCACTCGGCGGAGTCGGTCCGTCCGGACCCCCCACCAGGGCGTATCCGACCGGTACGGGCTAGCCTGAAGCGCACCCGAGCGGGCAAATCCGAGCAATTCACAAAGAAAGCGGAACACCCGAGCAAAGGGCGATTCCCAGGCCACGTCAGCAGAGGAAGCAGAGCCATGGCAGCCGGCGCCCCCCGGATCTTCGTCTCGCACCTCGCGGGGGTCCCCGTCTTCGATCCGAGCGGCGACCAGGTCGGCCGCGTACGCGACCTGGTCGTGATGCTGCGTGTGGGCCGCAGGCCCCCGCGGGTGCTGGGACTGGTCGTCGAACTGGCCACCCGGCGCCGTATCTTCCTGCCCATGACCCGGGTCACCGGCGTCGAGTCGGGGCAGGTCATCATCACCGGCGTGATGAACGTCCGGCGTTTCGAGCAGCGGCCCACCGAACGCCTGGTCTTCGGCGAACTGCTGGACCGCCGCGTGACCCTGGTGGAGACCGGCGAGCAGGTCACCGTCCTCGACGTGTCCGTGCAGCAGCTGCCCGCCCGCCGGGACTGGGAGGTCGACCGCGTCTTCGTCCGCAAGGGCAGGAAGGGCGGCGCGTTCCGGCGGGCCAAGGGCGAGACGCTGACCGCCGAGTGGTCGGCCGTCACCGGCTTCTCGCTGGAGGAGCAAGGGCAGGGCGCCGAGAGCCTGCTGGCCACCTTCGAGCAGTTGCGCCCCGCCGACCTCGCCAACGTCCTGCACCACCTCTCCGCCAAGCGGCGCGCCGAGGTCGCCGCCGCCCTGGACGACGACCGGCTGGCCGACGTGCTCGAAGAGCTCCCGGAGGACGACCAGATCGAGATCCTCGGCAAACTGAAGGAGGAGCGCGCGGCGGACGTCCTGGAGGCCATGGACCCCGACGACGCGGCCGACCTGCTGTCCGAGCTGCCCGAGGCGGACAAGGAGCGGCTGCTGAGCCTGATGCAGCCCGCCGACGCGGCCGACATGCGGCGCCTGATGTCGTACGAGGAGCACACGGCCGGCGGTCTGATGACCACCGAGCCGATCGTGCTGCGCCCGGACGCCACGGTCGCCGACGCACTCGCCCGGGTCCGCAACCCCGACCTCTCCCCCGCGCTCGCCGCCCAGGTCTACGTCTGCCGCCCGCCCGACGAGACCCCGACCGGCAAGTACCTGGGCACGGTGCACTTCCAGCGGCTGCTGCGCGACCCCCCGTACACCCTGGTCAGCTCGCTCGTCGACGACGACCTGCAGACCCTGGCGCCGGACGCCGCGCTGCCCGTCATCGCCGGTTTCTTCGCCACGTACGACATGGTGGCGGCACCCGTGGTCGACGAGTCCGGGTCGTTGCTGGGCGCGGTGACCGTGGACGACGTACTGGACCACATGCTCCCGGAGGACTGGCGGGAGACCGAGTTCCACCTGGACGAGGGAGAGGGGGCGGCCGCACATGGCTCCTGAGCGAGAGAGCACCCGTGAGCGCACCCCGGCCGGCGCCACGGCCGCGGGCCGGCCCCGTGCGCCGCGCCTGGACCAGCCGCGCCCGCCGCGCCGCCGGGTGCTGCCCGAGTGGGATCCGGAGGCCTTCGGCCGGCTGTCGGAGAAGATCGCGCGCTTCCTGGGAACGGGACGCTTCATCGTCTGGATGACGGCCGTCATCATCGTGTGGGTGCTGTGGAACATCGCCGCGCCGCGCCACCTGCGCTTCGACGAATACCCCTTCATCTTCCTCACCCTGGCGCTGTCCCTGCAGGCCTCCTACGCGGCCCCGCTGATCCTGCTCGCGCAGAACCGGCAGGACGACCGCGACCGGGTCAACCTGGAGCAGGACCGCAAGCAGAACGAGCGGTCCATCGCCGACACCGAGTACCTGACGCGGGAGATCGCCGCGCTGCGCATGGGCCTGGGCGAGGTCGCGACCCGCGACTGGATCCGCTCGGAGCTGCAGGACATGGTCAAGGAGCTGGAGCACCGACGGCATCACGATGGGCATGTCGTATTCCCGGCGGAACGGTCAGATCGTTCCCCGGGACGTGACACAGACGACCGCTGAGGGGCATCCCGGACGCCCCTCGGCGCGCCGTACCATCGTCCTTATGGCTACGGAAGACGCGGTGCATGAGGCACTGGCGACGGTGAACGACCCCGAGATCAACCGACCCATCACCGAACTGGGGATGGTCAAATCGGTGGAGATCGGGGATGACGGCGCGGTCGCGGTCACCGTGTACCTGACGGTCTCAGGCTGCCCGATGCGCGACACGATCACCCAGCGCGTCACCGAGGCGGTCTCCCGGGTCGAGGGCGTCACCCGCGTCGACGTCACGCTCGACGTGATGAGCGACGAGCAGCGCAAGGAGCTTGCGGCCGCCCTGCGCGGCGGCCAGGCCGAGCGTGAGGTCCCGTTCGCCAAGCCCGGCAACCTCACCCGCGTCTACGCGGTCGCCTCCGGCAAGGGCGGCGTCGGCAAGTCCTCGGTGACGGTGAACCTGGCGGCCGCCATGGCCGCCGACGGCCTCAAGGTGGGCGTCGTCGACGCCGACATCTACGGCCACAGCGTGCCGCGGATGCTGGGCGCGGACGGCCGTCCCACCCAGGTCGAGAACATGATCATGCCGCCGTCCGCGAACGGCGTGAAGGTCATCTCCATCGGCATGTTCACTCCGGGCAACGCCCCGGTCGTCTGGCGCGGCCCGATGCTCCACCGCGCCCTCCAGCAGTTCCTGGCGGACGTGTACTGGGGCGACCTCGACGTCCTGCTCCTGGACCTGCCGCCCGGCACCGGTGACATCGCGATCTCCGTCGCCCAGCTGATCCCGAACGCCGAGATCCTGGTCGTGACGACGCCTCAGCAGGCGGCGGCCGAGGTCGCCGAGCGCGCGGGCTCCATCGCCGTACAGACCCACCAGAAGATCGTCGGCGTGGTCGAGAACATGTCCGGCCTGCCCTGCCCGCACTGCGGCGAGATGGTCGACGTCTTCGGCACGGGCGGCGGCCAGCTGGTCGCCGACGGCCTGACCCGCACCACCGGTACGACGGTCCCGGTCCTCGGCAACATCCCGATCGACGTCCGTCTGCGCGAGGGCGGCGACGAGGGCAAGCCGGTGGTCCTGACCGACCCCGACTCCCCGGCGGGCAGCGCACTGAAGGCGATCGCCGGAAAGCTGGGCGGCCGGCAGCGGGGCCTGTCGGGCCTGTCGCTGGGGATCACGCCGAAGAACAAGTTCTGACATCGCCGTCTGCGATCTGCGGCTCCGTCCTTGGTCGACCGTTTGACCAGCGGCGGAGCCGTTGTGTCTGTCCTTGTTCGCCCCCGACGGGGGCCAGCGTGTCAGGGGGCACCGACGTTGCCTCGGAGGCATCCTGGAGACACTGGTGATCGCGGGGCAGCCGACGAGTAGGGGTCCGGTCATGCGGGAGTCGTCGCAGGGCGTCACGGCCGTGACTCTCCTGGCGGATCCGGACACACCGACGGAGATCGCGCAGCGCATGGCCCGGGTGCTGCCTGCTCGGCTCGCCGACAGGTCAGGCCAGAGACGACGGTTCGACGTCGAGGTGGTCAGTGAACCCTTCACCGCAGGGACCGAGGACCTGTCCACGTTGACGCGCCGGATCATGGACCGCGGGCGTGCGGAAAGTTGGGACATCGTCGTGGCCCTCACCGACCTTCCGCTGCACTCGCACGGGCGCAAGCTCGTGGTGGATCTGAGTCATGAACACGGGCTGGCGCTGCTGTCCCTTCCCTCGCTGGGGGGCCTGCGTTTTGAGACAAGGGCCCTGCGGGCGGTGGAAGAGGCCGTTCTCAGCTTGGCGAGTCCGCGAGCCACTGGGGCTGAGGAACCCCCGCAGCGTCAGCCGCCGTTGGGACGTTTCACCAGTCGTCTTGCGCCCGTTCACCCTGGCCCGATCGGTGAGGAGGAGTGCGCTGATCTCCGGTACGTCGTCAGCGGACCGCGCGGTTACCTGAGGGTGCTCTTCGGTATGGTCCGCGCCAACCAGCCGTGGCGGCTGGTACCGGGTCTGTCGAAAGCCCTGGCGGCCGCACTCGCCACGGGCGCGGTCGCCACCGTGGACTCCACCCTCTGGAGCCTGTCCGCGGGCCTGAGTACGCCGCGCCTCGTGATCGCCATGGTCGGGTCTGTCGCGCTCATGATCGGCTGGCTGATCGTGGACGCGCACCTGTGGCATCGAACGGATGAGGTTTCGCCGGAGGCGAGGAAGAGGGCGGTTCTCTACAACGCCTCGACGGTCGTCACCGTCGGCATCGGGGTGATCGTCTGCTACGCGGGTTTGCTGGTCATCAACTTCGTGTGGGCGCTCTTCATCCTCAACGGCCGAGTCTTCGCCTCCATGACACGAACCCCGCTGCACGCCACGGAATACTGGACGCTGCCCTGGTTCGTCGCTTCGATCGCCACGGTGGGCGGCGCGCTGGGATCGGGCCTGGAGAGCGACGAGGCGATCCGGGCAGCCGCCTACTCCAAGCGCGAACAGGAACGTCGCCGCATGCTCGAGGACGACGGTGACCAGCTGGTGACCTGAGTCGGAGATGCGTCTTCGGTCGGTGGCCGTTCGGGTGCGAAAAATCGGCTTATCGATCGATAAAGGGTCGTTTCGCCTCGGGGCCTGACGGGGACCCGCACGGCACGCCGCCGGAGCGCCGAAGCTCCGCCTGGCGGGCCGGCGGCAGAACCACCGTTCCATCC